>DASQBG010000138.1:0-46203 GCA_035635335.1 Myxococcales bacterium | reverse complement strand
CAACAACGCTCTGACGGTCCTGGCGAAGATGCTGCGCGTCGCAGTCGAATGGAAGGTCATCGACCGCATGCCCGCGACGGTGCGGCTCCTCAAGGTCACGCACAACGAGATGGAGTTCTACGAGGAGTCTGACTTGGAGCGGCTCGTCGAAGCTGCAGGGAAGGTGGACCCGCTCGCGCACCTGGCCGTGCTGCTCGGCGCCGATGCGGGCCTGCGGATGGGAGAGATGATCGCTTTGGAGTGGAGCGACATGGACTTCCGCCGCAACCTGCTCACCGGCGCGCGCAACGACTGGCGCGGCAAGGTGGGCCTGCCCAAGGGCGGCAAGTCCCGGAAGGTGCCCATGACCCGTAGGCTCGCCGCGGCGCTCTCGGCCGCGCGACACCTGCGAGGACCCCGCGTGCTGTACCGGCATGACGGACGGCCGCTCAGCGTGGGGACGATCCGCTACTACATGGCGAAGGCGCAGCAGCGCGCCGGCCTGCGCGTGGTCGACGGCCGCGCGCTCGGCGAGCTGCACATCCTCCGCCACACCTTCTGCTCGCGGCTGGCGATGCGCGGCGCTACGGCGAAGTCGATCCAGGAGCTCGCCGGGCACCAGCACCTGAGCACGACGCAGAGGTACATGCACCTGTCGCCGGCGGCACGCGAGTCGGCGATCAGGCTGCTCGATGCGCCCACTGAAAAGATTGGAGACGGGCTGGAGACGGGCGCCTCGGACGCACGCCAGCATTAGGAATTCCGCGAGGTTGGTGGCGGTAGCGCATGGGAATCGAACCCACCGAAGACGCCTCTCAGCGCCCGCCACCGGTTTTGAAGACCGGGCCCCGCACCAGTCAGGGACGCGCTACCGCCGCCGAAAGTAGCAGGTTTCTCCAGTGGGGCCAGTTGAAAAGTAGCTGCGCGTACTCGAGAGGGTGGCCGCAGGATCGTGCTCGGATTGACTCCAATGGCGGCGGCAACGCGCCGAACGCGGCCTCGCCTCATCGTGACGAAGTCAGACGGCGCGTCCGCGGAACTCCCAGAAGGAGCGCGGCTTGCCCGAGAAGCCCAGCTTCTTCGCCCAGGTGGTGGGGAACGCGCGGGCAGTCTCGATCGGCACTCGGGTTCCGGAGAGCGCGAAGCCAGCGTCGAGATAGCGGCGCTCGAGCTCGATCGGGTCGGAGTGGAGCTCGAAGACGAAGCGCACGTCTGCGCCGGGCCGGCAGATCGCTCGCAGGCGCGCGAGAGCATCCG
This sequence comes from Myxococcales bacterium, assembly GCA_035635335.1. GTDB lineage: Bacteria > Myxococcota > Myxococcia > Myxococcales > 40CM-4-68-19 > VBKO01. Next base: position 44,967 of record DASQBG010000138.1, on the reverse strand, counting down.
GCCCGGCGAGCGCCACTGCGCGCAGCAGCGAGCTCGACGAGGTACATGCCGTCAGTGTAGCACTCGCTTGGCGATCCAGGCATCCGCCTCGGGAACGCGTTCACGCCCACCCTCGAGAGCGCTCCCGCCGGGCTTGAGCATCCGGCGAAAACGGTGAACAATGGATGCCTCGATCCGGGGGGATCCGTGGGCGACAAAGATGCCGCGGCGGAGGAGCGCGCCGCCAGCCTCTCCGAGGCGCAGGCTGGCCTGAAGTTCCAGGCGGGGCACCCCGTGGTGCTCATCATCAGCGATTTCCGGGTTGCGCGACCCAAGTCCGACGCGCCCACCAGCGCCAGCAAGGTCATCCAGGGCAGTTTCCACGTGGGCGACCACGTGATGAAGGCGGCGACCTTCCGGCTGCACAAGGACAGCGGGGACGGGTCGCTGGTCACGCCGGAGACGCTCGCCGGCGGCAGCACCGAGCTGAGCTGGAACGGGGACCACTGGGTCACTGGCGACGACGGCAAGTACAGGTTCACCGACCTCGCTGACGGGAAGTACTTCGTCGAGCTGTTCAGCAAGGAGCTGCCGGCGGAGGACGAGTCGTGAGCGAGCCGAAGAGAATCGTGGTCACCGGACACAAGGCTCCGAGAAACGGCGTCGACGCCGTCTGGACCTGGCAGCCCGACGGCGACCTGCTCGGCACGGTCGTCTACGTGCACGGGATGTTCGACAACGCCGACACGGCCTGGAAGGGCGCGCTCGGTTCGTTCACCAGCAACAAGGTTTACAAGCGGCCCAACGGCACGCCCCTCAGGGATCAGTTCGAGCAGTCCGGCGTCCAGGCTCTGTTCGTCGTCCCCGAGGCGGAGATCAACTCCGACAACCAGTCGGAAGTGGTCTGGACCGACCTGCAGGGCCTGCTCCACACCGCAGGCGCGAAAGGGCCAGTCGTGGCCTTGAGCCACAGCGCGGGGTACGCCACCGTTTACCGCTGGCTCGACGACAAGGACCTGGTGCACATCAGCTTGATCGATTCCATGTACGGGCTGCGCTCCAGGTACGAGAAGTGGCTGAAGGAGGACGGGCACAGCATCGATCTGATCGGCGCCGGAAAGACCCCGCGCTACCACTTCGAGCAGATGCTCAAATCGTGGGCCAAGGCCACGGTCCAGGACAAGACGCCGCCGCGCTTCCTCAAGCGCAACAGGTCCGATCCCGATCCCCTGCAGGCGAAGGTCTTGTGGATGCCCGATCCGCACGATCACATGGACCTCATCGCCGAAGGCAAGGTGATCCCGGCGCTGCTCAAGCGCGCGGAAGCTGCCCTCCTGCGCGCCGCGGGCAGGCCGGTCCCCGAATCGAAACAGCCGCCGCGGCCGCCGGAGAAGAAGCCCGCCGCGGCGGTGTTCGAGGCCGGCAGCGGTGACGGCAAGGAAGAGGCGCGCCACGTCGTCGACCAGCTTCTCAAGAGCGAGCTCAAGGACGTGCCGGACCTGGCGCGGATGGCCGCCCGGCACGATCTCGTCCTGAGACCCGGATCTGACCGGCAAGACGCGGTGAAGGCCGTCCAGAAGGCGCTGAAGAAGCTCATCGGCGCCAAGCTGGAGAGCGGGAAGTACGATCCGGAGACCAAGCGCGCCCTGAGCGAGTTCCAGGCGCGGTGGAACGACCGTCACGTCGACGACGGCAAGCACCCCCCGCTCGACGCCGACGGGCTGCTCGGGCCGAAGACGCTGCTCGCGCTCGACGAGGCGCTGCTCGACTCTTCGTTCGGCGGCGATGCGTGCACCGCGCCCGCCAAGCCGTACGAGGAGAAGCGCTGGGACCTGTTCAAGCAAGCCGTGCAGAAGTCCGGGGCGAAGTTCGGGGACAAGCCCTGGCAGATGAACCTGCTCGGCATCCGCGGTCAGGTCGACGGCCGGGTGGCGCCCGAGGGCAAGCAGTTCAACGACACGCTCGGCGTCGCGTACAAGTGCGGCAAGGGCCACCGGCACGTCGCGGAGTACCTGGCCACGGTGGATCCGGCCCTGATGATCGACGGCGAGCCGGAGATCCACCTCGAAGACGGCCAGTACGAGTACGAGATCGGCGAGTGGCAGGGCAAGCCTTGCCTCAAACCCAAGGGCCACGTCAGGGTGTGGAAGGACATGGCGGAGGACGGCATCCGCCAGGACGACGACCCGACCGAGGAGGGCGAGTTCCCGGCGATGATCGCGCCGGCGCCGCCTGGCGACGAAGTGCCCGACGTCGGAGGCGGGATCCAGCTCGTCGCGGGCGGCGACGACGAGGGTTCTCCGTGGGCGAGGTTCTGGAAGCTGATCCAGCTCGATGCGGACAAGATGTACACGTACACGCTCTTCGACGGCCGCTCGATCCCCGGGATTGCCCCGGTCCCGCGGGCGTCGCCGCCGCCGGCCGCGCCCACCACGCCGCCGGGCGACACCCAATTGAAGACCGACGGGACCAAGCGCGTCGACGGGAAGGGCTTCGGCAACTTCCATGTCTTCTCGCAGGCCACGAAGGTCACCAACAACAAGAACCGTCCCAAGTTCCTGGTTCCCCGCGGTACGGTCGTCGAGTACACCGGCCCGGGGAGCGACGCGCGTGCGGCCGGCGCCGACTACGGCCGCGATAGCCGGCTCATCCACCCCGTCCTGGTCGAACCGCTGACCGCGCTGATGACCGCGCTGACCCAGGAAGGGCAGCGCCTCGATGACGAGAGCATGAAGCGGGTGGTGATCGGCAGCGGCTGGCGCTCGCCCGAGCAGGACGGCGCCGGCTTCTTGCGTCAGCTGAAAAGCCAGCTCGAGGAGAAGGCGGCCGCGTACGGCAACCGGACCTTTCCTGCGTCCCTGGAGAACGAGGCGCAGAGCAACCTGCACGATCCGGCGGCGCAGAAGGCCTTCATCCGGCACCTTGGCGAACAGCCCGGTTGGAGTGCCAAGCTGGCGCAGCAGCTCTGGAACGACTCGATCGGATTCAAGGCGCCCGCGGGCTTGTCGCCGCACGAGTCGGGATTGGTGGTCGACATCGACTTCCCCTACGCCACCGATTCCGGCAGCGCGCGTTGGCACGGCATCAGCCGCAAGCGCAACGCCGACGCGCGCCGCTCCGCGGCGGGGATGTGGCTCGCGCAGTACTCCCGGGATTTCCACTTCTCCTCGTACAACACGGAGAAGGAGATCTGGCACATGGAGTACTTGAGCTGGCACGGCACGGAAGCGGACCCGGGCGACGGCACCTGATCGAGGCGGATCAGCGGCTGCGAAGGCGCTGTGGATCCGTTTCGGCGGGCGCGTCCGCCGAAGCGGGCGGCGGCTCCAGCAGCGACTTGCGATTTTGCAGGGACGCCGAGGAGGGGCCGTGCACCAGCGCCCCGAGGGCAGTCTCCAGCGTGCCCAGCCGGGCTTCGATGGCCCCGAGGCGTGCCTGGGTCTGCTTGCCGTGCAGCTCGGCCTCCAGGTCCAGCTCGCGGTGGCGGAGCTTGAAGTGCTTCACCGTGAATATGATCGCCACCGGCGTGCCGAGGCAGATCAGCGCCCCCAGGATTGGGACGAGCCCCTTGATCAGGATCGCGAGCGCGGCGGTAGAGGCGGGATCCATGCCACCTACCTATCCGGCAGCGGGGCTGCGAGCAAGCCGGGGACGGCTACCAGACCGCGCACTTCTTCTCCGGGTTCATCGCGGAGCCTGCCTTGCACGAGAACGTCCTGGCGAAGTCCCCGTTGTCCGAGACGGGGCCGTTGACCCGCCACTGCGCCGTCGAGTGCGGATTGATCTGCGCCTGCAGGCGGGCCGCCTCCGGTCGATAATTGGTGCACCACGACTGCGCGAAGGCGACGAAGAAGTCCCGGTCGGTGCGCGCGTCGCTGCGGCCCTGCTTCTGACGCAAAGCGGAGAGCGCCATCTTCAACCCGCCGATGTCGGCGATGTTCTCGCCCAGCGTCAGCTTGCCGTTCAAGTGCACGTCGTCCACCGCGACGTACTGCTCGTACTTGTCTGCCACGCAGGCAGCCCGCTCCTCGAATGCCTTGCTGACCTCGGGCGACCACCACTCGTGCAGGTTGCCGTCGCCGTCGAATTGGCGGCCCTCGTCATCGAAGCCGTGCGTCAGCTCGTGGCCCATCACCATTCCCAGGCCGCCGTGGTTGGTGACGACCGGAGCGTCCGTCTTGAAGAAGGGCGCCTGCATGATCCCGGCGGGGAAGACCATCTCGTTCATGGAAGGGCTGTAGTAGGCGTTCACCGCGGCCGGCGTCATGGCCCACTCGTTCCGGTCGACGGGCTTGCCGATCTTGGCGAGGTCGCGCCTGGTCTCGAACCACGCCGCCTCGTCGAGGTTCGCCAGGAGGGACTCGCGGCCGATCTTCATCGTCGAGTAGTCGCGCCACCTCTCCGGGTAGCCGATCTTGTTGTCGATCTTCCGCAGCTTGTCGCGCGAGGCGGCGCGCGCGGCATCGTCCATCCAGGAGACCTCCGCCAGGTTGCGCTCGAACGCGCCCTCGATGCCCTGGACCAGCTCCTTCGCGATCCTCTTGCCGTCCTCCCCGATGGTGGTCACCACGAAGGAGCGGCCTATGGCCTCGCCCAGCGCGTTGTCGGTCATCTGCACGCAGCGCTTCCAGCGCGGCAGGATGGCCTTGGTGCCGGTCAGCGCCTGGGTGAGCCGGAACCGCTCCTCGACGAAGGCCTGCCCGAGCGCGGGGGCCGCCGCCGAGATGGCGGTCCAGCGCAGATAGGTCTTCACGTCGTTCAGCTTCCCCTTCGCGGCCAGGAGCTTGTCCATGCCGGCGAAGAAGTCGGGCGTGAGCACGTTGACGTTCTGCACCGAAGGCGCGCCGATCTCCTCGAAGTACGCGTCCCACAGGAAGTGCGGCGCGGTCTTCTTCAGGCCCGCGCGCTCCAGCCGGTGGTAGACCTTGTTCGGGTCGCGCCGCTCCACCTTGTCCATCGAGACCCGGGCGAGCGCCGTCTCGATGTCCATCACCGTCCTGGCTCCCCTCTTCGCGTCCGCGTCGGATGCCCCGGCGAGCGCCAGCATCTTCTCCACGTGCTCCTGGTACAGCGTGCGCAGGTCACGCATGCGCTGGTCGTCCTTCAGGTAGTAGTCGCGGTCAGGCAGGCCCAGGCCGCCCTGGTCCGCGCCGCCGATGACCTGCGTCGCGTCCTTGAAGTCCTGCTGCGACGAGAACCCGAAGAACGCTTGCGCGCCGGTCGCCTGCAGCCGCGCGACCTCCCTCGCGAGCGCCCTGGCGTCGTGGGCGGCGTCGATCTTCTGCAGATCGTCCTGCAGCGCCGCGAACGAGGCCGTCTCCGCCTTGTGCTCGTCCATGCAGGTTGCGTAGAAGGCGCCCACCTTGCTCGCGAACGGATCGGCGGGATCGGGCCCGCCCTTCGCGTCCTTCTCCAGGATCTGCCGCAACAGCGCCTCGTTCCGCTGGAACACCTCCGAGAACCCGCGGCTCCAGCTGGCGCGGTCCTCCGGGATGGGCGTCTTCTTCAGCCAGCTGCCGCAGGCGTACTGATAGAAGTCGGCGCAGGGGTCGACGGACTTGTCCATCGCCGACTCGTCGATCGGCGGCGGCTCGGGCGAAGGCGAGGGCGGCGTCTGCGCGACCGGGCCCGTCGCCGGCACGTGCGGCCGGGTCTGCGGCGCGGAGCTGCAGGCGGCGGCGAGGACGGCGGGGACGAGCAGTCGCTTCATGGGGTCTCCTGGATGCTCGCGCGGCGTGCGCGCGAGGGCGCACGATCAGCAACGGCCGACCCGCGTTGTCAAGCGCCGGGTACACCGGCGCCGCGCCAGCGACGGCGTTCAACCCGCCATTTTGCGATACCGAATACGACGACCTGGCGCTCATGCCGTGGAAGTTCTCGCCGCTGGCGCCGCTCGTGTCCTGCGGACCCTGATCAGTCCTCGCCGCCATCCTCGCCGTCTTCGCGGTCTTCGCCGTCTTCGCCGTCTTCGCGACCCCCGATGCGCACCGCGGCCAAGACCCCGGCGTGGTCACTGGGCCACAGCCCGTCTACGCGCGAGGAGCGCTTGGCGCCGAGAACGCTGGCCTTGCCCGGCCGGAGCGCCCCGCGGGTGAGCACGTAATCGATCCGCTCGGACAGCGCGGCGCCCTGTGTCTTGGTCAGGTCCTCGAGGAAGCAGCAGGTGAAGCCGGGGCGGGTGGGGTGGAGCGCGGGCCAGACGTCCTCGAATCCGGCGGCGGCGAGGATTGCCTCGCCCTCCGTTCCCGGATGCGAGTTGAGATCGCCGACCAGGATCACCGGGCGCGCCTCGCCCGCGAGCACCGTGGCGAGCTCCGCGGCCTGCAGCTGCCGGAAGGCCGGATGGAAAGACTCCAGATGGGTGGAGACGAAGCGCAGCGATTGGTCGCCGTACTTCACGTCGACCGTCATGTACCCGCGCTTCACGAGCAGGGGCGTTCCGAGGATGCTGAGCGGCAGGAGGTTCTGGTCGCTGAACGCCTTGCCGACGGCATTGGACGTGTGCACGTCCTCGCGCGCGAGGATCGCGCCGTGGTCCGTCGTCCGCACGTCGAAACCGAAGACGGTCGGCGCCTGGAACTGGAGCAGCTCCACCTGGGCCGCCAACCGGTACTCGAGTCCGCGCGCGGCGAGGGCGGCGAGCAGCTCCGGAATGTAGTCGTAGACGACGGTCGCCTTGCCGTCGACGCGCGAGACGGTGTGCCAGGTGAATGCTTCCTGCAAACCGACCAGCGCGGGACGCCGTTTCGCGATCTCGGCGACGAGCGCGTGGACGCGGGTATGGAAGTCGTTCTTCTGGACCATGGCCCACGCGGCACTCGCCGCCCCGACGAACTGCGAAAGGTTCTGCGCGGCGATCACCGGGCCGAGGTCCGCGCCGAGGTACAGGTTGCGGGTCATCACGCCGATGACCTTGTTCCCGCCGGCCATGCTGTCGCGGGAAGCGGCGCTCCTCAGCTCCGCACTCGTGGCCGAGGAGCGCTCTCCGGATCCACAGGCCGCGGTGAACAGTGCGAAGGACAGGACCACGGCTGCCGACAAGGTCGGGCGCATATCCACCTCGAGATTTGTGAGGAACCCCCGGCGGGCGATTGTGCTCGCTCACCCCAAGAAGCCCCATCCGACTAATGTAGGATGCCTCACTGGAGGGGATCATGTCGAGGGCGGGCCTCATCGGGTGCATCGCGTCGCTCGCGCAACTTTCCCTCGGGGCCGCCGCGGTCGCGGACGAGCCGGCCGAAGAGGCGACGCTGGACGTCACCGTCACCGCTGCCCGCCGGCGCGAGGTCCTGATCGAAAGCCCGCGCGCCGCATCGGTCCTGAATCGCGAGGAGATGGACCGGCGGCAGGCGCGCTCCACGCCCGAGGCGCTGCTCGAGGAGCCGGGCGTCTTCCTCCAGCGCACCAACTACGGCGGCGGCGCGCCCTTCGTGCGGGGGCTGTTCGGGAACCGCATCCTGCTGCTGGTCGACGGCATCCGGCTCAACAACTCGACCTTCCGCGCGGGTCCCAACCAGTACCTGAACACGGTGGACCCGCTGCTCGCCGAGCGCATCGAGGTGGTGCGCGGGACCGGCTCGGCCATGCACGGCTCGGACGCCATCGGAGCCGCGATCAACGTCCTCTCGCTCCAGCCGGCGCTGCGCGACAGCCGCACCTGGCGCGCGGACGTCCGCGCGTCGTCGAGCAGCGCGGACGAGAGCGCCCAGGTCGGCGGCCGGCTGCGCTGGTCCGGGGATCGCGCCGCCGCCGTCGCGACCGGCAGCCTGCGCCATTTCGACGAGCTGCGCGGCGGCAAGGACACGGGGGTGCAGCGGTTTACCGGCTACGACGAGTGGAGCGCTTCGGCGGCGGGGACCGTGGAGACCGCGCCGGGGCTGGAGCTGACTGCGGTGGTGCAGAGCACGCGCCAGTTCGACGTGCCGCGCACCGATCGGTCGACGCCGGCCGACATCCGCCTGTTCAGTCTTCAGGAAAGGCAGCTCGCGTACCTGCGCCTGGACGCCGATGCCGGGGGCCCGCTGTCGAACCTCCGGGCCACGGCATCCTTCCACCGGCAGCGCGAGCTCGCGGATCGCTACCGCGTCGCGCGCGATGCGCAGGAGCGCGACGACAACCGGGTCGGCACGCTGGGCCTGCAGGTGGAAGGTCAAGCGCGGGTTGCGGGCCCGCTGGTGGTCGGGCTCGAAGGGTACCGGGACTTCCTCGCCAGCAGGGCGGCGCGCGGGACCATCTCGAGCGGGACGCTCGACGGGCGCCCGGAGCTGGCGCGTTACTCGGAGGGGGTCGGTTACCAGAGCGCCGGCGCGTTCGCCGGCCACCGGCTCGACCTGGCGGAACGCTTCTCGCTCCATTCCGAGCTGCGGCTCGGCGCCGTCCGGGTGGCCCTCCCCGCGGACGATCGCCTGACGCGGCTCTTTCCCGGCGCGGGCATCCAGCCTCTGCCGGCGCACGTGGAGGTGGTGCCCGTCTACGCCGCCGGACTGCACCTGCGCTGGGCGCCTGCGCCCACCGTCGCTCTCAGCGGCGGCGTCTCGCTCGGCTTCCGCGCGCCGAATCTCGACGACTACGCGCGGCTCGGCGCCGAGGGCGGCTCGTTCTTGCTGCCGACCCGTGGACTCTCCCCGGAGCGGGCCCTGAGCGGCGAGGTCGACGCCAAGCTGCAGCTCCCCCGAGGCGCGGAAGCGGGGCTGGCCTATTCCTACACGTACATCGCCGACGCGCTGGGCCGGGCGGGCGCTTCGATCGACGGGCAGACCGTGCTCGATGGGCTGCGCGTCGTGCGGGTGGCGAACGCGGATTCCGCCCGCTACCACGCGGTGGAGATCTACGGCCGCGTGCCGATCTGGAACCGCGTGGCCGTCTTCGGCAATGCCGCCTGGGCGCACGGCCAGGTCCGCCGGCAGGTCCCCGCGGCGGATCCGTCCGCGCCCTCCACGTTCATCGAGGAACCCGCGGAAAAGGTGCCGCCGCTCTTCGGCAAGATCGGCCTCGGCTGGCGGGCGGCGGGCAACGCGGGTTTCGCCGAGGTGCTGGTGCGGTTCGCGCTCCGCCAGGACAGGCTCGGTCTGAGCGATCTCACCGACCCGCGCATCTGCCCCGACGTGCCCGGGACCTGTCCGGGCACGCCGGGCTGGATGGCCGTGACGGTCCGCGCCGGAGCCAGGCTGTTCGACTGGCTCCGGCTCACGGTGGCCGCCGAGAACCTGGCCGACCGCAGCTATCGCATGCACGGGTCGGGGATCGACGGCCCCGGTCGCAGCGTGTCGGCGCTCCTGGAAGGTTCGCTGTGAAGCGCCTGCTCTGCGTCGCGGTCCTGCTCTGCGCCTGCGGCGCGCGGCCCGGCGACCCGTGCGGCGACGATTCCGGCTGCGGAGGCGGCCTGGTCTGCCTGAAGGGGACCGCGGCGGAGACGGGGGTCTGCTCCTTCTCGTTCTCCGGACCCGGCGAGAGATGCCTGAGCGGCGGCGACTGCAAGAGCGGGCTCTTCTGCTCGAACGACCTCTCGATTGGCACGCGGCAGTTCGCCGGAGAATGCCGGGCCGCGCAAGACCGGGGCGGGCCCTGCTCCCGCGATTCCAACTGCCTGGCGCCGCTCCGATGCCAGGGCGCGCGCGACGGTCAGCTCGGTAGCTGCGCCTGACCGCATGCCACACCGTCCGCTGGGAAAGGCGTAGCGCCGCCGAATCCGGCGGCGGCTAGCTCACCACACCACGCATTTCTTCACCGGGTTCATGTTCGTCCCTGACTTGCAGGAGAACACCTTCCCGAAGTCCTCGTTGTCCGAGACGGGTCCGTTCACGCGCCACCGGCCCGGCGAATGCGGATCGGTGACGGCCCGCAGCCTGCGCTCCTGCGGGGTCGCGTTCTGGCACCACACCTGCCCGAAGGAGAGGAAGAGCTGCTGCTCGGGCGTGAACCTGGAGGTGCCGGGCCGGGGCTGCCCGTTCGCGCGCAGCGCCGCCAGCGCGAGCTTCAGTCCGCCGATGTCCGCGATGTTCTCGCCCAGCGTCAGCTTGCCGTTCACGTGCACGTCGTCGGTCGCGACGTACTGGTCGTACTGGTTGGCGACGCAGGCGGCCCGTTCCTTGTAGGCCTCCGCCACCTGCGGCGTCCACCACTCGCGCAGGTTGCCGTCGCCGTCGTATTGCCGGCCGCGGTCGTCGAATCCGTGGGTCAGCTCGTGGCCCATCACCAGTCCGGCGCCGCCCAGGTTGGTCGGGTCGGGCGCGCCGGGCGCGAAGAACGGCGTCTGCAGGATGCCGGCCGGGAAGACCATCTCGTTCTTGCCGGCGTTGTAGTAGGCGTTCACCGTCGCGGGCGTCATGCCCCACTCGTTGCGATCGACCGGCTTGCCGATCATGTCCAGGTCGCGCTTGGCGGCGTAGCGCGCCCCCTCTTTCAGGTTCGCGAGCAGCGAGGTGCGGTCGATCTTCATCGAGTCGTACTCGCGCCACCGGTCGGGGTACCCCACCTTGTTGTCCAGCTTGTGCAGCTTCTCGGCCGAAGCCTTGCGGGTCGCGTCGTCCATCCAGGAGACGAGGGCGAGATTCGCGTCGAACGCCTTCTCGATGCCCTGGATCATCTGCTTGGCGATGCTCTTGCCCTGGTCGCCGATGGTGGTCTTCACGAAGGTGCGCCCCACCGCCTCGCCCAGGGCCGCGTCGGTCATCTGCACGCAGCGCTTCCAGCGCGGCGCGATCTCCTTCTGGCCGGTGAGGAACTGGTTGAACCGGAAGTTCTCCTCGACGAACGCCTTGCCCAGCGCGTCCGCGTCGGCGTGGATCTCGCGGAACCGAAGGTAGGTCTTCACCTCCGGCAGGGGGCTCTCGACCAGCACCGCCTCGAGCCCGGTGAAGAACTCCGGGACCGCGACGTTGATCGGCTGCACGTCGTGGCCGATGGAGGCGAAGTAGGCGTTCCAATCGAACCTGGGCGCCTTTTCCTGCAGGCCCTTGCGGTCGAGCCGGTGGTAGACCTTGTACGGGTCGCGCCGATCGACGCGCGTCATCGACGACTTGGCCAGCGCCGTCTCGATGCGCATCACCGTCTCCGCCTGCTTGCGCGCGTCGGCTTCGGGAACGCCCGCCAGCTCGAACAGGTTGGCGGCGAACTCCTGGTAGCGCTTGCGCGTCTCCTGCATCTTCGGGTCGTCCTTGACGTAATAGTCGCGGTCGGGGAGGCCGAGCCCGCCCTGGTCGGCGAGGCCGATCACCTGCGTCGCGTCCTTCGCGTCCTGGATGGATCGGAAGAGGAAGAAGTTGCGCGCTCCGGTCAGGTGCATCTCGCCCACCCGCTGCGCGAGCTGCTTGGGATCCTTCACGGCGTCGATGGAGGCGAGGCTTTCTTGAAGACTCTTCAACGAGGCGGTCTCGGCTTTCGGCTCGTCCATGCAGGTGGCATAGAAGTCGCCGGCCTTCTTCGCATACGGGTCGGCGGGATCGCCCTGGCCGGCGGCATCCTTCTCCAGGATCTCCCTCAGGAGCATCTGGTTGCGCTCGTTGACCGTGTCGAAGCTGCGCGTCCAGCGCGACTTGTCCGGCGGGATCGGGTTGGCCTTCATCCAGCCGCCGCACGCGTACTGGTAGAAGTCGTCGCACGGGTCGGCGCTCGGGTCCATCGCGCTCTCGTCCACCGCCACCGCGGCCGGCGAGGCGGAGGCGGCCTGCGACGGAGTCGCGGCGGGGCGCGGAGCAGGTGCTGACGAGCAGGCGGCGAGGGCGGCGAAAGCGGCCAAAGCGATCCTGTGCATGTCCACTCCTTCAGTTGCTGCTGCGCGGGGCGTCGGGAACGTTCTTCGCGTGTGCGTCGATCCAGTCGAGCACGGTGCGGTACCAGAGCTGGCTGTTGCGGGGCTTCAGCACCCAGTGGCCCTCGTCGGGGAAATAGAGGAGCCGCGACTGGACGCCCTGGCGCTGCAGGGCGGTGAACATCCCCAGGCCCTGCTCGACGGGCACGCGGAAGTCGAGCTCTCCCTGCACCACCAGCGTCGGGGTCTTGAAGCTCTTCGCGTACGTGCTGGGGCTCCACTTCCGGTACGCATCGGGGTTGTCCCAGGGCGTCCCGCGCATCTCCCACTCGGGGAACCACAGCTCCTCGGTCGAGCCGTACTCGGCGGCGAGGTCGTACACGCCGTCGTGGCTGACCAGGCACCTGAACCGGTCCGTGTGCCCGGCGATCCAGTCGATCATGTACCCGCCGAACGAAGCGCCCGCTGCGCAGGTCCGGCCCGGGAGCACGTAAGGCAGCTTCTCCGCCGCGTCGACCGCGCGCATCAGATCGTCGTACGCCAGCCCGCCCCAGTCGCCGGAGATCTGCTCCTCGAAGGCGCGCCCGTATCCGGTGGAGCCGCGAGGGTTCACCGCCAGAACGACGTACCCGCGCGCCGCGAACGCGGCCGCGTTCCAGCGCGTGCCCCATTCGTCTTCCCAGGCGCCCTGCGGGCCGCCGTGGATGAGCAGGAGGAGCGGGGCGCGCTGCCCACCGGGCGGGCGGACGATCCAGGAGTGCACCTTCGCGCCGTCCTTCGCAGGGGCCCACAGGTCTTGCGGATCGCCGGGCATGTCGATGCCGGCGTATTGGTCGTGGTTGAAGGCAGTCAGCCGCTTCGGCTGCCCGGCGGGCACGAGACGCGAAAGCTCCGGAGGGCGCACCATCCCGCTCTGGACGAAGACGACCGACCCGTCCGGCGCGAGCGCGAAATCGCCGCTCGCGGGCGAGTCGGCATGGCGGGCGACCTTCCCCTCCAGCGAGACCGTATTCAGGTAGTTGCGCCCGTGGTGCTGGACCGCGGCGACCAGGCCGCTGGAGTCGCGGCGCCAGGAGAAGGCGCCGACGTCGTCGCCGAAATCGCCGATGAGGGATACCTTGCCGCTCCGCCGATCCATCAGCATCAGCTTCCACTGGTCGGACTCGTACCCGTTGCGGGCCTGCGCGAGCCACGCCAGCCAGTGCCCGTCGGGGGACGGCTTCGGGGAGGCGTCGTCGCCTGGATTTCCGGTGGTTAGATTCCGCGGCGCGCCGCCCTGGACGGGGATGGACCACAGGTCGCCGTTGGTGCTCCACGCCTCCCGCTGCGCAGGCTTGGCGCTGACGATGACCTGCGCGCCGTCGGGCGTGAAGGCGATGTCGTCACCGCCGCCCAGGCGGAAGGTCGGCCAGTCCGAGTCCCCGGGCGTCAGGTCGCGCGCCGCGCCGCCCTGCGCAGGCTGCACGAAGACGTGGGTACGCTTGCCTTCCTTCCACTCCGTCCAGTGGCGCGCGAAGAGGTGGTCGACGATGCGCGCCTCGACCTTGCTCGCCTTCCGCTCCTCGAACCGCTTCCTGTCGCACGCGTCCACCGCGGCCGTGTCGCCCGCGCACCCCGGGTAGACCTCGCTGGTGTACGCGATCCAGCGTCCGTCCGGGGACCACACCCCGGCGTCGGCACCGAAGAAGAGCGAAGTGACCTGCCGCGGATCGCCGCCGTCCGCCAGGTCGTAGAGCCAGAGTTGCGCCTGGTCCTGCCCTGCGCGCAGCGAGACGACGAGGAGCTGCTTGCCGTCCGGCGACCAGCGCGGATGCTCGCTGCGCCCGTCGCGGGTGAACTGGCGCGCGGGACCACCGGCGAGGGGTTGCAGCCAGACGTCCTTCACGTCCCGATTCAGCTCCAGCGACTTCTGGCGCACGGTGAAGGCGACCAGCTTGCCGTCGGGCGAGACCTGCGGGTCGTCGAGGCGCCGCGTGGCGAGCAGCTCCTCCGGGGTGAACGGACGCCCGGCGAAAGCAGGGGCGGCGAAGAGCATGGCGAGCAGGAGGAGGCGCATTGGACCGCGCCCTCTAGCACACGTTCGAGCAGGCGGACACACCGAAGCGCGCTTTCGTGTCACGGTCGGGCGTCCTCCTGCCTATGCTTGTGGAGGCTGCAAGCGAGCAGCCGGAGAAGGAGGCAAGATGAGGCGCAGGATGATCTGGACGCTGCTGGCGTTGGCCCTGGCCGCGCCCGCGGTATGGGCGGGGTCGGCGGCGGCGGGCTGCTGCCCGATCGCGTCGTGCTGCGAGAACTGCTCGGAGTGTCCGTTCGGGAGGTGAGTTGGACCACGGCGCGCGCGCCGCGCTCCAGCGAGGGATGTGCCGCCTGGCCGAAGGGGACCGCGAAGCCTTCGAGCCGGTCTTCGCCGCCCTGTGGCCCGTCCTCCGCGCGTTCGCGGCGCGCGCGCTGACCGTCCCGGCCGAGGCCGAGGACGCCGCGCAGTCCGCGCTGATCAAGGTGTTCGCGCGCGCCGCCGAGTTCGACCCGCTCCGGGAGGCGCTTCCCTGGGCCCTGGGCATCGCGGCGTACGAGTGCCGCACGCTGCGCAAGTCGCGCGCCCGCCGGCGCGTTGGTGGCCGCGCTGACGGCTTCGCTGGGCTGCACGCTGGCCGGGACAGCCGGAGTCCTGGGGATGGCGCTCGGGACGGTCCTCGCGGGAACGCCGGTGTGGCTCGCCGCCCGAGCGCAGCGCTGAGGTAGAATGGGCGAATGGACCGGTCGCGTTATCCCACACGCGTTCTGCGGCTGGGCGCCGGCAATGCGCTCGAACCAGCTCTTACGCCACAGCAGCGTCTCCTGATGGTCTGGACACTCACGACCCAAGCCTGGGCCTTCAAGGAAGGCAGCTTCCGTGAATCGCGACTTCGCCGAGATGTTGGCCGCGTTGTCCGCGGCTGGCGCTGATTATCTGCTGGTTGGAGCGCATGCGCTGGCTGCGCACGGAGTCGTCCGGGCGACGGGCGACATGGACGTGTGGATCCGCGCGACGCCCGAGAACGCCTCGAAGGTCTGGCGGGCGCTGCTGGTGTTCGGCGCTCCACTCCAGGAGTTGTCCGAACGTGACCTCGCCACGCCCGAGTTGGTCTTCCAGATCGGAGTGGCGCCGTACCGCATCGATCTGCTGACGTCGATCGACGGCGTCTCGTTCGAGGAGGCATGGACGCATCGCACGACGGTGCGTGTGGAGGGGCACGAAATCCCGTTGATCGGACGCGAGGACCTCCTGCGCAACAAGCGCGCCACCGGCCGCTTGCGGGACCTGGCGGACGCCGAGGAGTTGGAAAAGCTGGCTACTTGACCAGCTTGAGCGCCCGCAGCAGCGGGCTGGGCCGCACCTTGCGCAGCAAGCGCTTGGGGCCGCGGCCCTCGGCAAGGTGCTCGAGCTGCTCGTGCAGCGAGAACCGTCCGGGCCCCGTGACGAGCATGCCCAAGGCGATGGCGATCAGGACCATGTTGTACTCGAAGCCGCCCTTGGTGATGTCGAAACCCTGCTTGCCGTGCACCTTGGCGATCGCCACCAGCTGCGTGATGAGCACCGCCAGCGCCGCCGGGCGCGTCAAGAATCCCAGCATCGAGGCGACGCCGGCGAAGACCTCGGCGGCCCCGGTCGCCATTGCCAGCGGCTTGCCGGGCCGGAGCCCGAGCTGCTCGAACATCTGCCCGGCCTGCTCGCGGCGCTCCTGCTTCAGCTTGGAGAGCCCGTGGTAGATCATCGTGCTGCCCAGCGCAGCGCGCAGCGGGACGAACGCCGCGTCCCTGTGCTCGTGCGCGAACCCGCTCTCCACCATCAGCGCCATCGGACCCTCCTTGCGACAGTTCCCGGAAGGGTCCTCATGCCCTGCGGCGATTTCAACAGCCGTCCCCCGACCGTCCAGCCGCCCGGCCGCCGGAGCGCATCCCGCGCCGTCCGCGGTGTGAAAGGCGTAGCGCCGCCGAATACGGCGGCGACTAGAAGTAGGCGTAGTGCAGCGAGATGTTCGGCACCCAGGTCGGGTTTCCGTTCTCGTCCCGCTCCGGCACCAGCCCGCCGATGTCGACGCCGTGCGCGAATTGCACGCGCAGCTCGAACGGCCCCAGGCCGAAGTTCACCCCCAGGACATAATCCATGGTGCGGTTGTCCCAGGCCTGCAACGCGGTGGCGACGAACCGGGTCCTGCCCGGATGGTTCCGCTGCGCGCGGACCGACTCCACCACGCCGCCGAAGTCGAGCCCCACGATCCCGGTGATGCCGCTGAAGAAGGCGAACCGGATGAGGAAGTCGAGCGGGAAGGCCAGCTCGCTCTGCGCCACGTAGTAGGCGGTACCGAGCAATCCAGGATCGTTGAAGCGGAACCCGCGCAGGTTGTCGAACGAGCTCAAGAAAAAGTGCCGGCCGAAGCGGCTTCCCTGCGCATACCCGAGCGCGGCCCGCGCGGTGATCTTGGTGCGAGAGAACAGCCGGATGGTGTGGATCGCGTCCGACTGCCCGTACGCGAACAAGCCGTCCGCCCCGCGCTTGGGCAACGTCCCGGCGCCCAGGGTGAAGAGCACCGAGGAACCGCCGATCGCGCCGCCCGGTCCGTATCGGGTGGTGTCCCATCCATAGGACAGGTTCGATTCGATCTCGCTATCGAACCCGGTGATCGAGTTGGCCGCGCCGGCGGGGAGTGAGGTGGGAAAGCCGTTCACGTCGAAAATCCTGTTCTCGAGCAGCGAGCGGGACATCCCCTGGATGCGCACCGCGGCGTCGACCCGGCTGAAGGTCGAGAACGGGTACGAGAGCAGGCCTTGCGCGCCGAACATCCGCTGCAGGTACTGCACCTCGCAGGCGAACCCCGGCGCCGGTTGCCCGTTCACGAGCGGGGGCGCTTGCCCGCAGTTCTCCACGCCGGGGAACTGGATGTCGCGGCCGACCTGGAACGTGTTGAAGGCGCCGAAGCCCCAGACCAGCCGTTTCGACCGGTCCACGTAGAACGCGAGGGCGTCGGTCAGGTCGAACGATCCGTACACCGCCAGGTTGGCGAGGAAGCTGCGGTCGCGCAGCACGTCCGCGAAGACCACGCCGCCGCCTCCCACCGGCGCGAGGCCGATGCCGACTCCGCCGATGGCCGCTCCGCCGCCCTCGAGCCGCCAGTTCTTGCCCAGGTCGAGCGCCGCATACTCGGCCGCGTTCTGCGGAATGGGCTCGTCGGGGAAGGACAGCGGAGAGTTGAGCGTGCTCGCGTAGCTGGGCGGGATCGCGTCCTGCTCGTCGGCCGAGAGCATCTCGCTGGTGGGCACCTCGAACATGCGGTAGCGGGCGCCGTACCAGGCGACGCCGTAGATGCCGTTCGGAGCGAGCCCCGGGTGGGAGAGCGCGGTGGTGAAGTCGGTGAGCCGCTTGACGCGACCCTCCTGCAGGAACCACAGGTCGCTCTTCCCGCCCGCCTCGCTGTCGAACAGCACCGCGCCGCCGGCCAGCGCCACCGCGTGCCGCTGGTTGACCGGGGCGTCGGTGAGCCGCTCGCGGGTGCCGGTCTCCGGGTCGATGCGGAACAGGTTGAACCGCCCGCTCTCGGTCGCGTCGCCGGCGTAGACGATGCCCTCGTCGCCCCAGCTCAAGTCGCGCTCGGCGTACAGATCCTCGGTGAGGCGCCGCGAGTGCGCGTCGCGTTCGCGCAGGTCGAAGGTGTAGATGTCGCTCTTGCCGTCGCGGTCCATGCCGTAGAACGCCAACCGCTGGCAGTCGGGGCTGAAGGTCGGGTCGCCTGCCTCGATGACGCCGTCGCGGACCACCCGGATCTCGCGGTCCGCCCCGAGACGCAGGTCGACCGGAGCGCGCTGCCCGACGGCGTCGATGCCGGCGAACGCGCTCGGGCCGGGCGTGCGCCCGCGGCCCGGCGGCCGCGCCATGCCGGGAGAAACGGGCAGCGGCGCGGGGCCGGTCTGGGCGCCGCGGACCACGCGGTCGAGCGGGCGGTAGTGCAGTACGTCCGAGTCGCCGTCCTGCGCGAACCAGGCGATGCCGGTGTCGCACACCGCCATCACGCTCTTCATTATCGGGTGCAGGCTCTCGGTGCCGGGGTGCTGGTCGATCGCGATCTGGCGATGCGAGCTCGGATCGCGCCGATCGATCAGGATCAGCTTGGCGCGGCCGGTATCGCGCTCGACGCCGCGGTAGAAGATCAGATTGCCGTCCCGGCTGGAGACGAACCAGTCCAACTCGTCGGGCAGCTTCAGCTCGGTCACGTCGGGCAGGTCCTGCTTGGACTGCAGATAAGTCGGGTAGGCGCGCCTGCGCATCCACTCCTGCCAGCGCGCGTTCATCTGCTGCGGCTGCTCACCGGCGATGCGCGCCAAGAGGCCCATGAATCCGCCGGCTCCTCCGCCTCCGCCGCCCGGATCGCCGCGGCGCCCGCCGCCCGCCAGCCGCGGGCTCTGATCGAGCACCGCCTGGATCACCTTCTCCCCGTAGGTCTCGGCGAGGAAGACGAGCCTCGCCTGCCCGTACTTGTACGTGTAGAGGAATGCGTACGGTCGGTCCTCCTCGAGGCTGGGGATGTCGTAGCCGATCTCGCCGTTGGGGTTCAGCACCACGTCCCGCAGGAACATGTCCGTCTCGGGATCGATGGTCTGCCCGTGCGCGTAGTATTCGGCGAGTCCTTCGATGAACCAGAGCGGGAAGGCGCCGATGGGGCTGTCCAGGCCGGCGCTGGCGGCGCGCTCGGCCACCTTCTGGATCTGGAACTGGTGCACCATCTCGTGCGTCGACACCTCGGTGAAGAGCTGCCGGTCGCCCGAATAGGACAGCGTCATGCGCAGGTCCTGGGGGCTGGTGACGCCGAGCGTACCCTCTTGCACCTCGAAGACGTTGGTCTCCAGGAACTCGCGGTAGGTGTTGTACAGGATGTACGGGACCTTGAAGGACGGCTTGTAGTTGAAGCGGTCGGTCAGGTACGCCCAGCTCTGCCGGACCAGTCCGGCGGCGATGCGCGCGACTGGGTACTCGCGGTCGTAGAAGTAGAAGCGGATCCCCGCCGAGCCGTCGTCGTCGAGGAAGTCGTAATCGCGCCAGTGGAAATCGAAGTAGCGGACCTGGTTCTTCCCGGGGCGCGAGGGGACTACGTATGCCTCCTGGGTGAGCGGCTTCTCCTTCTTCGAGGTCCACTCCTTGCCGGTGAGCTGCCAGAGGGCGTCGTGGCGGTGCCAGGGAAGGTCCTCGTGCGGGCCGAAGAGCGAGAGGCGCGGGCCGCCAGGTGCGGCGCGCACGGCGGGGGCGACCACCGCGCACACGGCGACGAGCCGCAGCCAGATTACCTTGGTCATGTTCCTCCCCGGTGTCCGACGATGGTGGGGCGAGGACGAAGCTAGTGCGAGTCCGACTTGAACGCCATGTCGGCCATTCAACCCCGGCGGACCGTCACGCGCTCGTGAGGCATGATCGCGCGTGGGGAGCGGAACACTTGCATCGGTGAGTAGTAGAGGAAATTGGAGACGCGGCTGGTGTACAAGTCCGCGTAATCCTGAACCTGTTCGCCGAATCGGGAGTTCTCGTTGCCTTCTTTGAAGACGAGCCCCCAGTAGGCATTTGCCCCGCGTTCGAAGCGCTGCTCCACCTCGCCGCTCTCGGCGAGGGCGGCCTTGAACGCCCGGCGCAAGAGCTCGAGGTCGCGCTTCTCGCGCTGGCGGCGCTGCTCCAGATCCGCCGGCACGGGGCCCCCCCGCTCCAACTTCCGATCGAGCTGGTTGAGGAAGACCTTGTGATGGTTGATGAGGTCGTCGAGCAGGGTGCGCAGCTCGTCCAGCTCGCCCAGGCGCTGCACCTCGGCGGCGTGCTGCTCGATGTACTCGATCTCGCGCTCCAGCTCCTGCACCACGAAGCAAGTGCGCCACTGCGACGCCTTCCGGTTGCGGATGATGTCGCCGTAGATGTGGTCGCCGACGTAGAGCACGCTCTCGCCCGCGTGGCCGGAGAGCCGCTCGAACTCGAAGAGGTTGCCGCCCTCGTACACCTTGCCGCGCTCGAGCGCCTCGACGCCGGGGCGGAGGATGCGGCCGTCCGGTCCCAGCTCCACGAAGGGGTGTTGCTCAGCGAAGAAGGCCGGCTTCTGCGCGCCGACGATGACGTAGTCGAAGTAGTTGCGCCAGGACGGGTACTCCGGTAGGCGCTCGTCGAGCACGAACGACATCACCGCCTCGGTGTAGTCCCACAGCGAGTTGGTGAGGATGAAGAGCCGCTTGCCGCCGCTGCGCAGCTTGTGCAAGGCGGCGGGCAGCTCGGGATCGCGCTGGATGTAGCGCGCGAGGTCCTTGCGCACCTCGGTCTTGAGCGAGCCG
The DNA here is from genome assembly GCA_035635335.1 of Myxococcales bacterium. Taxonomy (GTDB): domain Bacteria; phylum Myxococcota; class Myxococcia; order Myxococcales; family 40CM-4-68-19; genus VBKO01. Next base: position 24,902 of record DASQBG010000138.1, on the reverse strand, counting down.
TCGCGGTGCACCTCGTCGATGCTGTCGCGGGTGTCGTCGTAGAGCTTGTGGTAGTCGAGCGGCTCCTTGCGCGCCTCGAGCGCCTCGATGATCTCGGCGTAGAGGCACGCCTCGGGCAGGCTGAAGAGCGTGTCGATCCAGGCGAAGCGGGGCAGCGAGAGCCGGATCTTCTCGTTCTTCTGGTACAGGGCCCGGCGCTCGTCGAGCTTCAGCTCCCGGCGGCCGTGATAGCAACGGCCGACGTGGTTGTGCCGGTCCATCTTGAAGATGTTGCCGAAGTCCTTGTCGACCACCAGGCCGCGGATGACGAACTCGTGGTCGTACTTCAGCCCGGTCAGGTAGGCGGGGTAGCCCTTCTTGGCCACCATCCGCTCCAGCGTCATGTGGAAGGCCAGCTCCTCGATCTGTCGCATGGAGTACACGGCGAGCGTGTAGTCCATGTCGAAGCCGACGAGCGAGATCTCCTCCATCTTGAGCGAGCGGTTGGTATAGACCTGCCGGGAGTGCGGCAGCTCGAGCCCCTGGTGCTCGGGCTCCTTCAGGAGCCGTTGGATCTCCGGGTCGCGCAGCACGTCCTCGGCCAGCGCGCGGGCATGCTTCTCGGCGAGATCTTTGCGAGGCAGAGCCATGGTGCGGACGATCGATCTTCGCCGCGTCCGGGGGCGGGCGCAAGGAAGAAGGTCCGCGCCTTGCGCACAACCCCCCACCTGAGCGGGCTTGACCTCCGCGCACCGCCGGCCCGCAAAAAACACCGGATCCCGACGCCGGGGGGGTGGCGTCGGGATCCGGTCCAGCGACTTCGACAGCCGCCGCCGCTGGGGCGGCGCTGCCCTTTCAGAGCGTGAGTGTTGAACCCCGTACAAGTGACTCCTGTGATGCTGACGACGTTGGACTCCATGAGGGGGAAAATGGATCGACGTCGACCGCGGGAAGTCCCGGTCGGGTTTGGAGGTCGGTAGCTATGAGATGGCGCATCGGCACAGCCATGGCTTGGGTCATGTGGTTACTGTCACTGATAAATCCAGCGCAAGCGGCGTCCACGTGGGGACGTAACACCGCTCCGTCCTTGCAAGCTCCTCCGAGTGTGGAGTGGGCTATTCCGGGAACATGTGTGGGATTTTCGGCTGATGTGCCCGGACGGAAAATAAAGGCCACCGTAACATTTTCCGGATATTGCACGTCGTCGTTCTGCGGCATGACCATGGGACTCATGAATGCGTCAACCGGCTTTCGGGACGCACAGTATCGGTTCTATTACAACACTGGATTTCAGCATCAGGGTTGGTCTTTTCAATGGCTATTCGATCCAGGCGTGCTGTCAACGCCCGGAGCATTCGTTACGATCTGTGCGAGCGTCCTTGCTGACATTAACGGTGGCTCATTTGTAATGGACTTCAATGACTCCGCTTTCATTGCTATCGAAGAATTAGTGAACTGAGTCTAGTGGTCACCTCCGTCGCCGCCGCCCGGACCGGAGTTGCCGCCGTCGCCGTGATCGTCGCCGCCGTCGCGGTCGTCGTCGTGATCGTCGTCGACGTCGTGGTTCTCGTGGCCCAGGCCGTCGTCGTCCTGGAAGGCGTTGATCGAGTTGCGCAGGTTGGCCTCGATGGCGGCGCGGTTGGCCGCGTCGCGCGGGTCGAGGCGAGCGCCGTCCTTGACGAACCACTTGCTGGTGTCGACGTCGAAGGTGACGTTCGAGGACTTGTCGGTCACCACGAAGCTGCCCTCGAATTCCTGCTGGGCCTCGATCGCGGTGGTGAAGGTGAACTTCTCACCGTCGATGGTGCCCTCGATGATGGCGGACGCGTGCTGCTTCAGCAGGTCGTCGGCGCCGGCGGCGGTGGTCGCTCGCTCGAGCGGGTGGATCTCGAACTCGATCTTGTCGTAGGTGCCGGCCGGGACGGTCGAGTCGAAGACCCGGTGCACCTTGCCGTCCAGCTCCGCGGCGGAGAGGTCGATGACGACCGGGCCCAGCGCGATCTCGGCGCGGCGATCGCCTGCGCGGCTGCGCAGCTCGATCTTCTCCAGGGCGACGCGGACGCGCGTCAGGGCGATCCCCGCGGGCGCCGCCGCCGGCTGCGGGGCCGTGGCCGCGTTGCGCGCGCTGAGCGAGAGGGTTGAAGTGGCGCCTCCACTGCAGGCGGCGAGCAACAGGGCGGCGAGGATCGGACTGCGCTGCATGGGAACCTCCAGGGTGGCGTGGTTCGGTCACCCATCCCCACCCCGCAGGTGCGGGGCGTGGGACAGGATTCTTTTTCGCGTCCGCAATCGTCCCGCCCACCGCGGAGTCGCCCCGGGGTCGCAGCGCGTTAGAGGCGGTCCCGCTGGTTGATCAGTCGATCGGGAGAGGCGCCGGCACCGTGCCGCCGACCGGCTTGCCGGCCTGGCCGCTCAAGTTGTTGCCCCAGCAATAGACGGCGCCGTCGCCGTTCTGCGCGCAGGAGTGGTTCGCGCCTAGCGCGATCTTCTGGACGGCGCTGATCGTCCCGACCTGGAACGGCTTGGTCGGCTCCGGCGAGCTCATCCCGAGCTGGCCGAAGTTGTTCGCCCCCCAGCAGAACGCCGAGCCCCCGGAGACGGCGCAGGTGTGGCTCGCGCCCGCGGCGACCAGCGAGGGCGTAATCCCCAGCCCGGTGACTTTCGAGGTCAGGTCGGGGCTCCCGTCGCCCACCTGGCCTGAGGAGTTCACGCCCCAGCAGTAGAGCTTGGATCCCGACCCGATGGCGCAAGCGTGCGCGTCGCCGGCCGCGACGGCCGTGCTCGGCGCCGAGACGTTGACCGGGAACGGTGTGGAAGACATCGCCGGGGCGGAGTCGCCGAACTGATACGTCGAATTCGTCCCCCAGCAATACACCTCGCCGCTGGCGACGGCGCAGGTGAATGCGGTTCCTGCCGAAATCGAGCTCGTAGCGCCGATACCAACGACAGGCGCTGGCACGGCGGTTGCGCCGGTCCCGCCTTGTCCGAGCTGCCCGAAATCGTTCGCGCCCCAGCAGAAGATCCCCGTTCCCGTCGCCGCGCAGCTGTGCCGGTCGCCCAATGCCAGCGACTGCGCGCTCGAGACGTTCGGCACCTTCACCGGGCCATTTCCGACGGCGACTCCGAGCTGCGCGGAGCCGTTCGCACCCCAGCACATCACGTCCCCGGTGCCCGCAAGGATGGCACAGGCGTGCTTGAGCCCGACCGCAACGGAACCCGCCCCGGAAACGCCTGGAACGGAGACCGGCCTCGCAGACCACCCCGCGCTGAGCGGGTCGGTGCCGAGCTGCCAGGAATCGTTGGAGCCCCAGCACCGGACAGAGCCCTCTACGACGGCGCAAGTCGTGTCGCCGCCCGCTGCGAGCGCCACCGCCGGGCAGCAGCGCTGTCCGCCGCCGCAGAGGAAGAAGCCCGGATTGCAGGTGAAGCCGCAATTGCTGGCCTCGCATGTGTTCGTCGCATTCTGCGGGGTCGCGCAGACGCGTCCGCAGAGGCCGCAGTTGTTCGGGTCCTTGTCGATCGACGCGCAGGCGGTCCCGCCGCAGTTCATCTGGGGCAACGTGCACCGCAGCGGGGCGACCGGCTGCAGGTCGATCCCGCCGTGGTCGACCAGGCCCGCTCCGCACGCGGCGGAGAGGAAGAGGGCGGGCAGGAGGCGCTTCATCGGCCCACTCCGAAGAGGAGGACGAGGCCCAGCGAGCCCTGAGGGCGCAGGGTCGACTCGCCGTTCACCTTGAAGAGCTGCGCGCCGAACGATCCGTCCAGCCCGATGCGCACCGGACCGAGCCGGGTGGTGGCCGTCGCCGTGGGCCCCGCGAAGAGGTCGCCGCCCGAGCGGCTCGGCCCGCCGGCGATGTCCTGCCACGACCAGCCGTAGCCCACCTCGCCGCCGGCCTCGATCATCACTGGTCCGAACCACACCGGCGTGAGCAGGCCCATCGCGCCGCCGATGCGCGAGAAGCTGTACTGCAGCCCCTGGTCGAGCACGTCGCGCCGCGCCAGGTCGACGCGGAGCCGCGCCACCATCTGGCCCAGCTCCTGCCGCACTCCCGCGCGCACCACGGGCGCGACACCGAAGTGCGCCAGCGGATACGTCGCGATGCCGCCGCCGAGGAACGCCAGTGTCGGCGCGGGGCCGCCCTTCGCGCGCGCCATCTCGTAGCGCGTCGGACGCAACGGGGGCATGTCGCGCACGTCGCCCCGCATCAGGTCGAGCTGCGCGGTGGCCCGCCCCAGGTCCGATCGCCGCTCGACCGCGTAGTGTCCCGAAGGCAGCGCCATCATGATCGGCGTGGCCGACGCGGGGACCTCGGCGAGCAGCTCGCGCGGCCCGCGCAGCAGGTACGTCGCGCCCTGGTCCGCCGGGATGCGCAGGCTGGCCTCCGCGCGGCGGAGGTCCGCGAGCACCACGTCGCCGCGGCCGGACATCTTGAAATCGTAGGTGGGGTGCTGCGCTCCCGCCTCGGTCGCGGCCGTGCCCGCCACCGTCCGCGACGCGGTGTAGCGGAACGCCTCGGCCAGGGTCACCTGGCCATCGCCGTCCATGTCACCGGCGCCGCGCAGCGCGACTTCCAGGTGGTGGGTGAAGAAGCTGCCGCCGATCGCCTGCGACTCCTGCGCCGACTCGCCGACCGCGGTCGAGGCGAGGAAGGCGGTGCCCTGCACGGCGTCCTCGGGCAGCGGGAAGTCGAGCGCGGGCACCGCGAGGGCGCCCTTCACCTGCGTGAGCGTGCCCGCCTCGCAGGCATCGACGATGGCCACCTTCGCTTCCGCGGCGGAGCTGCTGACCGATTTGCGCAGGTCGTCGTAGCCGATGCGCTGGTCACCGAGCTCGAGGCCGTGCGGGCCGGCGTGCCCCGAGAAGTAGACGACGAGCAGCGCGCGCTCACCGGCCGCCCGCGCCGAGGCGATGCGCGCCTCGGTGGCGGCGAGCGCCTCCTGCACCGCGGACGGTGTCGAGCCCTGCAGCAGGACGATGCGGTCCGGGGAGAAATCGCCCAGCTCGCGCAAAGCCTGCGCGAACCGCTCGGCGTCCTTCTCGGCGAACCAGAGCCGCGCGCGCCCTGCCGCGCCGTGGTTGTTGCCCACCACGATCGCGAACCGCGCAGCGGCCCCCGCCGCACAGGGCAGCGCGAGCGCGCCGCAGGCGGCGAGGGCGGCGAGGCGTTTCACGGGCGCTTTTCCACCAAGAACGAGACCTGCCGCGTGCCCCGGGGCAGCCCGGGCAGGGCGGGTCCCTTGCGGACATCGTCCGCGCCGCGGACGCTCACCCGCACACTTTTCGTCAGGTCCTCGTACCTCAGCAAGCCGGGGCTGCACACTGCATAGAACCGCTCGAGGCCTGCCCGGCCATCCAGCACGGCGCCGCCCGGAAGCGCGCCCTGCTTGGAGACGGGCGCGCCGCCGTCGCCCTGGGCGGGATAGATCCGCGAAATCTGACCTGATTCATCCACGCAAATGACCCAGAGATTGCACCTGCCGGCAGGCGCTACCGAGAACCGAAGTGCTGCGGAAGCCTGCACGGCCTGCCCGTCCAGGACCATCTTGGCGCCACCCGGCGCGCCGAGGTAGGCGACGAGGCTCAGGCCGCCCTTCTCCCCGACGTACCCCTCGGGCGGTTCCGACGGCCGGATCGCCACGATCAGCGCGGCCGCGGCAGCCAGGGGCGCGAGGCCCAAAAGCCAGAGCCACCGCTTGCGGCGGTCGGGCGCGTTCTTCTCCAGCACGGCGTCCAGCGTGGCGGGGAGCACGAAGCGGCGGAAATCCTCGCCTTCGCGCTCCATCCGCGCGATCCGGATGCGACAGCGCTCGCACCCCGCGAGGTGTGGCGCGACCTTCGAGGACTCGTGATCGAGCAGGTACGCCTCGAGGGCGAGCTCGGACGGGTGGCGGTTCACGGCTCGCTCCTCATGAGATATTTGCGTGCGTTGCCCACGAACCGCTGCAGCTTGCGCGCGACGGTCCGGCGCGAGATCCCCAGCGCCAGCGCGACCTCCTCGTGCTCCATGCCGTCGACGAACACTCCCACCGCGACCGCCTGCGTCTGCGCGTCGAACCGGGCCAGCACCCGCTGCACCAACTGGCGCTGGGGCACCTCGTCCGGCGTATCCTGCGCCGGCACCTCGATCTCGGGCAGCGCCTCCTCGCCCCGCCGGCCCGCGTTGCGGCGCAGGTTGAGGCAGTGGTTCGTGGCCACCCGGTAGATCCACGGCAGCGCCGTGTCCCGGCTCTCCAGTTTGGGCGCGTCGCGCATGAGCTTCCCGAAGACCTCCTGGGTCGCGTCCCGGGCGGCTTCCTTGTCGCCGAGCAGCCGCAGGCACCGCCGGTAGATGGCGGGTCCGTACGTCTTGTAGAGTTCGGCGACCCGTTCCCGGGGGTCCAGAACCCGCGACCTCCTGCCGGTCACACACCCACGCGCGCTGCGAGGTGCCAGAAAACGCCGGCGCGGGCAGCCTAGCAGGCGCCCCCGCCGGGAAGCACCGCATTTTTTGCGCTAGTTACACGCCGGTTCGTACTGGGCGTTGATGTGGGACCCTGGAGCCGGAACCGCGTTCTGCGGGAACACCACCCGGTTGCTGGTGGGGTCGTAGCGGAAGTTGGTGGTCGAGGCGCCGTTCACGGTCACGGCCATCCCCGCCGGGTCGCGCGGTTGCGCCGAGAGCGGAAAGCTCGTCAGCGGCAGCAGCAGCGTGCCCAGCGCGTCGTCCAGCATGGTGCCGAAATTGTTCAGGTCGCAGATGTCGTAGAGCTTTCCGTTCATCTGGCGCGCGATCTCCATGTACCGGTTGCCGACCTGCTCCACGTTGTTGCACCTGCGCAGCCCGACGATCCCGGCGAAGGAGATCAGGTCCAGCGCCCCCTTCTTCACCTGGGACAGCTTGCCGACCATCTCGGAGACCGGCGGCGGGCTCGCCACGTCGTTGTCGTCGTCGGCGTCGCTCACCGCGAGCAGCGCCAAGCGAGCGTCGTCCCGCAGGAAGCCCGCGTTGCCGTCGTTGGGAAACGGCGTGCCGGGCGCCTTGGTGGAGCTGACCAGCGGAGGCGTGAGCGCCGCCAGCACGGGGTCCAGGAAGCGCTCGTCCCAGTGGCACAGGCCCACCTTGGTGTTGTCGAAGAGGACCTGCTTCACGTTGGGCGTGGTGGGCGTGAGGATCCGCGGGCCCGAGTTGTCGACCGGGAAGAAGCGGCCTCCCTCGCCGCCGCTGGCGCCTCCCGGGCACTGCGTCCACCCGGCCATATAGGGGGCCATGCCGGTCGAGGTGACGGCGATGTGGAAGTCCGCGTTCGCCAGGGCGATCCGGTTCCAGAGGTGGTCGAGGTTCGCCGCCAGCGCCTTCTGCTCGTCGTCCATCGAGCCCGAATTGTCGATGACGATCAGCATGTCGACCTTCGGCGTGGACTGGTCCCACTTGTCGAGGACGGTGTTGGGAGGCACGGCCCCGGCGGTGAGGCCCACCTGGAACGGCGCGCCGCGGGTCGAGATCCACACCTGGAGCGACGCCACGTCGTCGCCCAGCGACTTGGCGGTGTAGCGGATGCCGATCGGGACCTGCGAGTTGGGCGGGACGGTGAAGGGGAGCCCGGGGATGGTGCTGATGGTGAACGGCCCCGGGGTGATCTGCGCCGCGGTCACCGTCACCGGCTGGCTGCACTGGTTGGTGGCGTAGGCGAAGTGCTCGGGCAGGCTGCAACCCACCTGGGTGCCGCCGAAGTCGACCGCGCCGGGGGTGACCGAGAAGCAGCCGTCGTCGCCGGTACCGCGCAGGTCGACCACGGGGGCCTGCAGGCCCGGGTTGCTCATGTAGAACTCGACCTGCCCGCGGTAGTCGCCCGCGGTCTGCGGCGTGAGCTCGACGCGCACCGACATGCGGCCGCCGGGCGGGATGGTGCGGCCCGCGGGCGCGACCAGGCCGGGCCAGTGGAAGGCCGGGCCGCCGGAGATGATGTCCGGCTCGCCGAAGATGCAGTCCTCCGAGCCGGAGTTGATCAGCTCGAAGCCTTGCGTGGTCGGGTGGAAGACGGGCGCTAGCCCGAAGTCCACCGTCGTCGAGGGATAGACGGTCACGTTGCAGGGCAGGAGCTGCCGCCCGAGGGCGGTCATCGGGACCTCGAAGGACGGGTGCAGGCCGTCGTTCGACTCGATCACGAGCGAGGCGTTCTCCCGCCGCGCCTGGTTCGGGGTGAAGCGCGCCGTCAGCACGCCCTGCTTGCCAGGTTGGCCGATCGTCCAGGGCAGGGGTGGCGTGCTGAAGGACCACACCGCCGGATCGCCCTTCAGGGTGACCCGCTGGATGACGAGTGGATCGCGAGCGGTAGGATCGAGGCCGACGTTGGTGAGGAAGAGCTTCTTGGGCCGGGTGGTCCCGATCGAGGCCGCCTCGAAATCGAGCGGATTGGGCCGCGCGTCGATCACCGGACCGTATCCGGTGCCGATCAAGTCGAGATCGCCCGGCGCTCCCTCCGAGGCAAGGAGGCTCGCGTGCCGCTCTTGCGGGCCGAGCTGGGTCGGCGCGAACCGGGCGGTGCCCGAGACGGTCTGGCCCGCGGCGAGCGTCAGCGGGAAGGCAGGGTTCCCGGCGAGCTGCACCGAAAAGTCGCCGGCGGGGATCGCGAGGCCGGTCACCACCAGCGGGCGCTTGCTGGTGTTGCGCGCGGTGAACGCCGCCTCCTTGGAGGCGCCCAGCCGGACCAGGCCGAAATCGATGCGGGACGGCTGCACGTCGAGCAGGCTGATGACGCCGTTGCCCGAGAGCACGAACGGGAGCGGGCTGCAGGTCGGGCAGGGCGTGATTTGCATCGTCGCCTGCGCGGCGCCGAGGCGCGCGGGCGTGAAATCCACCTGGACCTGGGCGGACTCCTCCGCGCCGAGCGAAACCGTCCCTTCGCGCGAGGAGTGGAACGCGCCTGCATCGGCCCCCGCCGGCGGGACGATCCGCACCTCGGTGCGCGCGTGCCCGTCGTTGTTGGTCAGGGTGAAGGAGAGGGAGACGGTCTTGCCGAGCACCACGTCGCCGAAGTCGAGCGATTGGAGGGAGAGCTGCGCGAGGCCGCGGACCGCGTGGCCGCGCACGTCCACGTCCTGCGTGGAGGCGCTCACCGGAGTGCCGAGCTGGAACCGGTCGGCGCGCATCCCCAGCGCGCTCGGGTGGAAGCGGACCCGCACCCGCGCGGCCTCGCCCGCGCGCAGCGTCAGCGGGAGCCCGTCCACCTCGAAGTCGGAGGTGCGTGGAGCGCCGGGGATGGATGCAACCGTCGTGGTGCGGACGCCGTCGTTGCGCACCACGACCTCGCCGCGCTCCTCGCGTCCGAGCGCCACGTCACCGAAGTCGTAGGACCCCGGGTCCACGGCGATCGCGTCCGACACCTGCCGGACCTGCTGCTTTCCCCCGTCCCCGCAGCCCGCCAACCAGACAACGACGCACGCCACCGCCCAGCGCCGGCCCATGCTTGACCTCCCGACCGGGGACGGCGAGGTACACGCCGCGTGCCAAGGCGGCCGAGACAGTCGCCGCCGGATAGGGCGGCGCTGTGTTCTTGGAAAGTCTGGTCAGGCGAGCAGCGCTGCGGCCCCCAGATTGGCTACTTGCCCGTGTAGACGAACGCCCCCGATTCCGTCGCGAACACGACACCGCGCGGCCCCGGTCTCGGGTCGAGGGAGATCTGGTTCACGCTCGGTCCGGGAACGACACCTCCGTAGGAAATCCATTGCCCAGTCCTGCCCACGAGGCGGAACGCCCCCTGCGGGCCACCGACCCAGACGCTCCCGTCCGGATCGGCCGCCAGCGTCCAGACGTTGTCCGACGCATCGGTCCAAGCGGGGAGGTGGTCACCGCGCCGGTGCGACCAGTACTCCACGTCGCTCCACGACTTCGCGGTCGAGAAGGATCCCTTCATCGGGATGCGCGCCACCCCGTTCATGTACGAGCTCACCCACAGATCGCCCCAGGCGTCGAACGCCATCGCCGTGACGAAGTCCCGCCCGCCCCATTCGGGGTGCTGCCAGTCGTTGCTGCGGTTCACCCACAGCCGCACACCGTCCGGCTTGGGGAAGTCGACGTCGTTGTCCACCCGGCCGTAGAGGTCGCCTCCGGGCTGGTCCATGTACGAGAGGCGCTCGGCGGCGAAATCGGCGCCCATCCACACGTTGCCGTCGGGCGCGATGGCGATGCCCTTGTGATCGCCCGTCATCAGGCTGCACTCGGGGTACATCGAGGCGGGGCAGAAGTTCCAGGCGGCGTGCGCGTGCTCGTCCATCGACTGGATGGAGTGCCTGAACATGCCGATGCCGTGGTTGCCGCCGAAGAAGACGTCGCCCGGGATTCCGCGCGGCCCGTGGTTGTAGAGGATGGTCCAGATGCTGCGGACCTTCCAGCGCCCCTTGGGTTCCGCCGCGAGGATGCCGGGGCCGGTCCAGAACACGAGATGATCGCGCAGGGCGATCCCGCCGGGAACCGCCGAGACCCGATCCGCGCCGCCGCTGGTGCGGATGGCCTCGGACACGATCGACGGGTCGTCCTCTTCGTTGCCGTTGAGGAACAGGCCGCGATAGCCGATCCACGCCTCGCCGGGGCCGCCGCCGGCGACGCTGAGCAGGCCGTCGTTGGCGTGCCCGTTGCCGAGCACGCCGCCGGAGTTGTGGTTGTCGAATCTCTCCCAGCCCTTCGCGCCGGCCCGCCAGAGCCAGAGCGCGTCGCCCGAGACGCCCCACAGGTTTCCGCCTTCATCCATCGATGCCCCGGAGAGGGCTGGGCCGGGGAACCGCTTCACGTCCGACTGGCTGGGCGGCGTCAGCACCGGCGGGGTGATGTCCGCGGTACCTCCGTCCGATCCGCCGTCCGGCGCACCGGTTCCGGCGCCGCCGTCGGGCGCACCGGTTCCGGCGCCGCCGCCCGCGTCGCCGCCGTCGGGCGTCCCTGCACCACCGGCGTCGGCCGGGCTGCCGCCGGAGCCGTCCGTTCCCGCGTCGGCTGGCGGCCTCGGCTCGACGCTGCCGCACCTCGCCAAGGCGGCGGCGGCGACCACCGCGGCGCCCGCCAGCACTCCAATCCGCTTGCGCATGCCCCCTCCCGGCCGCTGCTGTCGCACTCGCCGTGCCAGCCGCCGCCGTATCCCGCGGCGCTGCGCTTTCGAAACGCAGGCCTCGCGACAGGCACGAATTCCACTTCCGGGTTAGAAGGATTCCGTGCCCGAGGACATGGACGTACCCACCTGGGTCGAGGTGGAGGCGGACCCCGCGCACGTGCGCCGCGAGAGGGAAAAGGCCAGGCACCTGCGGGCGAGCGCCTGGTGGCGCCGGCGTCTCCAGCGGGGGCTGTGCGCGTATTGCGGCGGCACCTTCTCCGAGCGCGAGCTGACGATGGATCACGTGGTGCCGGTCGCGAGGGGCGGACGCAGCGTACGAGGCAACGTGGTCGCCAGTTGCAAGCCCTGCAACGCGCGCAAGAAGCTCCTCACCCCCGCGGAGCAGCTGCTGCTCGCCCGGCAGGCCGCCGGGCCGGCGGGCGAGGAGGGCGGCGAGTAGATGGCACTCGACCCGCGCGACTTCCCGGTCCAGGAGCACGCGCTCGGCAACGGGCTCCAGGTCAGGCTGCTGCCCGATCGGGGATTGCCGATCGCCACCCTGTACAGCTTCTTCCGTGTCGGCTCGCGCAACGAGCGGCCGGGGATCACCGGAATCAGCCACCTCTTCGAGCACATGATGTTCAACGGCTCGAAGAAGTACGGGCCGAAGGAGTTCGACCGGCGGCTGGAGTCGGCCGGCGGCACCAGCAACGCGTATACCTCGACCGACGTCACGGCTTACTACGAGGATTTCGCCTCCGAGGCGCTGCCGCTGGTGCTCGATCTGGAGTCCGACCGGATGGCGTCGCTCCTCATCGACGACGATTCCCTGCAGCGCGAGCGCGAGGTGGTGAAGGAGGAGCGCCGCTTCCGCACCGATAACGACCTCGACGGGATGATGGACGAGGCGCTCTCCGCGCTCGTCTTCCAAGCGCACCCCTACCGCTGGCCCGTGGTCGGCTGGATGAGCGACCTGAACCGCATCAACCGGCAGGACTGCGAGGGCTACTTCCGCACCTACTACGCGCCCAACAACTGCACGGTGCTGCTGGTGGGCGACTTCGATCCCGCCGACGCGCTGAAGCGCATCGACAAGCTGTACGGCGCCATCCGCCGCGGCGAGCCCCTGCCCGAGGTGCCGGACGGCGAGCCGCCGCAGAAGGGCGAGCGCCGCGCGATCATCCACTACCCGGCGCAGGCCCCGGCGCTCCTGGCGGGGTTCCGCAGTCCGAACGGGCGCCAGCCGGATTCGCTGGTGCTGGACCTCATCGAGGCGTCGCTCAGCTACGGCGAGGGAGCGCGCCTCAAGCGCGCGCTGATCTACGAGCAGGAGCTGTGCGTCGACGCCAACGTGTACTTCGGCTGGCGCATGGATCCGGGTCTCTTTCAGGTCTCCTTGAAGCTGAACCCGGGGGTCGCCCCGGCGAGGGCAGAGTCGGCGCTCTGGGCGGAGCTTGCACGGCTGGCCGACGAGCCGATGCGTGAGGCGGAGCTGCAACGCGCGAAGAACTTCGTCCGCTCGGGACTCCTCCGCGGCCTGCAGACGGCCAACGGCCGCGCGCACACGCTAGGGCAGATGGAGGTCATGCTGGGGAGCTGGCGCGCGTTCCTCGACCTGCCGGACCGCTACCAGGCGGTGACGCTGGACGACGTGAAGAGGGTGGCCCGCGCGACCTTCGCGCCGCACCGGCGCAACCTGGTCACGCTGGTGCCGGGCGAGCTGCCCGAGGGGCTGCCGGCGTGATCCGCGACGTCGCGCTGCCGGCGCTGCAGGTCGTGCAGGAGCCCTCGGGGCTGACGCTGGTCGCGATCCAGAAGCACGCGGTGCCTCTCTTCCACGCCCGGCTGAGCGTGCCGGCCGGCGCCTCGGAGGATCCGCGCGGCAAGGCCGGGCTGGCGCAGTTCACGGCGGACCTCCTCCGGCGCGGGACGATGCGGCGCGACGCGCGCGGGGTGGACGAGCTGATCGAGAGCATGGGAACCGGGCTGGGCATCGAGGTGTCGCTCGACGAGGCGGCCTTGACCCTCACCGTGCCCGGCGACCTCTCCCAGCAGGCGCTCGACGCGCTGCTGGAGGTGGCGCTGGAGCCGTCCTTCCCGGAGGAGGAGGTGGCCTCGGCGCGCCGCCGCATGCTGGCCTCGCTGCAGAGCGATCTGGACGAGCCGAGCAGCGTGGCCGCGCGCGCGGTGGTCACGCTGGGCTACGGCGCGCACCACCCGTACGGACATCCGGCGCACGGCTTCCGCCGCGACGTGGAGACCTTCCAGCGGGAGGATGCGCTCGGGTTCCACGCCAGCCGCTTCAACGCGCGCGGCGGTCTCCTGGCGCTGGTGGGCACGGCTCCTCCGGAGCAGCTGCTCGAGCTGGCGCGGGCACGCCTCGCCCAGGTGCGCTGGCCGTCGGAGGCCCGCCGGGCGCCGCTGGACTTCGTCGCGCTGCCGCGCCAAGGGATGCGCGCGCTGGTGTGGCACAAGCCCGACTCGACGCAGGCGCAGCTGCGCATCGTGGCGACGGGAATCCCGCGGCGCTCGCCGCTCTACATGCCGGGGGTGGTCGAGAACGCCGCGCTGGGCGGCGGGTTCACCTCGCTGCTGGTGGACGCGATCCGCGTCGATCGCGGGCTCTCGTACAGCGTCTCGACCCGCCTCGCGATGGCGCGCCACGCCGGCTTGTCGGTGTTTTCCTCGTTCACCAAGAACGAGACCCTGCGCGAGCTGGTGGACGTGGCGTTGGAGAAGATGCGCGAGTACGCGCGCACCGGGCCGTCCAAGGACGCGCTGGAGAAGGCCAGGTCGTACCTGGCGGGCCTCTTCCCGCTGGGGCTCGAGAGCAACGAAGCGCTGGCCGAGCAGGTGGCGGACGCGATCCTCGACGGGCTCGGGCTCGAGCACCTCGCCACCTACCGCAGCCGGATCGGCGCGGTCACCGCCGCCCAGGCCCGCCAGGCCGCGGCGCAGCTCTCGCCCGCCCGCGACGGAGCGCAGATCGTCGTGGTCGGCGACGGCGAGGTGGGCCGCAAGGCGCTGGCGGGCCTGTGCCCGGTGGACGTGCGGCCGATCGAGGAGCTCGCGTAGTCGCATCGTTCGCGGACCTCACGCAGGGGGCTACAGCGGCTGCGTAAAGGACACGCCGAGGAGGGCGTCGGGAGCGTTGCTGCTCCAGCCCCACTTCAGCGTGCTGTGCGGGTTGGGCCCCGGCGTGAAATCCTCGCTGAACCAGACGGTGAAGCGCCCGCGGCGCACCGCGAAGCTGACCTGGTTGTGTACCCGGAAGTCGGCGAATGCGCCCGAGGAGAGCAGCCCGTCGTCGCCGTTCGCCGGCTCGCGGTTCCAGCCGGCCGGGAAGAGTGGCGACAGCGCGCGATCCTCGATCAGGAAGGTGGTCTCGCCCCAGGAGGCCGCCACCGACAGCTCCGCGGTGAAGTGCCAGGTCTTCGGCTGCAGCGAGCAGGTGCAGGCCAGCTCCGACCACGCGCTCAGCGCCAGAAGGCCATGCAGCGTGAGCCAGCCCGTGGGCTCGAAAGTCCCCAGCAGTCCCGCGCCCGCATCGAACCCGCCCGATCCGCCGGCGCTGCCGAGCGAGCCCAGCGGGAGCTTCAGGTCCAGGCGCGCCGCGAATCCCCAATTGGCGGCCTCGGCCAAGGTGACCTGGTTGCGCAGGACCAGGTCGCCCAGTGCCAGCGCCGGTCCGCCGTTCAAGGCGAAGGCGCTGCCGCCGCCGTCGCGGAAGAGGAGGTGGAGCTCGTTCCGCGGATGGGCGTCGCGGCGGTAGTTGAACGCGCCGCTCAACGCGTGCCAGCGCTCGATCGGCCGGTCGGTGTAGCCGCCCCAGTGGAGGGTGATCCGGCCCTCCACGGTGGTCGAGACGCGCGCGAACGCCGGTCCGAGCGTGCGCGACCACGGCAGGCGCATGCGCAGCGCGATCGAGTCCGCCTGCTCGTCCAGCTCTTGCGACACGGGAGACCGGCCGCCCGTCAACGTCATCGTCTCGTTCCACGTGTTGGCGAGCGTGTAGCGCAGGTCCAGCTCGGGCGCGGCGAGGCTGCGCGCGTCGGCGCCGGTCACGTCCAGGAACAGCTCGCGCAGCGGACCCTGCGTGCGCGCGCCGAGCGGCGCCCGCGACTGCGCGAGCGCGGCGGTGGAAGCAAGGAGCAGGGCGAGGAAGGCGCGGCGCATCGCGGCGCAGCGTACCCGAGAGCAAGCGCCCTCGCGCGAGACTTTCAGTCCCGGAGCAGGAGCTGCGTGGGCCGGGGTAGGAAGCGGCGCACCATTCCGCGCAGGGCATCGACCAGCGGCGGGCGCTTGCGGCCGGGCACCAGCAGGCCGCGCGACCCGTTTCCGGCGACGACGCGCGCCGGGATGCCGGCCACGGTCGCGCCGTCGGGCACGTCGCTCTCCACCACGGCGTTGGGGCCGATGGCCGCGTCGTTGCCGACCCGGATGGGCCCGATCAGCCTCGCGCCGGGTCCGATCCGCACGCGATCGCCGATCCAGGGCGCGCCGCCTGCGGACGCGATGGTGACCCCCTCGGCGAGATCGCAGTCGCGGCCGATGTACGCATCCGGCGCGACGCGGATCCCGCCCACGCGGCCGATGCGCAGGCCGCCCCCCACCTCCGCCGACGGCGGGAGCGCCACGCGGGCGAGCGTGCCGACCACCAGCTCGAATGGTTTGTGCGCGCACTTGGCGGGCACGCCGAGGAGGCGCGGCAACCGCCTCAAGGCACGCCCCAGCCGGTAGGTGAAGACGACCCAGGCGCCCGGGTCGACGAGGACGTCGATGGGTCGCGCGCCCGCCCGCGCCAGGCGGTCGATGTCGCGCCAGAGATGGTCGATGAGCTCCATGCTGCCCCCGTTAAAACTGGACCGGCACCCCGTGCGCGCCAAGTGTACGGCCAGGCAACCATCCGCCCGTCCCCGGACCAAAGGCGGTTCACGCAGAGCGCGCGGAGCCCGCAGAGTTTCTACTGGGATCTTGATGATCGGCCGACGGTCGCCGATTGCGAGAACATGAAAGATTCTCTGCGGCCTCTGCGAGCTCTGCGTGAACCGCAGGTGGACGACCCCGGTATGGGGTGGGAAGTTGGCTCGATGAGGGTGCTGTATCGGGATGAGTTGGTGATGGCGGTCGACAAGGCGGCCGGGGTGTTGACGGTGCCGGGGCGGGGAGCGGAGGAGGGGGAGGCGCTCTCCGCGCAGGTGCGGGCCGTCGCGCCGGGGGCGCTGCCGGTGCACCGGCTGGACCGGGGCACCAGCGGGGTGGTGCTCTTCGGGCTCACGCGAGCGGCGCACCGGGCCCTGAATGCGGCGTTCGAGTCGCGGCGCGCGGAGAAGTCGTACCTGGCGCTGGTCCGGGGCGACCTGGCGGCGCCTGCGCGCTGCGAGCTGCCGCTGGTCGAGGGACGGCGCGGAGCGATGCGCGTGGCTGGACGCGGGGACGCGCGTGCGCAGACGGCGCGCACGGACGTAGAGCCGGTCGAGCGCTTCGGCGGGGCGACGTGGTGCTCCTGCCGGCCGTTCACCGGCCGCACGCACCAGATCCGCGTGCACCTCGCCGCTCTCGGGCATCCGCTCCTGCTCGACCCGCGGTACGGAGAGCCCGGCCCCGTGCTCCGGCGCGCGTTGCACCCCGGCTGCACGGACCCGGACGCGGCGGCGCTCTCGCGCACTCCGCTGCACGCAGCGGCGCTACGCCTGCCGCATCCGTCCGGCCGCGGCTTCCTGCAGGTCGAGGCGCCCTTGCCCGAGGATCTCGCCGCCGTGCTGGAGCTGCTTCGCGCCGGCCGGCGGGCGGCGGCGATCAGCCCTTTCCGTGCACCAGCGTCTTCACGTCCGCTTTGAACGCGACGCTGATCTTGTCCCCGCGGACCTCCTGCACCAGCCCGATGCCGAAGACCGGGTGCTCGAGCACGTCCTCCGCCTGGAAGCGTTCCTTGGCCGTATAGCGGCGTGCGCGCGAGACGTCCTTCTCGCGCAGCAGCGCCTCCCAGCTGGTCACCGCGGGACGGGTGGCGCGCTCGGAGGCGGGCACCCAGGAGCCCTTGCGGGCGGAAGCCGACGTGCCGCGGTAGTTGTGCTCGCCGCCGCAGGTATTGCAGCGCACCCGGGCCGGCTTCTTGCCCAGCATGGCCAGGATGGTGTGGCCCAGCTCCATCTTGCAGCGGGTGCAGAAGGCGTCGATGTCGCCGCCGACGCGGTGCGCGTGTGTCATCGGGCGGACCCTACCCAGGGCGACCGGGAAAGCCAACCACGGAATCAACAGCCGCCGCCGTTATTCGGCGGCGCTGCGCTTTTCAGCGCGGCGAGTGTGGATGCATTGTAGAGTCCCACCGGGAGGCTTCGCGTGTCCGAATCCGCTGCCGCGGACCTGGGCGATACCGCCCGCCGCGCTTTCGATCTGCGCATCCGGCCCACCGAGGCGCGCATCGACGCGCATGCCTTGATGCACAACCTCCGCGAGGCGCGCCGGGCGGCGCCCCGCAGCCGCGTGATGGCCGTCGTGAAAGCGGACGCCTACGGCCACGGAGCCGCCATCGCGGCCAGGGCCTTTCTGCAGGCCGGCGCGGACTGGCTGGGGGTCGCGCTGGTGGAGGAGGGCCTCGCGCTGCGCCACGTGGGCGTGACGGCGCCCATCCTCGTCCTGGGCGGGCAGTACACGGATTACGGGCTCTTGCTGCAGCACCGGCTCACGCCGCTCGTCTATCGGCCGGAGATGATCGATCAGCTCGCCGCCGCGGCGCGCGCCCGAGGGGTGGTCGCCGATGCGCACTTGAAGCTCGACACCGGCATGGGCCGCATCGGAGCGCTGCCGGAGGAGCTGCCCGCGCTCGTCGCACACCTGCGCGGCCGGCCCGAGGTGCGCATCACCGGCCTGTGCTCGCACTTCGCCAACGCGGACCTGCGCGACCCGACCTCGACGCGGCTGGCCATGGAGCTGTTCGTCGAGGGCCGCAGGGCGCTGCTCGACGCCGGCCAGCCGCTGCAGCTGAGCCACCTGGCGAACAGCGCGGCGACGATCGACCTGCCCAGCTCGCACCACGACATGGTCCGTCCGGGTCTGATGCTCTACGGCGCAGTGCCGGCTCCTCGCTTCGCCGGCCTGGCCGATCTGAAGCCGGCGATGAGGTGGGTGACGGGGATCTCGCACCTCAAGCGCGTCCCGGGAGGGACTCCGATCTCCTACGGCCATCGCTGGACGGCGCGGCGCGACAGCGTCATCGCGACGCTGCCGGTCGGATACGCCGACGGTTACCGCCGCAGCCTGACCAACAAAGCCGAGGTGCTGCTCGGCGGCCGCCGCGTGAAGCAGGTGGGCACGGTCTGCATGGACATGATGATGATCGACGCCACCGACGTCCCGGGCGCGCGCGTCGGGGACGAGGTGGTCCTCCTCGGCGAGCAGGGCGGGGAGCGCATCACCGCGCAGGATCTGTCCGACCTGTGCGACACCATCGCGTACGAGCTGTTCTGCGCCGTCGGCGCCCGCGTCCCCCGCGTCCCCATCTAGCCACAGCCGTCGGAAGCTCGCCTGGCGGGCCGTCTCGGAGTAGAAAGCGCGCGCATGGCCGAGCCCACCACCTCCTCCCACCCGGCGGGGCCGCCGGCGTGGATGAAGCCGCTGCGCGCGCCGCTCGAGATGCTCGGCGAGCTGAGCCTCTTCTTCGCGCAGTCGGTCGCCGCGATCTTCCGCCCGCCCTACCGGATCGGCTTGCTCTTCAGCCAGCTGGAGTTCATGGCCTACGGCTCGCTGTTCGTGGTCGGGCTGACCGGGCTCTTCACCGGGATGGTGCTCGCGCTGCAGACCGTCTACGCCTTCGGCCTGTTCAACGCCCAATCGCTGGTGGGCGCGACCGTCGAGCTGTCGCTGGCCCGCGAGCTGGCCCCGGTGTTCACCTGCATCGTGCTGGTGGCGCGGGTGGGAAGCGCGGTGGCCACCGAGCTGGGCACGATGCGCGTCACCGAACAGATCGACGCGCTCGAGACCATGGCCGTGGACCCCATCAACTACCTGGTGGTGCCTCGCATCATCGCCGCCCTGATCGCCGCTCCCATCCTGGCCATGCTGTTCAACGCCATCGCCATGACCGGCGCGTACGGGGTGGCGGTGTTCCTCAAGGACCTGTCCCCGGGCACTTTCCTCAATAGAATCCAGTACCTGGTCGAGGTGAAGGACATCACCGACGGGCTCGGCAAGTCGGCGGTGATCGGGTTCGTGGTCACGCTGGTCGCCGCCTTCCGCGGCTACCGCGCCGAAGGAGGCGCGCGCGGTGTGGGTATCGCTACCACCCAGGCAGTGGTCGGCGGCCTCGTGGCCATCTTCGCCATCGACTACGTCTACACGGCAATCACGTTGTCGAATCCACAGCCGCGCGGAGGCCTGGGCGGATGACGGAGCCCATGATCGACGTACGGGAGCTGTGGAAATCGTTCAACGGGAATCAAGTGCTCAAGGGGGTCGACCTGAAGGTCTGGCCAGGGACGACCACGGTGATCCTCGGGGGGTCGGGGAGCGGAAAGACGGTGCTGATGAAGCACATCATGGGCCTGTTCAAGCCGGATCGCGGCGAGGTGATCGTGGACGGCGAGAACATCACGCGCATGGACCGGCGCGAGCTTTCGCGCTTCCGCACCCGCATGGGGATGGTGTTCCAGAGCTCGGCGCTGTTCGACTCCCTCACCGTCTTCGAGAACGTCGCCTTTCCCCTGCGCGAGCACACCAAGCTCCCCGAGGAGGAGATCGAGGCGCTCGTCAAGGACAAGCTCGCGGTCGTGGAGCTGTACGGGGTGGAGCAGAAGTACCCCGCGGAGCTGTCCGGCGGGATGCGCAAGCGGGTCGCGCTGGCCCGCGCCATCGTGCGGGAGCCCAAGCTCGTGCTCTACGACGAGCCTACCACCGGCCTCGACCCGCTCACCACCGAGAGCGTGGACGAGATGATCATCGGCGCGCGGACCAAGCTGGGCGTGACCAGCGTGGTCATCAGCCACGACATCGGGTCCACCTTCCACATCGCCGATCACGTCGCCATGCTGCACGACGGGCGCATCGTCGAGGAAGGGCCGCCGGACAAGGTGCGCCACAGCCAGGAGCCGCACACGCGGCATTTCCTCGCCACCTGGTTCGGTCGGGCATAGGATCGCAAGGTGCAATCCTTCTGGACACCCCTGCGGGTCGGTCTGGTGGTTGCTGCCGCCGCGGTCGCCTTCGCTCTGGCGCTCTACTTCATCGGCGCCGACATCGGGCGCGACAAGAGCTACCGGGTCTACGCGATGTTCGACGACGCGACGGGCCTGGGGGCACGCTCGCGAGTGCAGATCGCCGGCATCCCCGTCGGCCAGGTCGACCACATCGAGCTGGATCAGGCCACCGCGCGGGCGAAGGTGTGGCTGAAGATCAAGCAGCAATACCCGCTCCACCGGAACGCCACCATCACCAAGCGGTCGGAGAGCATCCTCGGCGACTTCCTCCTCGACCTGACGCCGGGCACGCCCGATCAGCCGCTGCTCAAGGACGGCGACGAGATCAGGAACATCGTGCGGCAGCAGGGCATGAACGAGGTGTTCAACCAGCTCTCGAAGATCGCCGGCGACATCGGTGCGGTCACCGAGAACATGCGCAAGACGCTCGGGGGCGAGAACGGCGAGAACAACCTCCGCACCATCATCGAGAACCTCACCCGCATCACCGAGGGGATCCAGGGGATCATCGAGCGCAGCCAGTCGCGCGTCGACAGCATCCTGGGGAACGTGCAGTCCTTCACGGGGAACCTGCGCAACATCGGCGCGGGGGGCGAGCAGGACATGCTGGCCATCCTGAAGAACACGCGAGACGCGACCGCCGAGGCGCGGGACATCCTCAAGACCGTCGGCAACGTGGTGGGATCGCAGGACACCGGCGAGCTGAAGAAGAGCGTCGGCAGCGTCCGCTCGAGCATGGAGAAGCTGGACGCCTCGCTCGCCAACGTCCGGGAGATCACCGAGAAGATCAACAGTGGCCAGGGCACCATCGGGCGGCTGGTGAACGACGACAAGCTGGCGAGAAATCTGGAAAAGACCACTGGGTCGCTCAACGAGGTGTTCTCAGCGGTGGGGCAGCTCAAGATCGAGATCCAGGAGCGCAGCGAGTTCCTCATCGGCTGCGCGGGGTTCTTGGGCTGCACCCCGGTGCGGCCGGCGGGCACGACGCCACCCACTGGTCTGGATGCGCTGGCGAACTTTTCTTACAACCCGTGGACGAAGACGTACTTCTCGATCCGGCTCATCCCCAAGCCGGACAGATGGTACGGCGTCGAGCTGGTCGACGATCCGCGTGGATTGGTGAGGCGCACACAGGTCCAGAACGTTCTCCTCGATCCGTCGCAACCGCCGTCGAACGCCTTCTTTCCGAGCAACTACTTGCAGACGACCACCGAGCGCACACTCAAGTTCAGCGCGTACCTCGCGAAACGGTACGGTCCGCTCAGCGGGCGCTTCGGAATTCTCGAGGGCACGGGCGGATTCGGCATCAAGTTGCACCTGCTCAACGACAAGCTGATCGTTTCCGCCGACGCCTTCGAATTTTCCAATCCGCTCAAGGACCATCCGCGCATCAAGCTCTATGCCGACTACCGTTTTCTCGATCACCTCCTCCTGACGGTGGGGGCGGACGACCTGGTGAACCGCCGCCAGTACGACGCCGTCGACAGGACGCGCATCATCAGCGGCCGCGACTACTTCGTCGGCGCCGGCTTCTACTTCAACGACGAGGACCTCAAGCTGCTCTTCAGCGCCTTGCCCTTGCGGTTCTAGCCTGCTACAAGCCCCGCCCCTCACAGGAGCGGACATGGCCGTCGAGCGCACCCTCAGCATCCTGAAGCCGGACGCCCTGCAGTCCGGCGTCATCGGCAAGATCCTGACGAAGTTCGAGGAGGCGGGCCTCAAGCCCGTGGCCATGAAGATGCTGCAGCTCACGCAGAAGCAGGCGGAGGGCTTCTACGCCGTGCACCGCGAGCGGCCGTTCTTCAAGAGCCTGGTGCAGTACATGACCAGCGGGCCGGTCATCGTGCAGGTGCTGGAGGGAGAGAACGCGGTCGCGCGCAACCGCGAGGTGATGGGCGCGACCAACCCCGCCAATGCCGCCGAGGGCACCATCCGCAAGCTGTTCGCCAAGAGCATCGAGGCGAACAGCGTGCACGGGTCCGACTCGCCCGAGAACGCGCGCACGGAAATCGCCTTCTTCTTCGCGCCGGCCGACCTGGTCCGGTACGACTGGAAGAGGTAGCCAGCCGAGCGCCGGGCTCCCTGCCGGGGGCAAGGTCTGCCGCGGGCTGTTAAACTGCTCCGACCGTGGTCCCAACCTGGCAATGGGTGAGCCTGATCCTCGGGCTGCTCCTCTCCGCGTTCTTCTCCGCGGCCGAGACCGCCCTCACGGCGCTCGGCGAGGCGCGGGTGCGGCACCTGATCGAGACGGGCGGCTGGCGGGGCGCGTTGCTCAAGCTCTGGCAGCGACATCCGGACCGCATCCTCTCCATGCTCCTGCTCGGCAACACGCTGGTGAACGTGGGGCTCGGCTCGATGGCCGCGGTCATCGCCCACGATCTGGGCATGGAGAGCAAGCTCGCCATCGTCACCGGCTTGACCACGGTGGTCGTGCTGGTGTTCGGCGAGATCACCCCGAAGACGTTCGCCAAGCGGCACGCGAGCGGCGCCGCGCTCGCCCTGGTCCCGCTGGTCATCCTCTTCTACTTCCTGCTCTGGCCGTTCGCCTGGCTGTTCGTGCAGATCCCGCGCGGCATCGCGCGCGCCATGGGCCTGGGCGAGCCGACCGTCGAATCGGTCACCTCGCAAGAGCTGGAGTACCTGATCGAGCAGGGCGCCCGGCACGGCTCGCTCGACGAGACCAAGGAGCAGCTCCTCAGCTCGGTGCTCGCCTTCACCGACATGCTGGTGAAGGAGATCATGATCCCGCGCACGCAGGTGGTCGCGCTGGAGGAGAGCGCCAGCTTCGACGAGGTGATGAAGCTCGTCGAGGAGACCGAGCTGTCGCGCATCCCCGTCTACCGCAATTCGCTCGACGAGGTGGTCGGCATCCTCTACGTGAAGCTGCTTCTCGCCGACGTGCGCAAGGGCATCGATCCCGCCAGGTTCCAGCTCTCCAAGTACCTGCGGCCGCCCTTCTTCGTGCCGGAGGTGATGAAGGTTTCCAAGCTCCTCAAGGAGATGCAGCGCCGCAAGACGCACCTCGCCATCGTGGTCGACGAGTTCGGCGGCACCAGCGGCATCGTCACCCTCGAGGACGTGGTCGAGGAGATCGTGGGGGAGATCCACGACGAGTCGGACGTGGAAGAGAAGCGGATCAAAGTGCTCTCCGACGGCGTGGTGCTGGCCGACGGCTCGGTCCCGCTGCGCGAGTTGGAGCAGCACCTCGGGGTGGAGTT
This sequence comes from Myxococcales bacterium, assembly GCA_035635335.1. Taxonomy (GTDB): domain Bacteria; phylum Myxococcota; class Myxococcia; order Myxococcales; family 40CM-4-68-19; genus VBKO01. The sequence continues at coordinate 1,450 of DASQBG010000138.1, read as the reverse complement.
CCCCGAGGGCGGCGACTACGAGACGCTCGGCGGCTTCCTCACCGCCACGGCGGGGCGCGTGCCGCCGCCGGGCTCGCTGGTGGTCTGGGGCGGCCTCACCTTCACCGTGAAGCAGGCGGACGACCGGCGGGTGCTGAAGGTGGAGATCGCGCGCAAGCCCGAGAACAAGCCGGAGGGCAAACCGTCGGCGACGGCGGGCCTCTCGGCGGAGAAGGTGCATTGACGTCGTTCGCGGAACCCATGACGAAAGCGGCGAACAGGGCGGATCTGCGATCGCTCTCGCTCGAGGAGCTGGGCGTGCTCGTCGAGCGCATGGGCGAGAAGCCGTTCCGCGCCCGCCAGCTGTTCCGCTGGATCCATCACAAGGGCGCGGCGTCGCTCGACGACATGACTGACCTGCCCCGCGCCTTCCGCGAGCGGCTGGCGGGCGAGACGCGCCTGACGACCCTGGCGGTGGATACCGTGCAGCGTTCGTCCGACGGGACGCGCAAGTACCGGTTGCGCACCGAGGACGGCAAGTTCATCGAGGCGGTCTACATGCCCGAGGAGCCCGGGCCCGACGCATTCGACCCGGAGGCCGACGAGGAGGACGAGCCCGGGCGCAAGCGCGTGCGGCGGACCCTCTGCGTCTCGACGCAGGTGGGCTGCGCGATGGGTTGCGGGTTCTGCATGACCGCGACCATGGGGCTCGTTCGCAACCTGACGCCGGGAGAGATCGCCGACCAGGTCTACCGGGTGAACGCGGACCTTCGCGACGAGTCCGGGCCGGAGGAGCGGGCTTTGCCCGCGACGGGCCGGAGCCGGAGGGCGGAGGCACCGATCGACCCCCAGAGGCCGCTCACCAACCTGGTCTACATGGGCATGGGCGAGCCGCTGCACAACTACGTGAGCGTGAAGCGGTCACTGGACCTCTTGCTGCACCCGGAGGGGGCGAACTTCAGCCACCGGCACGTGACGGTCAGCACCTCGGGGCTGGTGCCGAACATCCAGCGGCTCGGCGAGGAGACGCGCGTCAAGCTGGCGGTGTCGCTCAACGCCACCACCGACGAGCAGCGCGCGAAGCTCATGCCGGTGGACAAGAAATGGAACATCGCCGCGCTGATCGATGCGTGCCGCAAGTTCCCCATGAAATACGGCCGCCGGATCACCTTCGAGTACGTGCTGCTCAAGGGCGTCAACGACACCGACGAGGACGCGCGCCGCCTGGCGGATCTGCTCAAAGGGCTCCCGGCGAAGGTGAACCTGATCCCCTACAACGAGAACCCTGGTCTCGGGTTCGGCGATCCGGGCGCGGAGCGCGTGCAGGCGTTCCGCCGCATCCTCGATCAGCGCGGCTTCGCCGCCATGGTCCGCAAGAACCGCGGCCGCGACATCTCCGCCGCCTGCGGCCAACTCGCCGTCGCCGGGCAAAAAGAAGCGCCGATCCGCCTCGGCATCCGCGCCTAGCCGC
>DASQBG010000137.1:0-24568 GCA_035635335.1 Myxococcales bacterium | reverse complement strand
CGGTCGGGTCGAGCCCCGGCGCGTTCGGCGCCGCCGACGGCGGAACGCTGTTCCTGGACGAGATCGGCGACCTGCCGCTTCCGCTCCAGGTCAAGCTGCTGCGCGCGCTCGAGGCGGGCGAGGTGAAGCCGGTCGGCTCGGCTCGGCCGCGCCGTATCGACGTCCGGATCGTGTGTGCCACCCACCGCGATCTCAAGAAGCTCGTCCGGGCCGGATCGTTCCGCGAGGACCTGTACTACCGCCTGGCCGGGCTTTCGGTGGAGCTGCCTCCGCTGCGCGAGCGCAGGGAGGACATCGTGCCCCTGGCGGAGCATTTCCTCGCGCAGGAGCCCGACGGCGTCCAGCGCGGCTTCTCGGCGGACGCCCGTGCGCGCCTGCTCGCCCACGGCTGGCCGGGAAACGCGCGCGAGCTGCGCCACGTCGTCCAGCTCGCGGTGGTGCTGAGCGACGGCGCGACCATCCGCGGCAGCGCGCTCCGCATCGATGACGGCTCTCGCCGCTGCCCGGAAGGAGAGGCGGGCGCCGATCAGCGCGAGCTCGTCGACCTGCGCGGCAGGACGCTCGAGCAGATCGAGGGGCTGGCGATCCGGTCGGCCTGGGAACGGCACCGTGGTCAGCGCGGCGCGATGGCGCGCGAGCTGGGCATCGCGCGCTCCAGCCTGTTGCGCAAGCTCGACGAGCTGGGCTTGCGCGAAGCGGCGGCGGGCCAGGATCGCTGACGCAGGCAGCCTCGGGGCTACTGCTTCCGCTCCCAGAGCGGGAACCCGGCCACCTCGGTTCGCTGGTAATTCGCGATCAAGAACGACTGCAGCCGCGGATAGCGCGAGGGCGGGAATCTGGTGAATGCGAAATACCCCGGGGCCGAGGTATCGATGACCATCGCCGGTGGATGCCGCTCCAGGTCCTCGAAGAAGAGGTCCCAGGCTCGCGGGATCTCGAGGCCCTCGTTCGGACGGAACGGACTCCACCAGGCCGACGTGCCTTCCACGGCCCCGACGAGATAGGTGACATACGGGAACCGGGTGGCGGGCTGCCGCTCGGCAAGGAAATAGAGCGCCGACCCATATCCCCAGACCAGGACCCGCGCATCGGGAGAGGTGTGTTCACGAACGTAGCGGGCTACTTCCCGAGCGCTGGGCATCGCGTGCGGGATGGACAGCACCTCGCGATCCCGGTAGGGCGCCATTCCTCTCACCGCGGGGACGGCGACCGAGAGGCCGAATGCCGCGCCGACGGCGACGCGCGCGAGCCGATGTGCGTGGAGCCGGTCCCAGATCTCGACCGCCAGGTCCGAGGCCAGCAAGACGGCCGGCGGGAGCAGCTGGAGGAAATAGTGAAGGAAGTACCGACCGCCCAGCGAGATGGGGATCAGGGCGCCTGCGAACCACAGGCAGAGCAGGGCCGACGCGCGGCGGGGACGGACGGCGTAGCGCACCAGTTGCGCGATGGCGAGCACCCAGACCGCGGGCGAGCACTTCGCCAGCACCACCGTGGCGCCGGCGAGGAGCGGTAGTCCGTCGCGCAGCGAATTGCCGTTGGCGACGTAGTAGCGGTTGATCGTGACGGTCCAGTAGTAGAACTCCGCCAGGGCGCCCACGCGCGCCAGCGTCGCGATGGCAAGGAGCCAAGGCGCGGCGAAGCCCGCCACGAGCGAGGCCACGCGGCGGGCCGCTCCCGGCCCACTGGCGCGCATGCAGACAAACGCGGCCAGCACCAGCAGCTGGATGCCCGCTTGCTGCTTGATCAGCGAGGCAATCCCGATGAGCGCGCCGGAGGCCAGGAGGCGACGCCGCTGTGCTCTCGGGGTGTCCCCGTCGACGGGCAAGCACAGCCAGGTCCCCAGGAGCAGGGGGAGGGCGAAGAGCGTTTCGGCGTTCGCCGCGTGGAAGTCGAGCGGAGGACCGATCGACACGGCAACGGCGTACCCCGGGACGGCCAGGAGCGCAGCTCGTTCGCCCAGCAGGCGCCGCGCGATCGCTCCGAGGACCCAAGCGGACGCAGCCACCCAGGCGAGCATCAGCAGGCGGAGCCCGGGCAGGTTGTACCGGCCCACCAGCGCGAGCCCGCCGGCGTAGAGCAGATAGATCAGCGGAGGCTTCTTCTCGACGAACTCGATGTACGGGCGGCCGCCGTCGAGCAGAACGCCGGACTCGACGGCGAAATCCGCCTCGTCCACGTTGAGGATCGGAACGACGTTCGTGGGCAGGCGAAGCGCGAGCAGCGCAGCCGCCGCCAGGAAGGCGGAAAGGAGCCGCAGCCGCTTCGGATCGGAGCCGGATCCGGCCGCGGTTAATTGCACCGCAGCAGCGTCAGGCAGTCGGATGCGCCGATGACGCACTGGGCGATGCGCTCGCGGGAGGCCTGCGGCACCGCCGCGCAATCGTTCAGGCACTGCTGCAGGTCGGCACCGCCATAGTTCAGTCCGTAACCGAAATTGTAGGCATATGCGAAGTTGAAGCTGTAAGCGTACGCGTAGGGCGTGGCGGAGCAGGTCACCACTCGCTGGCAAGCGCCCTGGCATTCGCTGCTCGCCGGTGAGCTGCCGCTGCAGCCAGCCGCGCTGGCGATGGCCACTGCCAGCCAGAATGCCTCGGTCCCTCGGATCGTCATGCACCCCCCTTTTGAGCTCGCGCGGAAAGGACGAATGGAGACCGGAAAACCGGACAGACGGCCACTCACACGCTGCTGAGGTAGGTGTACCCCCGCATCGCCTGCTCGTAGAAGTCGGTGAGCGAGACGGACTCTTTCGGCTTGACGGAGCCTTCCCGGATCTTCGCGTCCAGGGCCTGCTTGATGCGCTTGGCCAGGTCGCTCGGCTCGTATTGCACGCGCGCCAGCACGCGCTCCAGCGTATCTCCGGGGATGACCTCCTCGATGTAGTAGTCCTCGGGATCCTCGTCGTCGACGAACACGTGCACCTCGTGCACGCGGCCGAAGAGGTTGTGCATGTCGCCCATGATGTCCTGGTAGGCGCCGGTCAGGAACATTCCCAGGTAGTAGGGCTCGCCCTTGCGCAACGGGTGGAGCGCGATGGTCTCGTCCACGGTCTCGTTCTCGATGAAGCTGTCGATCTTGCCGTCCGAGTCGCAGGTGATGTCCACGATGGTGGAATCGCGCGTGGGCACCTCGTCGAGGCGGTGCAGCGGAGCGATGGGGAAGAGCTGGTCGATGGCCCAGTGGTCCGGCGCGCTCTGGAAGACGGAGAAGTTCGCCATGTACTGGTCGGCGAGCCGGTCCTCCAGCCCGCGGGTCTGCCCGGGGACGCGCTTGCGCCGCTTGTTGATCCCGACCAGCTTGCGGCACAGGCGCCAGAAGAGCCCTTCGATGATGGCGCGCTCCTCGAGCCCCAGGATGCCGAGCTTGAACATCGTGAGCGCCTGCTCCTTCTTGGCCACGCCGTCGTTGTAGGTCTCGCCTGAGTTCTTCGGCGTGAGTCCCGCCACGATCTCGCGCATCTCGCGGACGATGGGCGTGTCCGGCGACTCGGGCACCGGGACCGGGATCCCGTCGGAGATCTCGGCGCCGTTCTCGCCGAACTCGATGTGGCCGAAGACGTTCATCAGGATGCACGAGTGGTGGGCCGTGAGCGCCCGCCCGGACTCGCTGACGATGTGCGGCTCGGAAACGCCCTCGTTGGTGCAGATCTGCTGGACGGTGTAGACGACGTCGGCGGCGTACTCCTCGACGGAGTAGTTGAGCGAGGAGACGTACGCGGTGCTGCGCGCGCCGACGTAGTCGACGCCCAGGCCGCCGCCCACGTCGAAGTACTCCAGGGGAATGCCCATCTTTCGCAGCTTGGCGTAGATGCGCGCGCCTTCGTTCACCACGTCCTTGACGGTGCGGATGTCGGTCAGCTGGCTGCCCACGTGGAAGTGGAAGAGCTTCGCCGCGCCCTCCATCCCCCGATTCTTGAGCATCTTCACCGCCTGGATCAGCTCGGGCGTGGTGAGCCCGAACTTGGCGAAGTCTCCCGAGGAGGATTCCCACTTGCCCGTCCCCTTGGTGGAGAGCTTGCTGCGCAGCCCGATCAGCGGCTGGACGTTCATCTCCTCCGCAAGGCGGAGCAGCTCGGGCAGCTCGGAGAGCTTCTCGATCACCACGATGATCTTGCGGCCCAGCTTGCGTCCGAGGAGCGCCAGCCGCAGGTACTCCTCGTCCTTGTAGCCGTTGCAGATGGTGAGCGCCTCGGGGTCGGTGTTGAGCGCGAGCACGATGAGCAGCTCGCCCTTGGAGCCCGCCTCCAGGCCGAAGTGATAAGGGGCGCCGGCGTCGAGGATCTCCTCGACCACCTCGCGCATCTGGTTCACCTTGGTCGGGTAGACGCCGAAGTATTGCCCCTTGTAGCCGTGCTGGGCGATCGCGCCGCGGAACGTCTCGTTGAGCTGCTTGACGCGCGAGCGCAGCACGTCCTGGAAGCGCACCACGCAGGGGAACCCGAGCTTGCGCTCCCGGATGTCGTCGACCACGTCCATCAGGTCGATCACCGGGCCGGGCTGCCCGTAGGGATGGGCGACCAGGTGGCCCTTCGAGCTGATGTTGAAGTACCCGGCCCCCCAGTTGGGGATGTTGTAGAGCTGGAGGGCGCGCTCGATGGTCCAGTCCTGCGGATGAAGCATCGAGGCTCTGTGCCACAACGCAAGGCGGGATCACAAGATGCGAAGCGGAATTTTTCCGATCCCCGCAACCGCGCGGTCCGCGGAGCTGGTCCGGGTGCGCGAAGCGGCCCTGGAGGAGGCGCTGGTTCGGCGAGCGCGTCGCGCGATCGCAAGCCTCGGGACTGAGCGTCTGCGGCAGAGCTATTTCACCACCTTCTGGCTGGCGCGCGGCGAATCGGCCGCGAACCCCGTCGAGGAGGCCGTGCTCGCGCTGTGGCGGCTGGCAGCGCCGGGCCCGCGCTGCGCCGGGGCCGAGTGGTGGATCGGCCGGTCGTATACGACGGAGGTGCCGGTCGGGTTCCACTTCGACCAGGACGTGCGCGCGGCGCGCGGCCTGCGGCACCCGCAGCTCTCCACCGTGTTCTTCTTCAACCGGGTCCGGGGCGGGCAGCTCGCCGTCACCGATCAGCGCGCCGGTCGCGGAGGGAGGCCCCGGCCGGCAACCGCCGGCGAGCTGCAGGTCGTCTCCCCGCGGCGCAACCGGTACGCGATGTTCGACGGCGCCCTCTTCCACGGCGTCCTCGACGCGCGCGGCCGCACGGCAGGGCGCAAGTTGCCGGGCCCGCGGGGCAGGCTGCGGGTCACCCTGGTGGTGAACTTCTGGGCGCAGCGGCCGACCGGCGTGCCGCGCTGGCGCGACGCGCTCGCCTACCGCGCGCTGGCCGGCAGGCAGGCCCCGCGCTAGAACCCGAACCCGATGCACCTCGCCGCGCAGACCGAGGTCGACCTCGCCGCCTGGGCGGCGGCGCGCGGCGCCACGCCTGGCGGCGCACGCGTCCTGGCGCGCGCGCTGGTTGCCGGTTTCGCCGGGCGCGCCGTCCGCGAGCATCCCGCGCGCGACCTTCTCGCGGAGGCCCGTGCCCGGTTCGAGGCGGACCTGCCCGCGGCGGAGGTGGCGCGGGACGCCGACGGCACTGTCCGGTTCGCCGTGCGTCTGGGCGACGGCAACCTCGTCGAGACGGTCGCGATCCACCAGGCCGCCTCCGACACGCGCGCGAAGGAGCGGTGGACCGTCTGCCTCTCCAGCCAGGTCGGATGCGCGCGGGGCTGCGTGTTCTGCGAGACGGGTCGCCTGGGGCTGTTGCGCAACCTCGATGCCGCCGAGATCGTCTCCCAGTACGCGCTGGTCGCGCGGCACCTCGGATTCGCGCCGCGGAACGTCGTGTTCATGGGGATGGGCGAGCCCCTCGACAACCTGGACGCCGTCCTGCGCGCCGTGGCCGTGCTGCGCGAACCGGGCGGCTTCGCGGTCCCGGAACGGCGCATCACCGTGAGCACCGTGGGGATCGTGCCTCGCATGGACGAGCTCTTCGCTCGCTCCCGCGTCAACCTCGCCGTGAGCCTGCACGCCATCGACCCGGCCGCGCGCCACGCCCTTTTGCCAGTGGCCCGCCGCTGGGGGCTGGGCGAGCTTCGCGCGGCGATCGCCCGCGCGCCCCGCACGGTCCTGCTGCAGTGGACGCTCATCGACGGCGTGAACGACTCCGACCGCGAGGCCGACGCCCTGGCCCGGTTCGCGCGCGGCCTGGACGTCCGGGTGAACCTCATCCCGCTCAACCCGGGTCCGGATCCCCGGCAGCATGCGCCTCCGCTCGCCCGCTGCCGCGCGTTCCAGAAGCGCCTCGCCGGGCGAGGCGTGCGCACGCTCTTGCGGCTTCCGCACGGCCGGTCCGTGGGCGGCGCCTGCGGACAGCTCGCCGGGGCGCTGCGAGCCCAGGCGCAAGCTTGACCGCGCGCCCAGCGAGTGTGCACGCCGCGGCACGGCGACCTGCGGTCGACCTGACAGCGGCAGCGGGCGGACGTACCTTTGGCCGCCATGGATGCCCCAACGAAGAAGAGATGGCCGAAGGTCGTGGGAGTCGTGCTCGGCGCCCTCGTCCTCCTCGTCGCCATCGGGTCGTTCGTGCTCGACTCCATCCTCACCAGCAAGGCCCAGCAGGAGGCGGCGAAGCTCTCGCAACAGCTCGGTCGCCCTCTGACGATTGGCTCGGTGTCGACGAAGGTGCTCACCGGCCTCGGCGTCGCCGTCAAGGACGTCGGAGTCGGCCCGGCTGCCGGCGAGGGCCTGCCGCTCGCCCAGGTGAAGCGCATCGACGTTCGCGCCGGCCTGCTGCGCGCCATCCTCAGCCGCGGCAAGGACGTGGTCATCCGCTCGGCCGACGTCGACGGGCTGAACGTCAACGTGATCCGCTTCAACGACGGCACCACCAATCTCGAGCGCCTGCAGAAGAAGCTCGCCGAGGCCCAGCCGAAGAAGGCCCCGCCCGCGGAGCAGAAGCAGAGCGACCTCTCCTTCCTGCGGGTCGACCACGCGGCGCTGCGCGACGCCCGCATCGCGCTCGTCGATCGGTCGGGCCGCGCGCCGAGGGAGCTGGCCATCCAGCACCTCGACGTGACTCTCGCGGACCTGCGCGCCGGCAAGCCGCTCGACGTGCTGGTCACGGCGGCGGTGCTGGCCCAGCAGAAGAACTTCGAGCTGCGCCTCCACGCCGCGCCGCTTCCGCCCACCCTGGTGCCCACTCCGGAGCGCGTCACCCTCAAGGCGCAGCCCATCGATCTGTCCCCGCTCGCTCCGTTCGTCCCCAAGGACGTAGGGCTCCAGGCGGGCCGGCTCGACGCGGACTTCGATGCGCGGCTCGGGGCGGCAGTGCCTGGCGGCAAAGGTCCGCTCAGCATCCAGGGCGCGGTGCACGCGCTCGGACTGAAGTTCGCGGGGGCCGAAGGCGGCAAGGCGCTGGACGTCGTGCTCGACACCGACATCAAGGGCGACGCCGAGAAGGGAGACGTGCAGATCTCCAAGCTCCGCCTCGACCTGGGCCCGGCCGGTATCACCGGGCAGGGGCGCGCCTCGGGCCTCAACACCCCCACTCCGCGCATCGAGGGCCTGGAGATCCGCAGCCACGATCTCGATCCCGCCCGGCTCGCGGCGTACTACCCGCCCCTCGCGAAGCAGTTGAAGGGCCAGGTGGCCGGTCCCATCGGCCTGCTGGTCCATGCGAGCGGCACGCAGGCGGCGCAGGCGCTCGAGGTGCGGGTCGATCTCACTCCGGTGAAGCTCGTCCTCCCGCAGACGATGACCAAGGCGGCGGGAGCCCCGATGACGCTGGTGGCTCATCTCAAGCCCGCCGGGCAGGCCAAGCTCGCCTTCGACGCGAATCTAGACCTCTCCGGCGCCGATCTGCGGCCGGGACAGTCCCTCGACAAAGCGCCGGGCCAGCGGCTCGAGCTGTCCGCGAAAGGCACGCGCAGCGCTTCGGGGACGCCCGCGAATCCGCAGCAGCGCATCGATCTCGAGACCGTGGCCGTGCACGTGCTGGACGACCGCATCGACGCGCGCGGCTGGGCCGAGACCAAGGGCGCCGGCGCCGGCGCGACCAAGCGGTTCGACGTGATGGTGAACAGCGAGCACCTCGACCTCGACCGGATGCTCCTCCCTTCGAAGACCCAGAAGGAGGAGAAGCCGCCGCCCGATCCCAAGACCTTCGCCGGCCTCTCGGGACACGCCGCGGTGAAGGTCGGCCGGGTGACCTACAAGAAGCAGCAGTTCCAGAGCGTGGCTGCCGACGTCATTATGAAGGAGGACGAGATCTACCTGCAGACCGCGTCGATCCAGGGGCTCGGCGGACAGATCGACGCGGGCGGGACGCGGCTGAAGCTGGCGCATCCCCAGGAGCCTTGGCACGTGGCGACCAAGCTGCGCGGAATCGAGCTGGAGAAAGCCGTTGCAATGAGCTCGCCGCGCAAGGTGCTGGCGGGCCGCTTCGACGGCGACGTCGCGCTCGACGGCAGGGGGCAGGACCTGTCCAACCTGACCAAATCGCTCTCGGGCGTGCTGCAGGGGCACGTGCTGGACGGCAAGTTCTACGGGAAGGACGTCATCGCCTCGGCCGCGTCGCCGGTGCTGGGCGCCTTGCCCGGAGCGCTGCGCGGAAAGATCCCGCAGAGTGGCGCGACCGACCTGGGCAAAGATCTTCCCTTCGGGATCACCATCCAGGACGGGTGGGCGCACCTGAAGCAGCCTCTCAAGGCCTCCACGCCGCAGGCGGAGCTGAGCTTCTCCGGCGGTGCCCGGTTGGACGGCACGCTCGACATGCCCGGAATCGTCGCGCTCACGCCCGCGACCGTGCAGCAGCTCACCGGCGGTCGCGTGAAGCTGAGCACCAACGTTCCCATCGGGCTGCGCCTGGTGGGGCCGGCGACGAGCCCGAGCATCACCGACCTCGACATCAAGGGCGCGGTGGAGGCAATCGTGAAGTCCGCCGGCTCGAGCCTCATCTCGGGGGTCCTCGGCGGGCCCGCCGATCAAAAGGAGGAGCAGGCGCAACAGGTCGCGCAGCAGAGGCAGCAGGAGCTGGAACAGAAGGCGCAGCAGCAGGCGGACAAGGCCAAGCAGGAGGCTGCGAACAAGCTCAAAGGCCTGTTCGGCCGTTGACGAAAAGCGGCGGCGACGATTTCGCTCGCGCTTCGCCCCGCCACCGGATAGAACGGATGCAGTTTCCATTTCTCCTGCGCAAACAAACGCAACAATCATGGCCCAACGAAATAGGGATGCTTCTTTTCGCACGCTCATCGAGCGATTCGCGCAAGACCTGAGCGTCGCGATCGGCGAGCTGGTACAGCACCAGGTCAAGGACGCCGTCACGCGAGCTTCGGCGGGCCGGGTGGAGGTCGACGGCCGCCGGGCGGGCCGGCTCTGCCCGGTGCCCGGCTGCGGAGAGCCCGGGGCAGGACCGCGCAATCGCTGGTTCTGCCGCGACCACGCCAAGAAGCTTTCCGCCCCCGAGCAGAAGAGCATCCTCGAGCGGAACAAGCGGCTCGCGGCGGAAGGAAAGCTGCCCACCGCGGTCCCCGCGCAGCGCATCGTGCGCCTGCCCCCCAAGGCGCCGCGCCCCCGGCGCACGCTCGACATGAGCTGCCGCGTCGATGGCTGTCCGAACCGCTCGCGCGGGCCGCGCGCCGGGTTCATCTGCGATCTGCACCGCGCGCAGCTTTCGCCCGACGAGCAGCGCGAGGCGCGAGAGCGCTGGAACGCGCGCCACCGCGGCGCAACCGCGAGAGAGCCCGAGGTCCGGCCCGAGACGCCGGTGATCGCGCCCGTGCCGCCCATCGTGCGCAAGGCCGAGCCCGCCGCGGAGAGCTCCTAACCGGGGTGGCGGCGGGTGCAAAGATCGGCAACGATCGGCAGCGCATCGAAGACAGGGAGGCCGTGATGCGCATCCGGTCGTCGCAGATCACCCCGAAGGCCCTCTACCTGCGCCGTCGAGACGTTCTTGCCTTGGGAGCCGCCGGGGCCGGCGCGCTGCTGCTCCCGGGCGGCGCCCGTGCGGCCGAGACGCCGCACGGCCGCAAGCTCGAGGGCTTGAAGCCCGGGCAGCCCTCCACCGACGAGAAGAAGAGCTCGTTCGAGGAGATCACCCACTACAACAACTTCTACGAGTTCGGCACGGACAAGGACGACCCGGCGCGCCACGCCTCGAAGCTGCAGACGCGCCCCTGGACGGTGAAGGTGGAGGGCGAGTGCGTAAAGCCCCGCACCTTCGAGATCGACGAGCTGCTCAAGCTCCCCGTCGAGGAGCGCGTCTACCGGCTGCGCTGCGTGGAAGCGTGGTCGATGGTGATCCCGTGGGACGGCTTCCCGCTCGCCACGCTGCTCGAAAAGGTCCAGCCCACCTCGCGTGCGAAGTACGTCGCTTTCGAAAGCGCCGTGCAGCCGAAGAACATGCCGGGGGTGGGCGCGTTCGGCGCGATCCCCTTCCCGTACCTGGAAGGCCTGCGCATCGACGAGGCGACGCATCCGCTCACGCTGCTCGCCGTCGGCATCTACGGCGAGGAGCTGCCGAACCAGGACGGCGCCCCCATCCGCCTGGTCGTGCCCTGGAAGTACGGGTTCAAATCGGCCAAGTCGATCGTCCGTATCCGGCTCCAGGAGACGCAGCCCCCCACCACCTGGTCGCAATACGGCGGCGGCACCGAGTACGGCTTCTACGCGAACGTGAATCCCGAGGTCGACCACCCACGCTGGAGCCAGGCGAAGGAGCGGCGCATCGGCGAGGTGTTCCGCCGGCCGACGCTGAAGTTCAACGGCTACGCGGACCAGGTGGCGAAGCTCTACTCCGGCATGGATTTGAGGAAGTTCTTCTGATGGAGAAGGCTGCCCGGCAGCCCTGGCTGAAGCCGCTCGTCTTCGTCGCCGCGCTCTCGCCTCTCCTGTGGCTCGCCTCGCGCGCCGTGCGCGGGACGCTCGGTCCCGATCCGGTGGCCGAGGTGCTCAACCGCCTCGGGCTCTACGCGATCTGCTTGCTGTTCTGTTCGCTGGCGTGCACGCCCCTGCAAGTCGTGCTCGGCTGGAGCTGGCCGTTGCGGGTGCGCCGGATGCTGGGGCTGTTCACGTTCTTCTACGCCTCCTTGCACCTCTCGACTTACCTGTTCGTGGACCAAGGGCTGGACCTCGGCGGAATCGCGAAGGACATCGCGAAGCGGCGCTTCGTGACGGTCGGGTTCGCCGCCTGGTGCGCGCTCGTCCCACTGGCGGTCACCTCGACCCAGGCCTGGGTGAAGCGGCTCGGCTACCGCCGGTGGAAGTCGCTCCACCGCCTGGCCTACCTGGCCGGCGGGCTGGCCTGCGTGCACTTCATCTGGCGGTTCAAGACCGCCTTGCTGCAGCCGCTCCTCTTCACCGTCGTCCTGGCGCTACTCCTTGGGGTCCGGGTGGCCGCCCGGATCCGGGCGGCCAGCCGGGTGTCCGTTCCCTCGGAGTCGGGGTAGACTTCCGAGCAGATGGCGCGGGCAGCGACGGTCCTGATCGCAGACGACGACGGCAGCATGCGGCAGACGATGGAGGCGATCGTCCGCTCCGCGGGCATGCGTCCGATCACGGTCGCCTCGGGCGAGGAGGCGCTGCGGGCGGTGCAGTCCCATCCGGTCGACGTGATGCTCCTCGACGTGCAGATGCCCGGCATCGGCGGCCTCGAGGTGCTGCGGCAAGTGCGCGAGAAGCACACCGACATCGGGGTCATCATGATCTCGGTGCTCAAGGAGGTCCCCGTCGCGGTCGAGGCAATGCGCCTGGGCGCGCTCGACTACGTCACCAAGGACTTCTCGCCGACCGAGCTGAACGCGCGCGTTGCGAAGACGCTCGAGCAGCTCAAGTCCGCGCGCGAGCTGGCTTGGCTGCGCGAGGAGCAGGCCAGCCGGGACCAGAAGCCGATGGTGCTGGGGCACACCGCCGCGATGCGCACGGTGGCGGGCATTTCCGAGAAGATCGCCTCCAAGCCGGTCACGGTGCTGATCACGGGAGAGAGCGGCACCGGCAAGGAGATGCTGGCGAGGTACATCCACGAGCACTCCGACCGGCGCAGCGGCCCGTTCGTGGCGGTGAACCTGCCGGCCGTCCCGGAGAGCCTGGTAGAGAGCCAACTGTTCGGCCACGAGAAGGGCTCCTTCACCGGCGCGACCAAGCTGCAGTTCGGCAAGTTCGAGCTCGCTTCCGGCGGTACGCTCTTCCTCGACGAGATCGGCGAGCTGAAGCTCGACGTCCAGGCGAAGCTTCTCCGCGCGCTGCAGGAGCACGAGATCGAGCGCGTCGGCGGCGCGCGCCCCATCCAGCTCGACCTGCGCGTCATCTGCGCGACCAATCGGAGCCTGCCGGAGATGATCAAGGAGGGGCGCTTCCGCGAGGACCTGTACTACCGCCTCAACGTGGTGCCCATCCAGGTGCCGCCGCTGCGCGAGCGCCGCGAGGACATCCGCGAGCTGGCCCTTCACTTCCTCGCCCGCTCCGCGGTGCAGCTGGGCCGGATCCCGCAGACGCTGTCCGACGGCGCGGCCCAGCTCCTCGAGACGTACGCCTGGCCGGGCAACATCCGCGAGCTGCAGAACCTGCTCGAGCGGATGGCGGTCCTGTGCGAATCGCAGATCATCGAGGAGAGCGACCTGCCGCTCGAGTTCGTGGTGGCGGCGGGGCTGCGGCGCGACGCGGAGCGAGAGACGTCGCTGCAGGCAGCGATGTCGGCGTTCGAGCGGGGGTTCCTCAAGAAGACGCTGGTGCAGAACGCCTGGAACCGGCGCCGGACCGCCGAGAACCTGGGCATCGGGTACTCCACTCTCAAGTCCAAGCTGAAGGCCTACGGCATCGGCTCGGACGACGAAGACTGAGCCCGCATCAGCTCGGCTTCCGGTCGGTAGGCAGCGCGATCGAGAAGGTCGAGCCCCTCCCGAGCTCGCTCTCCACTGCCGTCTCGCCGCCGTGGGCGATCACGATCCGTTGCACGTTGGGAAGACCCATTCCGACGTGGGCACCCGTGCGCTTGGTGGACTTGAAGGCGTCGAAGATGCGCGCCAGGCGGTCCTGGGCGATGCCGGGGCCGCGGTCGGTCACGTTGAGCTTCGCGACGCCGTCCCTCTGCGACACCTCGACCGAGACCTGCCCGCCGGGCGGCGAGGCCTCGATGGCATTGGAGAGCAGGTTGATCACGGCGCGCTCGAGCAGGTAGCGGTCGCCCTTCACCCAGGGCGCCTCGGCGGCCGGGAGCACCGTCATCTGCACGCCCGCCCTCTCCGCGTGCGGGGTCATGGTGCGCCCGATGCTCTGCGCGAACGCGTTCAGATCGAGGGGCAGGAACTGGTCCGTCGACACCTCGCGCGAGAGGTCGGCGAAGTCGGCCACGAACTTCTTCAGCGTGGCCATTTCCGCGCGCAGGTTGTCGCGGATCAGCGGGAGGTACGCCGGGTCGTTCGCCTCGGCGAGGGCCGCGGTCGATTGCAGGATGGCGAGGCGGTGGCCGAGATCGTGGGAGATCCCGGTGGCGATGCGTCCCGCGGTGCGCCAGCGCTCCTCGATCTCCAGCTGGTCGAGGACGCGCCGTGACTGAGCCGCGCCCAGCGCCACGGTGAAGAGGAGGGCCGCTACCGCGACCGCCGAAAGCGCGATCAGGGCGTTGCGCATCGCGGCCAGCGCCTCCCGGGCCGGCTCCTCGACCACCACCGTCCAGCGCGGCTCCGAAAGCCGCGCCCACCCGGCCAGGACGTCCTCGCCCATGCCGCCGCGGAACTTGGCTGGGGCGGGCTCTCCCCGGGCCACCTTGCTCGCGAGCTGGGACTCGGCGATCGGCTCGCCGGTGAGCACCGCCGCGCGGAGCGTGGGCGCGCCGGCGGCGAGAAGGCGGCCCTCGCTCTCGAAGGCTAGCGCAAACCCGCTCTCGCCGATGCGGATGCGCTGCACCTGCCGCTGCAGCTCGAGCAGGTCCAGGGTGGCGCAGATGGCCGAGCCCGGACTCGCGCCGGCCGGAACGCACATGTCCATTGCCGGCGTCAGGTCCTCGCGGAAGTAGAGCGGCGAGACCACCTCCCGGCCAGCCAGCGCGGCCACGACGTCGGCGGGCGCGAGGTGTTGAGGCAGCTGGTCGGCAGGCGTCCGGGCCGTGAGCATCGTCACGCGCCCGAGGCTGGGCGCATCGAGGGTCACCTGTGCCAGCCGCCGCTCCGCGTCGGGGATCCCCGTCACCAGCCCCGCGAGCGCATGCAGCATCTCGCGCTGGTGCGTGAGGTACGCGCCGATGCGCGCCGCCGCTTGCTCGGCGATGACCGCGAGCGCGGCCTGGGCGCTCCGCTCCGCGCTGCGGCGCAGGAGGACGATGGCCGAGAGGCCCACCAGGGCGATGAGCAGACCTGATCCAGCGACGAGCACGAGGAGGTTCCGCGCCATCGCATGTCGGCTCGAGCCGTCGTCGTTCACTCCGCGACCTCCCAGTCCGGCAACGTTTCCAGGTAGCCGTACGGGCCAACCTGCGGGTTCTTGACGCGACTGTCGACCACGGCGAGGCGCTCGGGCGTGCAGATGAAAGCGACCGGCGGATCGTCTCGCAGCGCCTGCAGGGCCCGTGCCCAGTCGCCGGCCTTGAGCGCGGCGTCGACCTTGGGATTGCGGTAACCGACCTGATTGTGAGGAGAATCGGACGCCCAGACGAGCGCCGCCGAGCTGGGCGGCCAGACCAGGGGGCGGAGCAACAGGAGGTCGAAATCCTGGCTCTTGAGGAGGCGCAAGGCCTCCAGCACCGGGACGAAGCGGATGTCGCCGCCGTGTTCTCCCAGCGCTCGCGCCACCGCCAGGGCCGTGTGCTCCAGGGCGAGGTCCTGTCGCAAGACCGCGACCTCGAGCGCCCTGTCGGGCAGGGCGGCGCTCCTGGCGCCCCGCCCGGGGGAAAAGGGACGACACTCAGTTCCGAAGGCGAGTCGGCTGATGGTCTCCACCGGGAACGCCGCGGCGATGGCCGTGCGGTCCGCGCGGCTCAGCCGATTGCGCCCCATGGCGACCGCGATGGCGTTGGCGCCGTGTCCGCGGATGACGCGCAACCGACTGACGCCTTGGAAGAACTCCAGTTGCTTGGGGTCGGACACGATCAGGAGGTCGGCATCTCCCGCGAGCGTGCGCGCGAACGGATCCCTGGGAGTGGGGAACCCGAGCAGGATGACCTCGTCGATCCTTCCAGGCTGCGGGACCACGCGGCGGAGTAGCAGATGTTCGGAGTCGAGCGAGACCACCTGGAACGGACCGCTCCCGACGTAGGTATCACCGGTCGGCTTGTAGATCGGCTCGTGCCGGAGGATCGGCTCGACCGGCACGCCCGACGGCGACTCGATCAGCATTCCGCGCGGCTGCTCGTGGACCTCCAGCCCGACATCGCTCAGCGATCGCCTGACGTCGTCGGTGGTGACCGCCGATCCGTCGCTGAACTTCGCACCCTCGCGAAGCTCCACGACGACGCGCGCCGGGGTGGAGAACCGGAATCGTCCCGCCAGGCCCGGGATGGCGGACCCGTCGGATGCCGTGCGCAGGAGCGGCTCGAAGACCCACTCCTGCGCGTACCCGCTGTTGCTCGGTTCGGCGCCGGGAGCCAGAGCGGTGAGCGGGCCGACCAGCGCGATGCGCAGCCGGAATTCCCCCTGGATGCGCGAGGGCCTGCAGGCGAGTGCTGCGGCGAGGACGGCGAGCAGTGCGCGGCGCACGAGGCCTCACAGCCTCGTGGCGCCGCAGGCTTACGTCAAGAATTGACGGCGACGATGTTCGGGCAGGGGTAGGCCTTGCGGATGCTCTTCCGGACGCTGCGCTTGATCTTCATCTAGTGCTCCATGTGCGGCGCTATGCCGCGGTTGCGGTTGACGACACTTCAGTGACGGGAAACTCCGCGAGGTAACGGCGCACGATGCTCTCGCGGAAGCTCAGCTCGAACTGCTCCTTCTTGCAGGCGACTTCATCCATGCGGCCGGTCTTGAGGTACTTGCCTCCCAGGCATCCGCCCACGCAGACCGGCAGGTAGGGGCAGTCGCCGCACTTCTGCCAGGGGCGCAATGCGATCAGGGGGGCGATCTTCTCCGGGCCGGCGGCCGCGACGTGCGTGACCTCCAAGCCGGGCATGCCCGCCACGGCCGGGCATTTGTAGACGCGCCCCTCCGGGTCGATCGTGTAGTTGTTCTTCCAGTGCAGCTCGCACGGGCCGAGCAGCGCTTCCAGCGTGTCGCTGCCCCCCAGCGCCTTGATGCCCAGGCCGCGCCTCTCGATGCTCTTGTTCAGCTGCACCAGGACCGGCGACTCCTCCTTGTCGCCGCAGCCGGTGCAACTCGGCTTGCTCTTCTGCGTGTCGACGATGGGCTTGAAGTGCACTCCTTCCAGCCTGCCGCGCAGGCCGGCCGCCTCGATGCGGTCGAGGAGCCGCTCGAAGCTCTCCTTCTGCTCCGGCAGGAAGTTCCCGCCGACGAAGATCTTCACCAGGTCCGCGCAAGCGACGACGTTCTCGAAAATCTCGTCGAAGCTGCCGCGCCCGTTGCGGTAGACGCGCATCTGGTCGTGCGTCTCGCGGTCGCCGTCGAGAGTCACCTTGAAGGAGCCGGCGCCGAACCGGCACATCTCGCGAACGAACTCGGGTGTGAGCCCGATGCCGTTGGTGGTGCACGACCATTTGAACGATCCGCCGCGCGCCTCCATGGAAGCGCCCAGCACCTCCGCGGTGCGGAGCATGAAGTCCTTGCGGGTGAGCGGTTCGCCTCCGAAGTAGTGCACGTGCAGCGTGCGCAGAGCGCGCTCGTCCACGGTGCGCAGGATCCACTCGAGGGTGGACTCCTCGGTGTGCCCCTGCATCTTGGTGAAGGCCGGCTGCTCCTTCTGGAAGCAATACGTGCAGGCCAGGTTGCAGGCCAGCGTGGGCATCAGCGTGACGTGCATCGTCTCGGGGATTCCCTCGGCGGCACGATCGAGGAAGGCGCGCAGGTTGGCGTCGTCCTCCGCGCGCGAGCGCACCAGGAACCCCTCCTCGAGCAGCACCTCCTGCGTCTCGCGCTCGGCGGAGTCCGCGGGCCGGCGTCCCCGGGCCCAGTGCTCCAGCGCGTCCGAGGTGGCGGAGTCGATCCCGATGTAGTGATCGGCGAGGACGCTGTAGAGCACGTGCTCGCCCGGGCGCACGTCGTTGTAGGCGACCACGAATCGCGACAGCTCCATGCGCGAGCTGCTACGCAACGAAAGTGCCAAAGCGCGCGGCGGGGCCGGCGGGTGGGCTGCGGATCGTCCCGAACAGGGCACGTACCGAGGGGACCCGCGGCGACGAGAGCCAGGAATCGAGCCACGGGCCAGGATTCGAGCCCTGTCCGGGGTGGGTGGATCAGGCCCGAAGTCTGGCCAGCAACGGCTCCTGCGGCCCGTGTTCGTTCTCGATAAAACACAACCCCAGCCTACGCTTGCCTGGGATGGCCGAAATCCTGGCCGGTGAGGCCAATACGCTGGCCGGTAGGCCAGAGCGCTGGCCCCAGCGGCGTGGCGCGCGATTTGCTCAGTGAATCCCCGTGACCTCCCCAAAACTAATCGGTGTCCGGCACCTCCGATCCGACGGTCGGAGGATTCCTGTCCTGCTCTTCCGCAACGGCCGCGGTTCGGTGGCGGCGCACTGCCTCATCGATCCCGGCGACACGCCGATCCTCGACGGGCCCTCGGCGGAGGAGGTGCTCGCGGTGCTGGCGGGCGTGATCGACGATCTGCTGCTCGCCCGTGGTGCGAGAGCGGTCACACCGGCCTGAGCGATCAAGCGCCCCGCTGCGGGCGGAGCCGGCGGGCGGCCGCCAGGCCGATGATCGCGGCGGCGGCGAAGCTGCAGCCGACCAGGATCCACACCAGCGGTCCGGGGACCTGGTGCCGTTCGAGCGCGGCCGCGCTCGGCACGAGCGATCCCGCCCACACGTACAACGCGATCCCGGGAGCCATGCCGAACAGAGTGCCGAGGACGAGGTGCCGCGCCTTGAGACCTGTGAGGCCGAGCACCGCGTTGCTGGGCGTGAACGGGAGCAGGGGAGAGATCCGGATCAGGGCGACGGTAGCCAGGCCGCCGTCCGCGGCGAGCTCGGCGAGGGCGCGCGCGCGGGGCCGGGCGAGCAACCACCGGGCGAAGGCGCCGCGCCCCAAGGCCCGGGCGGCGCCGAACGACGTTGCGGCGCTTGCCACTGACGCTGCGAGCGACACCGGGATGCCCCAGGGGCCGAATAGCCAGCCCGACGCGAGGATCAGCGGGATGATCGGCGCGAGCAGGAGCGTCGCGACGTACATGCCGGCGCCCCACAGCAGCGCGCCGGCGAGCCCGGCGCCCTGCAGCCTGCCGGCCACTTCCGCGATCCAGCGCAGGAGGGGCAGCTCGGCCCCGACGACCCACAAGACGATCAGCGCCGCGGCCGCGGCGGCGAGGCGCAGCGCGGTGCGCGGAGAGCGCATGCCGAGGCTAGCTTCCCTTCGGCCTGCGGCGGCCCAAGGTCTTGCGCGGCGGCGCGGTCGGGGTCGAGGTGGCGCTGGGGGTCGGGGTGGAGGTCGGGGTGGAGGTCGGGCTCGGGGTCGGGGTCGAAGCGGGCGGCGTTCCCTTGAACAAAGGGTCCTCCGCCATCTGCCGGTGCGCTTCCGCGCGGGCGTCCGCCCGCAGCGCCTCGTACTCGCGGCGCTCCGCCTGGTCCATCTGGTCGAGCGCGAAGTTCAGCTTCGCCCGGGCCTTGATCACGCGACTGCGGGCGTCCTCCGTCAGCCTGCGGCCCTCCTCGAGCAGGTCGGCCGCGGCGATCGGCTTCAGCCCGGGATCGCGGGCTCGCTGCAGCTTCTCCTCGCCCGCGCGCTGCTGCGCCTCGGCCGCGGACAGCTCCGCCTGGGCGGCCCAGGCGACCTGCTGCGCGCGGGACTTGAGCGACTTTCCTCGTCCTTCCAGCGCCTGCGCCTCGCGCTGGGCCCGCGCTTGCGCCTCGAGGTGCTGCATCTTGAGGATCAGCTCGTCCACCTCGTCCGGCATGAACGGAGCCTAGCACGCAGCCGCCGCGGGCAACCGGCACATGCGCTCTGCCCGGGGCGGTTGGGATACGCTGCGCGGATGGCTGCGCTTCTTCTCTCGGCCGAGCTCTGGATCGCCGGCGGGCGCCTGCTCGATGCACACGGAACGCGCCCGGCTGCGCTGGCGACCGTGGCTGGCCGGATCGCGGGCGAGGCCCCCCAGCCGCCCGCCGGCGCGAAGACGGTCGACGCGAGCGGCCTCTTGCTGCTCCCTGCGTTCATCGACGCGCACGTCCACCTCTCCGTGGCAGGAAAGTTCGAGGACGTCGCCGCCGCGGAGCTCCGGGGCGGGATCGCCGCGGTGCTCGATCTCGGCGAGCCAGAGCGGACGCTGCCGCTCTTCGCGCCGCCGCTGCGGGTACAGTTCGCCGGTCCGCTCCTCACCGCTCCGCGCGGATACCCGACGCAGAGCTGGGGCGCGAATGGTTACGGGCTCGAGCTGACCACTCCGGACCAGGCCCGTGCGGCCGTCCAGCGGCTGGCGAAGGCAGGCGCGCGGTTCGTGAAGCTCGCGTTCGATCGGCGCTTCCCATTGCTCGACCCCGAGGTGGCGCGCTCCGCCGCGCAGGAGGGGCATCGCCTCGGCTTGCGCGTCGCCGCGCATGCGCTCGACGCCGATGCGGTGCGCAGGGCGCTGGCCGCGGGTGCGGACGTGCTCGCGCACACGCCCGTCGAGCCGCTCCCGGAGGAACTGGTGCGCGAAGCGGGCGCCCGCCGGCTGTGGCTCATCTCCACGCTGCACGCATTCGGAGGCACCTCGGGCGCGCTCGAGAACCTGCGCCGCCTCCGGGCCGCGGGTGTCCGCGTCGCCTACGGCACCGATCTGGGAAACCAGGACACCGCGCCGGGCATCGACGCCGAGGAGCTCGGGCTCCTGGTGAAGGCGGGCCTCTCGATGCGCGAAGCCATCGAGGCGGCCACCGCCGCTGCCGCGGAGCTGCTCGGCGAGCGGGACCTCGGTCATCTCCGCAAGGGGGCGGCGGCGTCGCTGATCGGAGTGCCGGAGGCGGCACTGCAGGACACGCGGCTCTTCGCGCATCCGACGCTGGTGTTGATCGAGGCCGCGGTCGGTCCCCGGCTGAAGGTCGAACGTTGACGCTACGCGGGGAAGAGCCGCAGCAGCGTGATCTCCGCGGGCGCGAAGACGCGCATCGGAGGACCCCAGAACCCGGTGCCTCGGCTGACGTAGAGCTGTGACTCGCCCAGCCGGTGGAGCCCCGCGATGTAGGGCTGGACGAGCGCGACCAGCCAGGAGAAGGGCCAGATCTGCCCGCCGTGGGTATGCCCGCTGAGCGTGAGCGAGACCCCGTGCCGCGCCGCCTCGCGGAACTGGCGCGGTTGGTGGGCGAGGAGGACCACGGGCCTCGCCGCGGCGCGCCCCTCGAGGGCTCGGGAAAGGTCGGGGGCGTGTTGCCCGCGCCCCGTCGGATCGTGGATGCCGGCCACGTCGAGCCCGGGCGCCACCTCGACGCGCTCGTTGGCGAGCGGACGGATCCCGAGGGTCGGCAGGTATCGCAGCCAGTCGTCGACGCCCGAGTAGTACTCGTGGTTGCCGGTGGTGAAGTAGACGCCGCGCGGCGCCTCGGCCAGCCGCGCGAGCGGCGCGACGTGCTCGCGCAGCTCGTCCACCGTGCCGTCCACCAGGTCGCCGGTGATGGCCACCAGGTCCGGCCGGAGCGCGCGCACGCGCTCGACCACGCCCTCCACCCACTCCTTCTGCAAGAGCGGCCCGATGTGGACGTCGGAGATCTGCACCAGCCGCAGACCGGCGAGCGCGGGCGGCAGATTGGGGATCCGCACGGGGACGTCCTTGATGCGCACCCCCGCGAGCGCCGAGCGGACTCCGCCGACCGACAGCGCGGCCACCACGCCGCCCACGCCGACGGCCAGCGCGCGGGCGAGCAGGACACGCCGGTCGGGATCGGCGGGCGCGTCCGGCGAGCGCAGCTTGCGCGCGACCCAGGCCACCGCGCGTCCAGCGTCGGCGAGGCCCAGGAAGGCGAACAGCAGGAAGACGACGCCCATCCAGAGGAAGGCGACCCAGACCATCGCGCGCGGAGCGCCGCGGGTCCGCGAGAGGACCAGGGTGGCGGGGAGCACGAGCGCCATGGTGGCCAGCAGGGCGGTCGCGAGTCGCGCAGCCACGGGTGGAAGCTGCGGATCGCGCACGAGGCGGGCCCACACGTAGTAGTGCATGCCGCCCAGAAGCAGGAGCGCGACGGCCACGAAAGCGAGGAAGGGGAGGAGGCGGGCCACTTTGTCCTCCCTCAAAGATGCCGCAACAGAGGGTCCGATTCACTCCTCGCTCGACAAGAGCGCGTCCAACCGCGGGCGGTCGAGACGCATGCGCAGGGTACGTTCCTGGGTGGCGATGACCGACCCAGGCGCGGCGCCCTTCGGCTTGCGCACGTGCTTGCGGCGCGTCCAGGAGACTTCGGCGGCGTCCTCGCCACGGGCGCGGGAGAAGTGCGCGGCGAGCAGCGCCGCGTCGGCCAGCGTCCGTGCGTCGGGCGCTTCGCCCGCGTCCGGTATCACGACGTGCGACCCCTGTACGCCTCGGGCGTGTAGCCAGACGTCGTTCCCGCGCGCCACGCGCAGGGTGAGCGCGTCGTTGTCGCGCGCGCTGCGGCCGACCAGGATGCGAGCGCCGCTGGCGGAATGGAAGGTCCGGTAGGGAACTCGGGGTTTGGCCGCGCGGCCGGCGGCGCGCGACCCGCGGTCGCCCGGGACGGCCCCGGAGTCGTCCTCGATGGCGCGCAGCGCGCCGGCATCGCCTGCTTGCGCCGCGCGCGCGAGCGCCTCCTCGGCGCGCGCCAGGCTGGCGGCGACCTCCGATCTGCGCCCGGCGATGCGAGCCGCCGCGGCTTCGTAGCGCTGCGCGCGGCGGAACCAGCGCGCGGCGTTCTGGGCCGCCGAGAAGGCAGGGTCGAGTTGCAGGATGACCTCCCGAGGCGTGCCACGCTCGTCGAGGTCGAGCCAGTCGGGCACGCGCGCCTCGCGGGCGCCTCGCGGGATCCGGGACTGGTGCGGGACGAGCAGCTCGGCGCGCCGGCGGTCCTCTCTGGCCTGCGCCGCGCGCGCGGCGTCGCCGTCCACGGCGGCGAGCGTCCGCCGCATCCGCTGGACGCGGGCGCGGAGCCGCTTCTCCAGCTCGCGCCGGCGCGCTGCGACCCCCGCGGCCTCCTCCGCCGCCAGAGCGGCCCGGAGGAGCGCAGCGTCTTCGGTCGGGGTCGGGGTCGCGGTCGGGGTCGGGGTCGGGGTCGATTCGCCGAGCTCGATCTCCCGCACCTGTCGGTACGCGGCCCCCGGTCTCCGGTCCGCTCCGGCGCCTGCGGCGGCCCACACGATGCGCTCGCCGTTCTCCGCGGGTCCGAGAAGCAGCAGGGCGGGACCGTCCCCGGCGATCAGCGCCCGCGGGCCCGCGAGCGTCTCGAAGCCGAGCCGCGCCGCGATCTGACCGCCGTGGAGCGGGCGCTCGAGCCCGGCGGACGAAAGCCGCGCCCCTTCCAGGGCGGCGCGCAACGTGGCCTGCGATCGAGGCGCCGAATCCGCCGAGGTCGGCCGCTCGTCCGCGACCGCGGCGATCGCGAGGCGCGCATCGAGCACGGCGAGCGCGGTGCGCCGCGGAACGCGGATCTGCAGCACCGCCACGGCCGGGGACGGCAACCACAGCTTCTGCACCGTGCCGCCGATGAGCGCGCGCACGCCGTCGAGCAAGCGGGCCCGCCGCTCGGGAGTGAGCTCGCCGCTGGGAGGAGATCGGGCCACGCGCCGGAAGATTACCGCGCTGCGGCCGGGGGGCGGCCTCGGACGAGGCCGCCCGGGACGTACCGGGCTACTTCTTCGAGCCCCTTCTCTTCGTCGTCCGCTTCGCGGCCTTCTTCGTCCCCTTCCGTCCGCCCTTCTTCTTCGTCGCCATCGGTCCCACCTCCGAAACGTTGTTGGTGTGGTGCGGAGCAATTCGCGCGCGCAACCACTGTGGCGCACCATAGAGAGCGCGATCCAGGCTGTCAAGGAAGCGGCCGCGCGCATTGCCTCGATTTTCAGAGTGAAATCACATTCACTTTCAGTGAAGCGCGGATCGGCGCGGGAGCGCTCGCGCGCGCAGGGTCGAGCTCGAGTCCGTCGAGGTCGCGCCGGAGCCGCGGTCAACCCCGCGGCGCGCCGGGGTCGGACCGGTGACGGCGCAAGTGCGCCGGTGTGCGCGCGTACCGCTCGCCCGCCTGCTCGGGCCCGAGGGCCGTCCGGAGCCCTGTTGCTCAAGCGATCGGCCTAACCCTAGAGTGACGG
Source organism: Myxococcales bacterium (assembly GCA_035635335.1). GTDB lineage: Bacteria > Myxococcota > Myxococcia > Myxococcales > 40CM-4-68-19 > VBKO01. The sequence goes on along the minus strand of DASQBG010000137.1, from coordinate 1,279 downwards.
CCGGGCATGAAACCGACGCAGCTTCCCCTCTTCTCCTCCCGGGCGGCAGATCGCGCCGCAGCGCTCCCGGAGCGCCCCGCGCCCGAGGCGGCCGCCTGGGTCCTCGCCGAGCGGATCGGGCGCCTGCTCCGCGAGCCGGTGGACGTCCACCTGACCGACAACGCCTGGACCATGGTGTCGTTCAAGCGGCTGCAGGGCAGGGTGCGCTACCGGCTGCACCACATGTTCTCGGCGGCGAACGACGACGTGGTCCGTGCCCTGGCGGGCTTCACCGGCCGCAACCGGCGCACGCACGGCCGCGCAATCGACGAGTACATCCGCACGAACCGCGATCTGATCCGCGCTGTCCCCCAGCGGCCCCAGCAGAAGCTCACCGAGCGCGGGCGGGTCCACGACCTGGGCGACATCTTCGCGCAGCTCAACGCGCAGCACTTCGACGGCTGCCTCGAGGCGCGCATCGGCTGGGGCCGCCGCGGCCCGCGCGGGCGGCGGCGGTCGATCAAGATGGGCGTGTACCTGCACGACCAGAAGCTGATCCGCATCCACCCCGCGCTCGACGATGCGCGCGTGCCGCGCCACTTCGTCGAGCTGGTCGTGTTCCACGAGATGCTCCACCAGGCCATCCCGCCGGTGAACGGACGGGACGGGCGCCGCATCGTGCACGGGCGCGACTTCCGGGTCCGCGAGCGCCGCTTCCCCGGGTACGAGCGCGCACGAACCTGGGAGAAGCAGAACCTGCATCTGTTGCTTCGCCAGCGTCCCTGACGGGCGCGAGATGCAGAAGCGGCCGGGCTGCAATAGGCTGCTCGGGCCTTGCGCAAGACCCTGCCCCTCTTGTTGCTGGCGCTCTGCGCTTGCGCGACTCCCTCGACGCCTTTCGAGGGCAGGCCGGTGCTCGTCGGGATCGACTTCGTCGGCAACAAGAGCATCTCCTCGGGCGAGCTGCTCGATCAAATCGCCACTGCTCCCACCAGCGGCTTCTTCAAGAAGACCGCGCGCTACTACGACGCGGATCTGTTCGCTATCGACCTGAAGCGGATCGTCCGCTGGTACAACCAGAAGGGCTTCTACGAAGCGAAGGTCTCCGGCGTCGACGAGGTCCAGGACGACAAGGGCCGGGTGCGCCTGGTGGTGCACATCGAGGAAGGCCGCCGCGCCTACGTCAAGGACATCTGGTTCGTCGATACGGACGGCGTCACTCCGGACGAGCTCGCGGACATCGACGGCGCGCTGGAGCTGCACCGCGGCGATCCGTTCGACGAGGACCAGTACGAGCGCT
>DASQBG010000136.1:0-6225 GCA_035635335.1 Myxococcales bacterium | reverse complement strand
TCAACTCATCTCTCCGCTTCCTGGGCGCCCTTGACTGCGGAGGACCGCGGACGTCGGATGGGTCTGACCAGTGCCTTCATTCTCCGCCTCCTTTCACGAGAACCGGCGGCCACACCACCTCCAACTAGGCACGACGTCGTGCCTGTAGCTCAGGTTCGCGAAGGTTGTTCGACGTTGATCAGCTCCACTCTCCGAAGCTGCGCGCGAGCGACGGCGAAACGCGGTTCGAGGTTGGCCCCACGCTTGCACATGACCGTGGCTTGGCAACCTCACAACGAAAGGAAGAAACGATGCGTTCTAGATTCAGCTTCTTGGTTCTCGCCGCGGCGGTCGTCGCGGCCCCTGCATTCGCACAGGACAACCAGCCCGCCGGCCGCTGGGACGGGGTCCTCGTACGGGACGGCGCCCAAGCGCCGATTTCCGTCGACCTGCGCGAAGACGACGGTATCTGGAGAGGCAGGCTCGAACTCGATGGAGCCTCCTCGCCCCTCGATGGCCTGCGCGTCGCTGGCAATAGCGTGCACTTCGAGCAGCCACGCCAGGGCGTTTTCGACGGCACGGTCTCCGGCGGTTCGATCACCGGCTCCATCTCGGCCTCCGACTCGAAGGGCGCCGACTCGAAGGGCTCCTTTACACTGTCGCGAGAGGAACCGCCGGAGTCGTTTGGAGACGCGATCACGTCAAGCGGCCCGTAGCCGAGGCAAGCAGGTCGACGACATGCGCACACGACTGGTGGCGCTCGCGGTCGCGAGCGCCGCTTGCCCATGGATTCTGGCACCAGGCATCATCGGAGACGAGAAATGGTCAAGTCATGGAGTGAAGCGTCGACGCCTCGGTGGGTGCTGCTCCCCCTCCGCCTAGTCGTCGGATTCGGATTTATCGCCCACGGAATGGCGAAGTGGAGCAGCGGCCCCGAGAATTTCGGGAAGCTGCTGCACCAGATCGGCGCTCCCCTTCCGACCGCAACGGCCTGGATCGTCACGCTGCTGGAGGTGTTCGGCGGCTTGGCGATCCTCGTGGGAACCTTCGCGGCTCTCGTGAGCATTCCACTGATCGTGTCGACGCTCGTGGCGATGTTCACCGTCCAGCTGCGCTATGGGTTCAGCTCGGTCAACACGATCGGTCTCACCGAGTCCGGACCGATCTTTGGACCGCCGGGTTATGAGATCAATCTCCTGTACATCGCAGCGTTGCTCGCCATCGCCCTTGCTGGACCGGGTGCGCTTTCCGTGGACCGATGGTTGGCGAAGCCGAACATTCACCTTCGGTCGTCGGATGTCTGAGCCACTGCTGCGACGGCTACGACGTCTTCGGCTGTGGAGCCGCTCGTTCACTCCGCTGCCACTGGTGCCCGCGCCCGGCTGCATCGACATCGGCCCGGAGTCCTCCGCAGAGGGCTTGCCGCTCAGCTGGGCGTAAAGCAGCTTTTGTCATGCCCGGCCCTCGCCTCGAGCAACCTCTCACGGTACGACTGACGCACTGGGCGAACGTGCCGTTGCTCGCCCTCATGGCAGCCAGCGGCCTGCAGATCCGCCGCAGGGGCAGGCGAGAACGTCCTCTCGGAAGACCCGCATCAGCAGTTCAGCCCACGGGATACGCGATGGATCCCGCCGGGCGACGCGCCTCAGCGGTGGGCCAAGCGGGCGCCGGAGTCTCGGTCACTGCGGGCGCAGGGTCCTCGGGTCTCGCAGGTGGGGAGGCACAGGAGGGCGCACACGCTAATGGGGTTTTCCCGGGCGGCGGCGGGATGACCTGCCTGCGCCATTGCGAGGCGGGCCCGAAAACTCCGTGGTAGCGCACGAGGTCCCCAGCATATGCATCGCGTCGGCCTGGGCGGAGCCAAGCGCATCCAGGGGCCTCGCGTCGGCTTGCGCTGCCATGAGTCTCGGGCGCAGCAGTCGCTCGAGACGCGCAACGGCGCGGCGGAGTACCGCCATCAGGTCGTCGTCGGAGGGCGGCGCCAACTCAATGAAGCGCACGCTGCCGACCTCCTGCACGAACACGCCGTCCGGGATGACGCAGTGAAAGTGCACGTTGAGGTTCAGCGCCCCGCCAAAGCGCTGAACGTTATGCCGAGCTCGGCATAACGTGCACACCGCCGCGACCCTCATGCTGCGCGCCGGCGTCGATGCACACCGCGTGCAGCGCATCCTGCGGCACGCCTCCGTGACGACCACGACTGGCACTTACGGTCACCTCGCGCTGGAGGATCTGCGCGATGCCGTGAGCCGGATCGGGCCTGAAAAATCGGCTCCGTTTGCTGACACTTTGCTGACAGAAGCGCACCGAGCGCTTCCGGCGCCGAAGCGCGCCGAGAATTCCGCGCGTGCAAACGACATCTTGCGGAGTGAGCCGCGTGGGGATCGAACCCACGACCCTCGGCTTAAAAGGCCGGTGCTCTACCAGCTGAGCTAGCGGCTCGGGACGGATGGTAGCACGCCACTCTGCGCGATGGCGGGTGATCTCGCCCGCGTCGAGCGTGGGCGGGCAAGTTGCTTGCGCAGCCGGGCTACGTCCGGTAGCACCTCCGCCATGGCGACACTGCTGAACGTCGAGGGACGCTTGGTCCCGCCCGAGCAGGCCTTCGTGCCGGTCATGGACCGCGGGTTCCTCTACGGCGACTCGGTCTACGAGGTGGTGCGCACCTATGGCGGCCGGGTGTTCGAGCTGGGCCGGCACCTCGACCGGATGGAGCGATCGGCGGCGCGCATCGGGCTGTCGCTCCCGCCGCGAGCGCGCCTCGAGTCCGAGCTGTTCCGGACGATCGACGCCGCCGGGAACGCCGAGTCGTACGCGCGGATCATCGTCACGCGCGGCGAAGGGCAATTCGGCCTCTCGCCTCACCTGGCGGAGGGTCTGAACCGGCTGATCTTCATGGTGCGCCCGCTCGAGCTGCCCGCGCCGGAGCAATACGAGCGCGGCCTGCAGATGGCGGTGACGCGCACCCGGCGCAACCCGCCGCAGGCGCTCGACCCGGCGCTCAAGACCGGGAACTACCTGAACAGCGCGCTCGCGCTGCGCGAGTCGCACGCCGCCGGCGCTGACGACGCGCTGCTGCTCGATCTGCGCGGGCAGGTGACCGAGGCCTCGACGTCGAACGTCTTCTTCGTGCAGGACGGGGTCGTCGTCACGCCTCCGCTCGTTCTCGGCATGCTGGAGGGCGTCACGCGCGGGCTGGTGATCGAGATCGCGCGCGGCGAGGGTCTCCTGGTCCGCGAAGAGCCGCACGGGCCGGAGGCGCTCGCCGCGGCCGACGAGGTCTTCGTGACCAGCACCATCCGCGAGGCGATGGCGGTGACTTCGCTCCTATTGCTCGACGGTGAGAAGCCCGACCGCCGTGTCGTCGCGGGCGGAAAGCCGGGTCCGATCACGCGGCGCCTGCACGCGGCGTTCCGGCGCTACGTGGAGCGCACGCACCGGCGATGACGACGCGCAGGACCTTCGTCGCCTGGGCGGCCGGCGCGCTCGCCGCGTGCGCCCGCGCCGTCCGGCGCGAGCTGCCCGAGGAGAGCACTGGTCCGGAGCAGGCGGCGAGCAAGACCGCGAGCGCGGGCGCGACGTCGGCGGCGTCGACTCCTCCGCCGACCTCCGACTCGACCTCGACCTCCGACTCGACCCCGAGCCCGAGCTCGACCCCGACCCCGAGCTCGACCCCGAGCTCGACTCCGACCCCGAGCTCGACCCCGAGCCCGAGCCCGAGCTCGACCCCGAGCTCGACCCCGACCCCGCCCGATGCGCCGCACGCCGGCGAGGTCCCTGCGCCTGAACCGTCCCCGCCGGAGCCCGCTTCCGACCTCTTCGCCGGTGCCCCCGCGGCCGACGATCCCCTCGAGTTACTCTACTCGCGCCGCCTCTCCTTCGAGGAGGGGCAGCCGCTCGTCACCGTCCGCGTCGCCGAAGGCCGCCGCGAGATGGTGGTCTCCGCGCGCGGTCCGCTCGCCGTGCGAGCGCGCGCCGCGGACGGGACAGCTCCCGAAGCAACGCTCGACGGCGCGGAAGGACCGTGGACGGTGCGGCTCGCTTCCGGCCGCGCGGGCGCGGGCGCGACCTGGGTCGAGCTGGAGGAGCTGCGCTTCTCCGACAAGGCCGGGCTCGAGCGGGCGCGCGGAGAGTGGGCCTCCCGGGGAGTTCCGACGCGCGCCGCCACCGTGGGGCAGGTCTACGGCATCGCGGGGCACGTGGTGGACACCCGGCGCCATGCGCTGCTCGCCGAGGGCGACGCCACCGAGGCCGGAGCGCACGCCCAGGCGGAGAGGATCGCCGCCCGCTTCCCCGCCGTCCACCCGCAGCTCTTTCGCGAGCTGGCCGCGCGCCCCTCGGGCACCATCGAGCTGCTGGACGGGGCGGGCGCCGTGCGCGCCACGGGGGAGTCCGCGCTCGAGCTGCGCGCTCCCGCCGGGCTGTCGGTCGCCCAGGTGGAGTTCGGGATGGGCTATTCGTTCCACGGCTTCGAGACGCGCGCCTATCCCGGGCGCCTGTACGCGACGATCGACCCGCGCGGGCTCCTCGCGCTGGTCGCCGCGATCCCGATGGAGCGGCTGGTGAAGGGCGTGGTGCCGAGCGAGATCTTCGCCACCGCCCACGCCGAGGCGCTCAAGGCCCAGGCGGTGACGGCGCGCGGCGAAGTGCTCGCCAAAGTCGGCGCCCGCCACCTGGGCGATCCGTATCTCTTGTGCGCCGAGCAGCACTGCCAGGTCTACAAGGGCACCGCCGCGGAGACGCGCGCGACCGACGGGGCGGTGGACTCGACGCGCGGGGAGGCGCTGTTCGCCCGCGTCAGCGGAGAGCCGTTCGACGAAGGACCCGGCGAGGTGAGCCGGCTGGTCGACTCGGTGTATTCGGCGGTCTGCGGCGGGTACACGGAGGACAACGAGTCGGTCTGGGGTGGGCTGGCGGATCCATCGCTGCGCGGGCGTCCGGACTTCGAGCCGCGGGCGCCGGGGATGGCGGCGTTCGCCTCCGGCATCGGGACCGCGCTCGTGTCGCGGTTCGTGCGCCTCCTGTCGGTGTCCAGCTACTGCGCCCTCGTCGCGCCGCCGGCGAAGGTCCGGTGGCGCAGGCGTTTCCGGCAGGACGAGGTCGACGCCCTGTGCGCCGGACTGGGGGTCGGAAAGGTCCGCTCCCTATCCGTCGAAGGTCGGGGGGTCTCGGGCCGTGCGCGCGCGCTTCGCGTGGAGGGCATCGCGGGGATGGCGAGGGTCGGCGGCGAGCTGGCCATCCGCCGGCTGTTCCGCAACCTCGAGAGCGGGATGTTCGTCGTGGAACGCGCCGGCTCCGACTGGCTGTTCGTCGGCGGCGGCTGGGGCCATGGGAGCGGAATGTGCCAGATGGGCGCGATGGGCCGCGCCCTGCGCGGCTTCGGCTACCGCGAGATCCTCGGCTGGTACTACTCCGGCGCCGGACCAGAGAAAATCTACTGACATCGGTTACTTGCATGCCCGCCCGGCCGCGCTTCCGGGCCGGAAGGAGCCGCCACCGCCGCGGGTTGTGGAGAGCGTGCCCGCAGCGCCCTCGTCCGCAGCCCGTGGTACTCGTCTGGCGGGCCGCAGGGCGCCCGGCGCTCACACCGCGCGCCAACATCCGGCTCGAGGGCTATCTTTCGGTCGCTGTGCCGGGGGTTACAATGGAGGGCGGATGTCTCCGCTGCCGCACAGGCCGGTCCGGCGGCGCAGCCGGCTGACGATCGCGCTCGCGGTCTCGCTAGGACTGCACCTTCTGCTGCTCCCCTGGATCGCGAAGGACGCCATCTTTCACGTCCCCGCACAGCCGCGCCGCACCGCGGTCGGCTTGGTGGCCACGCCGCGCAGCCAGGTCCAGCACGCGCAGCGCGGACCGCCCAACTCGGCGCCGTCCGCCGGCCGGTCCTCCCCGGATCTCTCTCCCCAGCTCCCGCCCGCGCTGGAGCTGGAAAAGGCGAAGCGGCCCGAGAGGATGGACGGGCAGGTCGTCGCGCAGGGCGAACCGAAGGACGAGCGGCCACCGGACCAGCCGACCAAGTACCTGAGCGAGCACGATAGCCGGGTGCTGAAGGAGACCCAGGCGAAGGAGAAGTCGGCGTTCTTCAAGAACGCGCTCTCGAAAGTGCAGCGCGAGGGGAAGAACGAGGTCGGCAAGCCCAAGAAGGAGGCTGCGGCGCCCAGCGCGGTGCAGACGGGGCAGAACGGCGGAGTGAAGCCGCAGCCCGACCGCAGCGTGGCGAAGGCCGAGATGCCCAAGCAGGACCAG
>DASQBG010000135.1:0-1954 GCA_035635335.1 Myxococcales bacterium | reverse complement strand
CGGCTTCCCGCGCGGCCAGCTCGGATTCTGCGAGCAGCCGCGGCAGGCGCGCCGCAAGCTCGGCGCTCTCGCGCGCGGCACGCTCCTTGGCGATCTGCGCGACCAGCTCCTCCAGGCCGGGCTCGGGCCCCTGCCGCTTCGGAGGCCTGCAGAGCAGGGGCGCGTAGCGGATGGCGAGGGCGCCGCGGAGAGAGGGCGCCCCGAGGCCGTCGTCGAGGCGGGTACCGCCGGCCACGTCGAGGGCGAGAGCGGAGGTCACGCAGAGGGTCGCGCCGGCCCGCCACTCGATGGGGAACGACTGCTGCGAGAGCTGGCGAAGCGACGACTGCAGCTCCAGCTCCAGATAAGTGCGCGAGCGAGCGGAGTGCCAGTATGCGGCGCCACCGCGCAGGCCGATCTGGTTGCCCAGGAGGACCGGGCCGACGTCCCGGGGCGGCCGCAGGCGCAGGATTGCGTTGCCGATCAGCTCCCATGCGTCGCGGCGCTGAGCGACTGCAAGCAGCGCCTCGGCCACCAGCCGGCCGTCGCCGGTGAAGGAGTCTGCGGGAGCCGTCGCGGCCTCGAGCGAGATCTGCCCGGCGACGTCCACCGGCCCGCGGAGAAAGCCGTGACGAAGGCCGATGCGGATGTCGCCCACCGAGAACCCGAAGGCGGGCTGGGTGGTGCCGAACGCGGACAGATTGCCGGCCTGGTGCAGCGTCAGCGGGAGTTGCGCGAACAGCGAGAGATCGTCGTTGAGGCGTGCCGCGAGCTGCGCCCAGCCGCCGATCCTCGAGTCGACCCTGGCCCCGGGTCCCAGGCGGACCGGTTTGTAGCCCAGGTCGAGCCCGATCTGGAGCTGCAGAGGCTCCTCGGGATCGATGGGAGGACGCGCCCCCTCCACCCCGAGAAGCCCATCGCTGCCGCTGGCGGGACGCAGCAGCGACAGGTTCGCCTCCTGCGCGGCGGCCACCAGCAAGGCGACAAGGAGATGGCCCAACTACTCGGCCCCCAGCACCGTGGGCCGGCCGAAAACGCGCCAGGCGGCGTGCAGCACCAGCCCCACCGCGAGCGTGGCGAGCGAGAAGATCACGTCGTCGAGCTTGATCCCGTTGAGGAAGAGGATGCATCCGAGAGTGGCGAGCACCGGGATGGTCGGCCCGAGCGGCAGGGTCAGCGAGCTCGGCCCTCGTTTCCGCCGCAGGACCAGCACCGCCAGGCAGGTGGGCACGTACTGCGCGAACACGGCGGCGTTGTTCAGATCGGAGAGCCGGTCGAAGTCGGCGAAGGCAGCCAGGCCGGCGCAGGCGAGCGCCGTGACGGCGATCGCCAGCGAAGGCGTTCCGAACCGCGCGCTGGTGCGGGCGAAGATCGCCGGCAGCTCGCCGTTCTCGCCCAGCGCGGAGAGATAGCGCGGCGTGACCAGCGCGACCGCGGTGAGGTACCCGAACGAAGAGACCACCGATCCCACCGCGACGAACCGCCCTGCCCACGGACCGGCAAATGCGCCCGCGGCCTCCGCCAGCGGCTTGTCGGCGGCGGCCGGGTCGGGGTGGGTCCCCATGAACACGATCTGGACGAGTACGTAGAGCAGCACCGAGCCCAGCAGCGCGAAGAAGAGCGCGAGCGGCACGTTGCGGCGCGGATTGTCCGTCTCGCCCGCGGTGACCGGAACGTACTCGAACCCGGTGCAGGCAAACAGGGCGGCGAAGCCCCCGAGCTTGATCGCCTCGAGCCTCGCCTCTCCGGGAGGTGGAGAAAAGGAGATGCGCTCCCAGTCCACGAAGTAGAGCCCGACCGCGACGAAGAGCAGGATGGGGATCAGCTTCGCTCCGCTGAAGAAGTCGCTGGTCAGGGCGCCAGGGCGGATTCCGCGGTAGTTCAAAGCGGCGAGAGCGCCGATCACGGCGACGGCGACCGCGATCTGCGGGCCCGCGCGGTTCAACGCGGGGACCAGGAATGAGAGATTGCGTCC
>DASQBG010000134.1:0-9546 GCA_035635335.1 Myxococcales bacterium | reverse complement strand
ATGGTCTTGAAGGTGGACTTGACGATCTCGCGGACGTGCATGAAGGCGGACTGCGCCTTCTCCTCGGTGATGGCGAAGATGCGCCTCTCCGCGTCGTCGAGGAACTCGCCCACCTCGCCCGCCTGTTCGTAGCCCTGGGTGGCGATGGCGTGCGCGGCCTCGATCACGCGGCGCGCGAGCGCCTTCTCGTGCACGATGGTCGCGTAATAGATGAGGTTCGCGGCCGAGGGGACCAGCTTGTCGAGCAGGTCGATGAAATCCTCGCCGCCGACCGCCTCGTACGCGCCCAGGGCAGTCAGCTCGTCCTTGAGCGTGACGCGATCGATGGGCTCGCTGCGGGAAGAGAGCGCGCACATGGCCTCGAACACCTTGCGGTGCGCATCGCGGTAGAAGTCCTCGGGCTTGAGCAGCTCGAGGATCTCGTTGAGGGCGGCGTTGTCGAGCAACACTCCGCCCAGGACGCTCCGCTCGGCGTCCAGGTTCTGCGGCGGGATCCGCCCGCCCGGCACCGCGATCGGCGCCGGACGGACGGCCTCGAGCGAGGCGCTCGCGCTCACGCCGCCACCTTAGCGGGGGTCTCCGACATCCTAGCCCTCGAGCCGTTCGAGGCCGCCGGACTCCGGGATCGGCGAGGTGAACGGGTCGAACCGCCGCACGCGCCGGAAGAGGTTCATCTCGGGCGCGATCTGGTACCAGTACTCCTCGTCGTACCGGACCTCGACCTCGTGCCCGAAGTGCGGCTCGTAATACCGAGGCACCCAGATCGCCTTGCGCTCCATCTCTCGACGAGTCATCCCACCGTCCCTGAAAAGCGCTGGCGGATGCTTGTACGCCGCCCCGGCGTGTAGGCGTCAACGCGCAAACCGTGTCACCGGAACCGTCCACAAGTGACCCACAACCCGCACCGCCTGCGTGCCGCGCGGTACCGGCGATTCGCAGCGTTGTCCACAGCCTGTGGAGGGCCGCGCGACTTTGCCTGTGGGCGGCGTTAGACTTCCTGCCCATGCCCGACGACGAGAAGCCCAAGCGCACCCGGAGCTGGCGCGAGATCGACAAGCAGCGCGACCGCGGTGGCTCGTCGCGCAGGTCGGACCGCGAATCGGAGCGGTTCCAGAGCTCGACCAAGTACACCCAATACAAGACGAACCTCGAGCGGCTCTTCTCGCAGGGCGTGGCCTCGGGCGCGCTGCCCGACGAGGTGCGCGAGAAGCTCGGCGGAGGCGAGGAGGACGTCGAGCGCGACGAGGCGCGCAAGAAGCTGTACGCGATCGAGGACCCCAAGGCGTTCCACGCCGCCGCGACCGAGTTCCTGCGGAAGTATCCGCTGCCGGACGATCCGCGCGTGCTGGACCGGCTGCTCGGCCACCCCGACGACGAGGTGGTCGATCGCGCCTTGACGCGCCTCGAGGAGCTGCACCGGGCGGGCACGCTGAAGGTTCCGCCCGCGCTCTCGCAGCGGCTCGCCAGCGTCGAGATCGAATCCGGACTGCCGGCCCTCCGCCGCCGCGCCGCCGACCTCCGCAAAGCGATCCGCTGATCACCTGCCGCGCTCGCCTTGTTTCACGCAGAGCCCGCAGAGACCGCAGAGGGGGTCGGGTTTTTTCGCGATCGTGCGTCAGCGCCCGCTCGTGAAAACAAGAGACGCAGTTCTCCGCGCCCTCAGCGGGCTCTGCGTGAAAGCGGTACCACTACTTCCTGGTCTGTCCGCCGGCGAACGCCGCGCGGCCGGAGGTGCGCGCCTTCCGGGACTTCCCCGTCGCCGAGGTGGAGGGTCAGGCGCGCAGGCCGAGGAAGGCGATCAGGTCGAACGGCTCCTCGACGGCGCGCGGGCTGCCCTGACCGCGCCACGAGCGCGAGCGCCCGCAGCTCATGCAGTAGACGAGGTCCCGTCCGCCCATCCCCTGGGTCCCCTTCAAGGACCAGGCCTCCTCCGCGTACTCCTCGCACTTCTCGCAGATCTGCACACGGTCGGCCGGCTTGAACCCCCGCTCCTTCAGCTTCTTGCGCACGGCGACCGCATGCTCGATCCACGGCGGCAACGGCGGCTTCTTCCCCATCCCGGCACGCTAGCACGACACTCTGGGCCCAAAAGCGGTTCACGCAGAGAGCGCAGAGAGCGCAGAGGAAAATTTCGCTTACCGAGATCGCGCACGAGTGCCCGAGCGACGGCCAGCAGAACCTCTGCGTCCTCTGCGCGCTCTGCGTGAACGCTTGTAGTTTTTTCCTAACGGTCTGGAGGGGGGGAGCGGGAGATTCGTTCTTCGCGGGCCAGGACGAAGGCGCCCTTGCCGCGGTCGTAGGAATAGGTGCTGACGGTCAGGCTGGAGTCTTCGTCGCCGTCCGGTTGGCGGATGCGCACGCGTCCCGGCTCGAAGTCCACCTGGGCCCGGAACAGGTCCCGCTTGTTGAACAGGTCGACCAGCTTTCCCGCCCGGACGGTCTTCACCAGCACCTCGCTGGCGGTGCGGCCGCAGGTCTCGCAGGAGAGCTCCACCTCCACGTCCGGCGATCCGTCGCCGGTGATGTCCCGGGTGTCGACGCGGGAGATGCGCTCGTTCTCCTCGTCCTCGTCGCCGGTGACCCGCTCCCAGATCGCCCGCCACCTGCGCGCGCGCTGGGCGGTCGCCAGCTCCAGCTTCCACAGGCCGACGTATCCGCGCTGCGTCGCCCACGCGGGGCCCGCCTCGCCCACCGCCTCCTGGCCCGGGCTCAGCGAGGTGCCCCAGACCACCGCGTGCGCCTGCCCGTCCCAATCGACCCGCCGGACCAGCTTGAGCCGGACGCCCGCGAAGGGGCGGGGGTGCAGACCGGCCAGCTCGGCGGGCAGCGGCGCGGGCCGCCGCTCGAGCACGACGGCCACCGCACGCGAGGGCTGCGCGAGCGCGCCCTGCGCCTCGACGGTCGAGCGGTGCTCGGCGTCCTCCCACTGCAGGGTGAACAGCTTCTGGTCCTTCTCGCGCCGCAGCTGCTCCAGGACGGGCGCGCCCCAGCCGCGGGTCAGCTGCCACTCCAGATCGGTCAGCGCCGGCGCGAGCTGCGGATCGAACAGCAGGCGCAGCGCGACGATCTCTCCGCCCGCCTTGGAATCCTCCCAGGCGATCTGCACGCGCGCGATGCGGTCGGGATCGCGCGGTACGGCGCAGTCCGCGTGTCCGGAGGCGGGCAGGAGCGCGTCCGCGCAGTCCTTGAGGTCTGGCAGCCGCGCGAACTGCTCCTTGGGCTGGTCCAGGTCGAAGCGGCCGAATCGCTTCGGCGCCACCGCCGGAGGTCCCGCCTGCGCGGCCGGCGCCGTGGGCCCGTTCGGGCGCGGTCCGAGCGCGCCCGCCGGCGGGGCCGCGCGGCTCGGCGCGGCGGGTTGGGCCGGCGCGGGCGGAGCGGACTGCTGGACCCTCGGCGTCCTCCCGGGCGCCGCCAGCAGGGCCAGCAGAGTGGCAACCGCCGCGATCATCCCTTCGACCGGACTCCCTTCCCCCAGCCGCCGCCGATAGGGCGGCGCTGCGCTTTCACCGCGCGGACAATTTCAGCTTCGGTCTAGGCCTCCGCTGCGATCGTCACCTTGACCTTCGCGCTCACCTCGGGATGGAGCTTCACCTCCACCTCGTGCGTGCCCAGCGCCTTGAGCGGCTCGGGGAGGTGGATCTGCTTGCGGTCCACCTCGTATCCCTGCCCGGCGAGCTGCTCGTGGATGTCCTTGCTGGTCACCGAGCCGAACAGCTTGTCCTGCTCGCCGACCTTGCGCGCGAATCTCAGCTCCACCGAGGAGAGCTTCTTCGCCTGCGCGTCCATGTTCGACCTGTGCTTGGACGCGCGCGAGAGGATGCCCGCCTTCTCGTGCTCGAGCTGCCGGATGTTCTTGGCCGTGGCCGCCACCGCCATGCCGCGCGGCAGCAGGTAGTTGCGGCCGTAGCCCGGTTTCACCTCGACCAGCGCGCCGGCCTTGCCCAGGTTCTCCAGGTCCTTCGTCAGGATGATCTTCATGTGCGCCCCTACTGGTGCTGCATCACGGTGTAGGGGAGCAGCGCGATGTTGCGGCTGCGCTTGATGGCGGTGGCCACCTGGCGCTGGTGCCGGGCGCAGTTCCCCGAGATGCGGCGGGGCACGATCTTCCCCCGTTCGGTGACGAAGTACTTGAGCTCGGCCGCGTTCTTGTAGTCCACCTTGAGGGTGTGGTCCGCGCAATACCGGCACACCTTGCGCCGGCCGAATCCGCGCCCGCCTCCCCGTTCCTCGCCCATCCCGCCGCCGCGCTCGCGCCCCTCGCGCGAGCCGCCCGACCGCGACCTGTCGTCCTTCTTGAATCCGTTTCCGTCCATGTCCGTCTCCTCGCAGTCGCGCGGTTATTCGGCTTCCGTCTCGGGGCCGATCTCGCTCTCCGGCTCGGGCCGCTCGCGGCCGAAGCTGCGCTCCTCGCCGAACGGCTCCGGATCGCGCCCAGCGCGCTCCGGCACCTCCGGGTCGCCGGGCAGCTTCACGTCGGGTTCCACCTGGCGTGCGGCCGGGTCGACGTCGTCGGCCAGCTTCACCGACTGGTACTTGAGCACGTCGTCGGTCATGCGCAGGTTGCGCTCGAACTCCGCCACCATGTGCGTGTTCCCCAGGTAGACGAAGCGGATGTAGATGGCGCGGAGGTGCTTCTTCACCTCGTAGGCGACCTTCTTCTTGCCCCAGTTCTCCACCTTGATGACCTTGCCGCCCTCGCGCTGCACGATGCCGCGCAGGCGCTCGACGATCTTGTCCACCAGGTCCTCGGCCAGGTCGGGCCGCAGGAGGAAGATCGTCTCGTACTCGCGCAGCTTGGTTCCCGGCGCGTGCTGCGCCGGACCGCCGCTGGTCTGCGTCTCTGCTTGCTGCATGTCCGTTACCTCTTGGGTTTGCCGGAGGTGACGCCTCCGGCGAGGTCCACTTTCTCTTGCGCTTCGCCCTTCTTTTCGCCGGCCTCCTTCGGCCGCCGGTTGAACCGGTTCATCGCCGCCGCCGTCCCTTCGAGGAGCGCCGCCGCCGCCGCCTCCGCGGCGACCGGCACCATCTCCTCCACCACAGCTTCCTCCTCCGCCGCGAACCTCGCCAGCACGAAGTCCGCCGGGTCCCACCCCTGCGGCGGCCGCCCGATGCCGGACCGGACGCGCACGAAGTCCGGACCGAGGTGCTCCCGCAGGCTCTTCAGCCCCTTGTGACCGCCGTCACCGCCGCCCACCTTCACCTGGATGCGTCCGAGCGCAAGGTCCAGGTCGTCATGCGCCACCACTACCTGCCCCAACTCCACCTTCCAGAACCGCGCCGCGTGCCCCACCGATTCGCCGGACACGTTCATGAACGTCTGAGGGAGCAGGATCGCGATCTGCTCCCCTCGCACCCTGCCCGTGCCCAGCACCGCGTTCCAGCGGGTCTGGTCCAGCGCCACCCCCAGCTTCTCGGCCGCCACCCGGGCGATGCGGAACCCCAGGTTGTGGCGGGTGCGCCCGTACTTCGCGCCCGGGTTGCCGAGGCCCACCAGGAGGCGCACGGGCGCTTACTTCTTCGCGCCCTTGTCCGCCCCGCCGCCCTTCGCCGGTGCGCCGCCCGCCGCCGGTGCGCCACCCGCCGCCGGGGCCGCGCCCGCAGCGCCAGGGGCCCCGCCAGGAGCGCCGGGAACCGCCGCGCCAGGAGCGCCGGGCACCGCAGCGCCGGGCACCGCGCCCTCGGCGCCAGGGACCGCCGCCGCCGGAGCCGGAGCGACCTCCTCCTTCTCGGGGATGTTCACCACCGCGATGGTGGCGTTCTTGATCACGTTGGTCTTGAAGCGCACTCCCTCGGGCGGCTTGATGTCCGAGATGTGGATCGACTCGGCGATCTTGAGGTTCGAGACGTCGACCTCGATCTTCTCGGGGATCTGGCCGGGCTTGCAGATGACGGGAAGGGTGCGGCTGACCTGCTGCAGGATGCCGCCGTCGGTCACGCCGACCGGCTTGCCGATGAGCACCACGGGGACGTTGACCACCACGTCCTGGTCCATCCGCACTTCGAGGAAGTCGACGTGGAGGATGTGCCCGTCCACGGGGTCCTTCTCGTAGTCCTTGAAAAGGACGGTGCGCGGCTCGCTGCCGGTGACCTCCAGCTTGAGCACCGTGTTGAACTTGTGCGGGGTCGCGATGGCCTTGACCAGCGCCTCCGGATCGATCGCGACCATCAGGGGCTGCTTCTCGAACTGTCCGTAGCAGACGGCCGGGACCAGGCCCTTCGCGCGCAGCCGGTGGGCCGGACCCTTGCCCGACTTTTCGCGGATCTGCGCTTGCAGCGTGGATGTGTCCTGCGCCATGACTTCCTCCGTGCCGGGCACCACCGCCGCGGCGGGCGAGCCGCAAGCCTGGGTCTGGTGGGCACCGGGTGAGCTCGAAAACCGCCCGGAAATCCTTCCGAAAGCGCGCCTGGATAGCACGCCCCCACCCGCCATGCAAGCCTAGGAACGTTTCATCCGGGCGCGCGCAGAAAGACCAAAAGCGTTTCACGCAGAGCTCGCGGAGGGCGCGGAGGAAAAAAAATAATTTTTTCTCTGCGGTCTCGGCGCGCTCTGCGTGAAAACGTTTGTAGCCCGGAGCGGCTTAGACGAAGAGGCTGGAGAGGGAGTCGGCGCAGTAGATGCGGCGGATGGCCTCGCCGAAGATGCGGCCCACCGAGAGCTGGACGATCTTCTTGCAGTCGCGGGCCGCCGGCGAGAGCGGGATGGTGTTGGTCACCACCAACTGCTCGATGACGGACTCGCTGATGCGCTTGATCGCCGGGCCGCTCAGGACGGGGTGCACGGCATAGGCGAGCACCCGCTTGGCGCCGCAGTCGAGCAGCAGCCTGGCGCCCTGGGTGAGCGTGCCGGCGGTATCGACCATGTCGTCGAGCAGCACGCCGATCTTGCCGCGGACGTCGCCGATCAGGCTCATCACCTCGGCCACGTTGGGCTTGCTGCGCCGCTTGTCCACGATGGCCAGGGTGGTGCCGAGCCGCTTGGCGTACGCCCGCGCGCGCTCCACGCCTCCGGCGTCGGGGCTGACGATGACCACGTCGTCCGGGTTGGGAAACGCCTTGCGCATGTGCTCGACCAGCACGGGCGAGGCGTAGAGGTGGTCCGAGGGCATGTCGAAGAAGCCCTGGATCTGCCCGGCGTGCAGGTCCATCGAGACGAACCGATCGGCGCCGGCGCTGGTGATGAGGTCGGCCACCAGGCGCGCGGTGATCGGTGTGCGGGGAGCCACCTTCCGGTCCTGGCGGGCGTAGCCGTAATAGGGCACCACCGCGGTGATCGACGAGGCGCTGGCGCGGCGGGCCGCGTCGATGAGGATGAGCAGCTCCATCAGGTGGTCGTTCACCGGCGTCGACGTGCTCTGCATGAGGAACACGTCCCGGCCGCGTACGTTCTCGCCGATCTCGGCCTGGATCTCTCCGTCGGAGAAGCGCGTCAGCGAGGACTTGCCCAGCGGCTGGCTCAGGTAGTCGCAGACTTCGCGGGCGAGCGGGACGTTCGAGTTGCCGGAGAGGACCACGAAGTCGGAGCCGTTGCCCGGGGGCTTCGTGTGCATGGCGGCGTTCTACACGGCCAGGGCACCGGGCCTCAAGCCTAACCCGAAGCGGCGGCAGCGGTGGACGGAGGCGTGCCGCGGGTGAGCTCGCGCTCGTACTCCGTCAGGATGATCTTTTCCATCCGCTCGCGCGTCTCGCTGTTGAGGGGGTGCGCGATGTCCTTGAACGTCCCGTCCTTCCGGCGCTTTGCCGGCATTGCTACGAAGAGTCCCGTATTGCCGTTGATCACTTTCAAATCGCGCACCACGAAGCAGGCGTCCAGTGTGATGGTCACGTAGGCCTTCAGGCGTTCCTCGTTGACGGGGAAGACGCGGACCTCGGTGATCTCCATGCTGGCCCCTCTCGGATGACACCCCGGCCAATGCTAGGACGGTACCCGGGGGGCAAGCGGCCTGTCAAACGGTCGCGCCGCCGCTTCTCCCAATAGGGGCGCACGTTTCCCTACCCGGAATGGAGGGGTGATGCACGCCACTGCGGGGGGACCGGGGCGCGCTACAGCACGTCGGTGCGACGGTGCCGCAGCGCGGGCAGGTCGCGGCGGACCTGGGCCAGGCGGGCCGGATCGATGCGGCCCAGGGCGAACCCGTCGCCCGAGGCGCCTGCGTCCGCGACCACCTCGCCCCAGGGATCGACGATCAGTGCATGCCCGTACGCCTGGCGGTTCTCCTGGGGCGGCCCGATGCGTCCTGCCTGCGCCGGGGCGAATACGTAGGCCTGATCTTCGATCGCGCGGGCGCGCAGCAGCACTTCCCAGTGTGCTCGCCCGGTATAGGCGGTGAAGGCTGCCGGGACCGAGAGGATGTCCGCGCCCTGCTCGGCCAGCCGACGGTAGAGCTCGGGAAAGCGGAGGTCGTAGCAGACGGACAAACCCAGCCGCACGCCCAAGCCGGTCAGCTCGACTACCGGCGGAGCCGATGCGCCCGGCGCCACCGCTTCGGACTCGCGGTAGCGGGCGCCGTCCGGGATGTCCACGTCGAACAGGTGCAGCTTGCGGTACGAGGCGGCGATCTCCCCGCCGGGACCGATCAGCACGGCCGTGTTGTGCACCCGCCCGTCGGCCGCGCGCTCGGCGATGGACCCGGCCAGGCACCACACCGAACGCCGCGCGCACAACTCGCGCACCCGGGCCAGCTGCGGGCCTTCGAGCGCCCCGGCAAACTCGCGCTTCTGCGCGGCGGGCCCGACGTGCTCCCACATCTCCGGGAGGCCGACCAGCCGCGCTCCCGCCTCGCAGGCCCGATCGAGGAGCGAGAGGGCGCGCGCTTCGTTCTCGGCGCGGACCGGACCCGCGCCCATCTGGATGGCCGCTGCCTGGAACACGTCCACCTCCGGGCTTGTTATAAACCTGAACCGGGTCGCTGCCCGGCTTGACTGCACAGGTGCGGTCTGCTACGCGGCGGCTGACATTTTCGCTGTGCCCGCCCGCGGCGGGTTCGGGAAAGTGGGCGCAGTCTGCCCGCTTTTTTCGTTTTTGGAGGATGGGTTCCAGGTGGGCCGCAAGGAGGAGATCGTCGAGAAGGTGCGCGCCATCGCGGCGCCGCTCGCCGCCGGCGAGGGGCTCGAGCTGGTCGACGTCGAGCTCGCTGGAGCCGGCGGCCGCACCACCTTGCGCCTGTACATCGACAGGGATGGCGGGGTCTCCCTCGACGACTGCAGCAGCATCTCGCGCGCCGTGTCCGCCGCCCTCGATGTCGAGGACCCGATCCAGGGCGCGTACGACCTGGAGGTGTCGAGCCCGGGTCTCGACCGGCCGCTGCGCACCCCGGAGCATTTCAGCAAGTACGCGGGCGAGAACGTCCGGGTGAAGGCATATGGTCCCATCGCGGAGGCGGAGAACCGCAAGACCTTCGCCGGGACGCTGCGCGGGCTCGAGGAGGGGCGCGCGGTGATCGACGTCGACGGGAAGCTGTTCCGGGTCCCGCTGGAGCAGATCGCCAAGGCCCACGTCGAGCCGCGCCTGGAAGACCTCGCGGCCTCCGAGGAGGAGGAGCCGGAGGC
>DASQBG010000133.1:0-13319 GCA_035635335.1 Myxococcales bacterium | reverse complement strand
GCGCTCGCTGATGAACACGACGCGCCGTTCCATGTCCTCGGCGGACAGGCCCGGGTAGTTCCAGACCACGATGACCACCGGGATGTCGATGGCGGGCAGGATGTCCGTCTTCATCCGGCTGGTGGAGAGCAGCCCGAAGATCGCGATCAGCGAGCAGAGCACGGCGATCGTGTACGGACGTCGGAGGGCGAGCCGGACGATCCACATGCTGGGGAGGCTCCAGGCGCAGGACGCAGGACGCAGGACGCAGGACGCATTCGATGCCGCTCCGGCGAGAGGGATGCAAGGGGAAAAAACACAGCGCCGCCCTAAAAAACACACCGCCGCCCTACGGCGGCGACTGGCCGCTTCCTCCCGGCCCATAAGCATGGTTTACGAGGGCGCCATGCGCCGAAGGGTCTTCGTCATCGCCGGGGAGTACAGCGCCAACCCCCGCTTCCTGCCGCCCTCCCGGAGGGGACGAGCCTTCCTCGCCGTGCCGCATCCCGAATTGACGCGCGAGGAGGTGACGCGCCTGTTCTTCCGCTACCCGAACCGGAGCGAGGACGGGCGCACCAAACCGGAGGACTGGAAGCGCGAGTTCGGCCTCGATTCGCCGGTCGGCTTGACGGACCTGTTCGCCTCGGCGGCGCACCGGGCGCTCACCTCGCTCTGGCAGCTCACCGGCGGCGACTACGTCCGGGCGCGAGACTCGATCACCGATCTGTACGTCACCTCGATGCCGGGGCTCGATCCGAACGAGCGGATGAACATCGGCCTGGTGCCGCAGGCGTTGCGGGCCTCGCTGGCGCTCTCGCCGCGGGTGGTGGCGCAGTACGTGGTCGGGACCTCGGACAGTGGCGCGTGGGCGTTCGCCCAGGCCGTGCGCGCCGCGCGCACGGCCGAGCAGCCGGCGACGATCGTGGTGGTCGCCGGTCAGATCATCCCGTCGGGATATGCATCGCAGTACCAGATCCGCACCGTGCTCGGAGAGGACGACCAGCGGCGCGGGCTCGACATGCTCGCCGTGGGCGACCTTTTGATGGACGCCTTCAAGCGCAACCTCGGACTGTCGCGGGAGGACGTGTCCGACTTCCTCACGCGGGTGGCGGCGCGGAAGTTCCAGGCGGGCGCGCAGTACCCGGCGGGCATCCAGGCGGGGAAGCCGTTCCGCCGCGAGCTGCCGCGGACGCCGTACTTCCACGCCTCCGACATCGCCGCGCCGTGCTGCGGCGCGGCCGCCACCATCATCACCTCCGACGAGGAGCTCGCCCAGGCGGTCGCCAACGCGCGAAACAAACGCTACCGGGTCGCTCCGGTGACCGAGGTGCTCGGGGTCGGCGAGGGATCCAGCAACGAGAACTTCCTCCACCGGCAGTCGCCGATGGTCTTCGGCACCGCGGTGCGCGAAGCGCTCGCCGCCACGGCCGACGACGCGCGGGTACCCGTCTCGGCATTCGCCTCCTGCGGGTTCGGCGTGGCGCACGATGCGTTCCCCAGCATCGAGCTGGGCTTCCTGCTCGCCATGGGGCTCTCCTGGGAGCGCAGCGCGGAGCGTATGAAGGAGGGCTGGTCGAATCCCTTCGGCGGCCTGCTCAGCTTCGGCCATGCGCTGGGCGCTTCCGGGCTGGTGCAGGTGAACAAGGCGCACCACCTGTTCAGCGGCGACGAGCGGTACCTGCAGGACGGCCCGGGACCCAAGCGGCAGGGCTTCCGGGAGAGCGGAGCGATCGCCTTCACCACCTCGGTCGGCGGGCCGCTCTCGCACATCGTCGGGAGCCTCCTGCGCGGCGGGTTCGAGCGCCTCCGCCCGCTCGCCGAGCGCGCGCTGCTGCGGGTCGGGCAACCCGAGCGCACGCCGGCTGTCGACGAGTGGCGCGCGCGCAGGCACCAGCTGGGCATGGTCGCACGCGCGCACCTCTTGCGGCTGCGCGGCCCGGGCGAGCCGTGGCTGGTCGAGGGCACCACCTACGTGAGCATCCGGAGCGCGCTGCGCGCCCTCACGCCGGACGAGGTGTCGCGACTCACCTTCGACGGCCTGGAGGAGCTGGTCCTGCCCGAGAAGCTGGAGGAGGTGCGCGGGCAGCTGCGCCAGGTCGTGCTGGTGGTGCTGGGCGAGGCCGAGCGAGTGGCCTCGATGTTCGACGTGTTCCGCCTGCTCACCGACGAGGTGCGCGAGCTTTCGGCCGGCTGGCGCGAGATGGGATGGGTCGCCAAGAAGGGCGCCGCGCTGCCCGACGACAAGCTGGCCGAGCGCGTCAAGGACACGCTCCGCGTTCCCTTCGCCGTCCTGTGCGGGAGCTCGGAGGATCCGGCGGCGCGCCGGCACGTGCTCTTCCTGCCGGCGTCCGGCCTCACCTACGCGGCATTCGACGGGATCGACCTCGTCTGGCGCCTGCCGGACGGCACTTTCCAGCCGGCGCCTCCCGACCCCACGCTCCTGCCCTTCTGGAACGCCCGCGCCGCGCGCCCGGAGCGGGAAAATCCGCCGCAGCGGCCCGGCTTTCCCAGCGAGATGGTGGACCGCATCCTGGAGCAGAAGCAGCCGGAGAGCGCGGCGCAGCTGCAGCTGTTGCGCATCTGGTTCGCCGCCGACCCGCCGCGGCCCGCGCTCGAGCAGGCGTTGCGGCGCGCGGGGTCCGCGATGGCCGCCCCTCCGCCGCCCGTGCGCGCCGTGGTGTACCTGGGCGAGATCGCCGGCCGCGGCGAGTTGGAAGACCCCGGCGCGGCGCACGAGCTGGTCGGGCGGGCGGCGCGCGACGCCCGCGCATTCCTCGAGGCGTACGAGATCAGCGTGGCGCAGTTCGGCGACCGCGTGGCGTTCGGCGCCTTCGAGCGGCCGCCGTTCCGCACCCGGCCGGACGAAGGCCTGGTCGGGGCGGCGCGCTTCGCGCGCGAGGTGGCGCGCGCCTCGCTCGAGCACGGCGTGGTGGTGCGCGCGGTCGTCTGCGCCGGCGACGGCGCGGTGTACGACGATGCGATGGGCAGGCCCGGGCTCGCCTCGGCGGCGAACGTGCGCGCGGCCGAGCTGCTCGCCACCATCCGCCAGGGGCCGGCGGTGCCCACCATCGCGGTGGACGCCGGGAAGGGCCTCCTGCTGGAGCGGCTCCAGCAGCGGCTCGCCGGCTGGGAGCTGGATCCGGACGGTCCCCCGGGCTGCGCCGTGTGGCGGCTGCCGCGCTAAAAGGATCCGGAGCGGCTTCGGGGACGGGATCGCCTGAGCAGCTTGCTGCCGCACTCGACGGAGCGCCGCGGCGGGCGTAAGGAAGGTCCATGCAGCTCGAACGGGTCGGCGACGCGATGGTGCTGCGGATGCGGGCCGGCAAGGCGAACGCCATGGGCCCGGCGTGGCTGGCGCGCATGGAGGCGCTGCTCGACGAGGCGCTGGCGGCGCGCGCGAGGACGCTGGTCATCACCGGGTACGAGGCGTTCTTTTCCGCCGGGCTCGACCTTCCGGCGCTGGACGCGCTCGACGAGCAGGCGATGGGCGCGTTCATGTCGGGCTTCTCGCGGACGATGCTGCGCATCTTCGAGCTACCCATGCCGGTGGTGGCGGCGGTGAACGGGCACGCGATCGCCGGCGGGTGCGTGCTGGCGCTTCAAGCCGACGTCCGCATCGGGGCGAGCTCCGACTTCCGCATCGGGCTCAACGAGGTGCAGCTGGGCATCGGCCTGCCGGCCGTCGTGCTCGAATCGTTGCGCGCGCAGGTTCCACCGCCCTCGCTGTTGCCCATCGCATTGGAAGGGCGCTTGTTCTCTCCCGAGGAGGCGCTGTCCGTCGGGCTTTTGCACGAGCTTCTGCCCCCGGATCGCCTCGAGCAGCGCGCCGTCGCGCGGGCGATGGAGCTCGGGTCGCTGCCGGGGTCGGCGTTCGCGGCCGTCAAGAGGGGGCTGCGCGCGCCCGTCGCACAGCGGGTGCGGGAGCTTTCCACCCAGGACGCCTCGCGCTGGGCGGAGACCTGGTCCGGCGAAGAGGCCCGGGAGCGCCGCCGGCGAGCGATCGAGCGTCTGACCAGCAAGAAGTAGCAAAACGCCCGCGCGGTTGAGCTTTCCCCTCAGGAACGCTACAAGGGCGCGCCTGGGGAGGACACATGCTCATTCGCGCGATCCCGGCCTTGTTGCTCGGCGCTTCCTTCGCGGCACAGGCGCAGACCCCGCAACCGCAGCCCAAGCCCGCCGGCAAGGTCGAGGTGCTCTGGCTGGGACAGGCGGCCGTCCGCCTCACCACGCCGGGCGGCAAGGTCATCGTCATCGATCCGTACCTGACGAAGAACCCGAAGACGCCGGCGCAGTACAAGGACCTCGACGCGCTCGGCAAGGTCGACTTGCTGCTCGTCACCCACGCGCACGGAGATCACCTCGGCGACGCCGCGGATCTGTCCAAGAAGCACAGCGCGCCGCTCTACGCGCCTGCCGGGCTCTGCCAGTCGCTGATCACGCTCGGCGTGCTCCCGGCGAACCTCGCGACCCGCATGAACAAGAGCGGCACCGTCACGCCGCTCGGCCCCGGCATCCGCATCACGCAGGTGCACGCCGAGCACAGCTCGGAGCTGGTCTGGCACAACCCGGCGACCGACAAGGACGAGACCCACGTGGGCGGCGAGCCGGTGGGGTTCATCCTCGAGCTGGAGAACGGCTTCCGCATCTACCACATGGGGGACACGGGCCTGTTCGGGGACATGAGGATGATCGGCGAGCGCTACCACCCGGATCTGGTGCTCATCCCCATCGGCGGGCACTTCGTCATGGATCCGAAGGACGCGGCGTACGCCACGCGCGAGCTGCTCAAGCCGAAGTTCGCGCTGCCCATCCACTACGGCACCATCCCGCAGCTGGCGGGGACGCCGGCCGAGTACCAGCAGGCGCTCGGCGACGCAAAGGTGAAGGTGTTCCCGATCCAGCCCGGCGAGAAGATCACTTTCTGACGGAGCGAACCATGAAGAGCTTCCTGCATCGGTTCTCCCCGCTTGCCCTGCTGGCCTCGGCCCTCGCCCCGGCGGCGCGCGCGCAGCAGCCCGCCCCGCAGCCGACTCCCTCCGCGGCGCAGCCGGCCGCATCCCCCGAGCAAGCGCGCGCGAAGGCCATCGACGATCTGGTAGCCGCGAACCGCATCCTCGCCGACCAGGGCGTCCTCGATGCTTACGGCCACGTCAGCATCCGCGTGCCCGGCGACCCGAAGCACTTCCTGCTCGCCCGCTCGGTGGCCCCGGAGCTGGTCACGCCGGTGGACATCCTGGAGCACGACCTGGAAGGAAACGCGACCGCGCCCCCGGGCGCGACGCTCTTCGGTGAACGGTTCATCCATGCCGCCGTCTATGCGGCCCGGCCGGACGTGCAGGCCGTGGTGCACAACCACGCGCCCTCGTTGATCCCGTTCGGGGTGACCGGCATCCCGCTCCGGCCGCTGTACCACATGAGCGCGTTCCTCGGCGCCGGCGTGCCGGTGTTCGACATCCGCACTGCCGGCGGCGACACGGACATGCTGGTCAAGACGCTGGCGCTGGGCCAGGCGCTCGCGAAGACGCTCGGCGCGAACAACGCCGCCTTGATGCGCGGGCACGGCGCGGTAGTGGTGGCGCCCGACATGCCCCGGGCCGTCTTCCGCAGCGTCTACGCCGAGCAGAACGCGCGGCTGCAGGCGCAGGCGATGCAGCTCTCTCCCAAGGTGACCTACCTCGACGCGGAGGAGGCGAAGAAGGCGCAGGCCACCATGGAAGCAACGGTCGGGCGTCCGTGGGAGCTGTGGCGCAGGAAGGCGCAGGGCAAGTAAGCGGCTACTTCACGCATCGTGAGCTTCCGGCTGGCTGCTCTTCGTGGTGACCCGATTCGTGAAGCCGGAAAGAGCGCGCCGGCCCTGATTCAGCCGCCTTCCCCCTTGGCGCCGCGCAGGTACTTCTCGATCTCGAGCGGGAACTGGCGCGTGTCGATGGGCTTGGTGATGTAGCCGTCGCAGCCGGCGTCCACGCTCCTCTGCTGGTCGCCTTTCATCGCGTAGGAGGTGACCGCAACCACCGGGATGTCCCGCAGGCCCGGATCCGCCTTGAACTCGCGGGTCAGCTCCAGGCCGTCCACGTCCGGGAGCTGGATGTCCATCAGCACCAGCCGGGGATGGACGGCGCGGATGCTGGCCCTCGCCGTCAACGCGTCGCAGGCCGTGTGCACCTGGTATCCCTTCTTCTCCAGGAGCCAGCGCAGCAATTTCAGATTGGCCTCGTTGTCGTCGACGATCAGGATGGAATCTCCAGCCATGCCTGCCTCCCTTCTCACTTCGATGCCTGCCCTCGCGGGAGGAAGGCATTCAGCTCCCGGAGCAACGAGGCGGCGCCATCGTTCCCCTTGGCCACCACGGCGTGCGCCGTCTCGCGCAAGCGCGCGTGATCCTGGGCCGACAGATCCTTGACCGTCCAGACGATCACCGGCGTGCGGCGGCCCGCGTCCATCCTGCGAAACCGTTCGAGGAACTCGAATCCGTCGACGCGCGGCATGATGAGATCGAGGACGACCGCGATCGGGCGCGACTCCGCCGCCACTCGCAGGGCCGCTTCGGCGTCCGCCCGGCAGATGGTCTCGTACCCGGAACGCCCCAGCGTCGCCTCCATGAGCTTGAGGCAGCCCGGATCGTCGTCCACCACCAGCACCGCCCCGCGGCGGTCGGGGACGACGCCGGCCCGCCGGAGCGAGGCGAGGAGAGCGGCGACGTCGATCGGCTTGGCGAGCACGTCGCTCACCGTGAACCCTGCCACCGCTCCCTGCTCGGCGACGACCGTCAGCACGACCACGGGGACGTCGGCGTTGCGGGCCTCGGCGCGGATCCGGGCGAGCAGGTCGACGCCGCTCATGTCGGGCAAGATGAGGTCGAGGGTCAGGGCATCGAAGGCGCGCTCGCGGAACCGGGCGAGGGCCTGCGCGCCGGTGGCCGCCGTCTCCACCGAGAAACCCGCGGCGCTCAGCGCCTCGACGATGAGCGCCTGGTCGGCGGCGTTGTCCTCGATGACGAGGATCTCCGGCGCCCCCTCCTTCCGCGACGGCAGCTTGCGAGGGACGGCGGCGCCCGCCTCGCCCTTCGCCAGGCGCGGCAGCACCGCGTGAAAGACGCTTCCGGCTCCAGGCGTGCTGCGCACGCCCACCGAGCCGCCTTGTGCCTCGACGATGCGCTTGGTGAGCGCCAGCCCCAGGCCGGTGCCGGCGTGCTTCTTCGCGGCTCCCGCGTCGAGCTGCTGGAACTCGACGAAGAGCCGGGCCAGGTCCGCCGGCTGGATTCCCGACCCGGTGTCGTGGACCTCGAGTCGGAAGAAGTCCGCTCCCTCGGGTGAGGCGCGGACCGTCACCGACCCGCCGGCAGGCGTGAACTTGAGCGCGTTGGACAGATAGTTGTAGAGCACCTGCTTGAGGCGGGCGGGATCGAGGACCACGCGCCCGACGGAGGGATCGACCGCCACCTCCACGCGGACCTTCTTGTCCGCGGCCGCCGTGCGCAGGATCGCGCTCACCTCGCCGATCAGCTCGGGCAGATCGATCGGCTCCGGGCGGAAGTCCAGCTTTCCGGACTCGACCTTCGCCAGGTCGAGCACGTCGTTGATCAGGCGCAACAGATGGCGGCTGCTGGTCAGGACGTTGCCGAGGAACTCGCGCTGCTCGGCCACGAGCGGGCCGACCTCTCCGTCGTGAAGGAGCTGGGTGAACCCGAGGATGGCATTGAGCGGCGTGCGCAGCTCGTGCGACATGTTCGCGAGGAACTGCGACTTGTACGCTCCGGCCCTGGTGAGCTCCGCCGCCTGCCGCCGCGTCTCCGCCAGCAGGCCGCGGAGCTCCTCCCGGCCCCGCGCCACGTCGAGCGCGATGGCGAGCGCCTCGCGCACGGAAACGAGCAGCTCGGTGGAACGCTCGGCCCAGGGCTGCAGGCTGACGAGCTCGAGGACGGCGGTGACCTGGCCGATCCGGTAGAGCGGAACCAGCGCGATCGAGCGCGGCGAGCCCTCCGCCAGGCCCGAGCTGACCCGGAGCTGGCCGGCCGGGGCGTGCACCACCATGATCTCGCTCTGGAGCGCGGCCTGGCCGACGAGGCCTTCGCCCGGACGGAACTCCAGGGCCCTTTCGCCGCTCGAGAGCGCGTGCTGCCCCAGCAGCCGAAAGACGCCGTCCGCGTCCGCCGCGTAGAGGGCGCCGACGGGACAGTCCAAGGAGCGGCAGAGCGTCGAGACGGCGCGGTCCGCCACCTCCTTCGGCTCCAGCTCTCCGCGGAGCTGCTCCGACAGGGCGGATTGCCCGCTCTTCAGCCAGTCGACGCGGCCTCGCTCGAGCTCGAGACCGTGGAGGCTCTGCGCCATGTGGTTCGCCTGCCTGGCCACCTCGCCCAGCTCGTCACGGGTGGTGACCGGGATGGCGGAGCGGAAGTCGCCCTCGCCGAAGCGGCGGAACCCGGCCGTGAGGTGGGCCACGCCGTCCAGCATTTCGCGGCTGATCCAGAGCGACAAGAGGAGCACCACCACCAGGCAGGCGACGCTCAGGCCGAGGCGCACGCGGGAGCCGGTCCGCTGGGCTTCCGCCGCCGCGGAGAACGCGTTGGTCAACTCCGACTTGTCGAACACCGTGGCCTTGTCGAGGAGCTCCGCCACCCGCGTCTGCTTGGCCTGCAATTCGCCGATCTGCGCCACGACGCCTTCGCCGGTCTCGCGGGCGATGAGACGGGCGGAGACCGCCAGTCCCTTGGCGTGGAATTCCTCGACCGCCTGCTCGAGCGCGGCGGCGAGAGCAGGATCGACCGCCTCGGACGAATCGGCGAGCTGCTGCAGGAGCTCCTTCTTCAGCGCGGCCGTGCCGGCGAGCTTCTCGTTGTCGCTGGCCGCGACCGCGTCCTGGAAGCCGCGCTGGATCCGCTCGAACTGCGCCTCGAGCCGCGGCCGAAGGCCCACTTTCGGCAGGTAGTGCCGCCGGATGTCGTCGAGGTGCCGCTCCACGCGCGCGGCGACGATTGCGCTGGAGACGACCAGCGCGACGAGCGCGAGCGCGGCGGTGGCGACGAGGGCGAGCAGCTTCGATCGGAACGACAGGTTCATGTCCCCTCAGTTCAGCTCCAGCACCTTCGCTCCGTTCAGGGCGGTGCCGGCCGCCACGTACCCGATCGCGCCGGGATGGCTCAGCACGTACGAGACCACCGCCTCGTCGTCCCCCAGCTCGGGCGGCGGCAGGCCCTGTCCCGAGAAGATCCGCTGCTGCCAGTAGCTCCTCACCGACGCCACCGTGCGCGAGAGGACCTCTTCCGAGAAGCGGATTCGCGCCCGCGCATCGGGTCCGAGGTCGACGGGGCGGATGGGCGTGTCGTCCGGCCAGCGAGTCACGCGGCGGAGGAAGGCCTCGCTGACGAACTTGCGATCGAGCCTCGAGACCGCGGTGCCGGGATTCGCGATCACGACGTACACGGGCCTTTGAGGCTCCGCAGCCGCGGCGGCGGCGGCGAGCGCGATGACGATGAACGCCCGGTTCCTCATGTTCCCCCGGGTCAGAAGGACGCCGTCGTCTTGAGCGCGAAGAGCGCCCAGTGCGGCTCGAGGGCGCTCAAGGATCGGTTGCCATTCAGGCTGGTGGAGAGGCCCGCGGTACCCCGCAGGTAATGCCCCTCGGCCTTGATCAACCAGTACTGGTTCACGTCGAAGCGGAGCGTGAGCGCGAAGTCGTGCTGCAGGCCGTCGGGCCAGATCCGCCGATCGACGTTGGGAACCAGGCGCGAGTAATAGGCGCCGGCCTGCAGCCAGGCACTTGCGCGATACGACCCGGACAGATAAGCCCGCTCGCTGGTAACCGAGCTCTCCGGGAACATGGAGGGGTTGCTGCTCTCGGTCTTCACCAGCCACCGGCTGTACTCGGCGGCGAAGAGGAAATCGCGCCACAGGTACTCCGCGGAGGCGACCCACAGGGTCGCGGGGATCTTCAGGGCGACCGAACCGGACCCTGGAGGAACGAGCAGGTCGGTCTCGAGCCGCAGGAACTGCAGGCTGCCGCCGACGCGCAGTCCCTCGAACGGCAGCCACAGAACGCGTCCGCCCGCCACGTAGGGCACGTTGAGATCCCGGACCGTGAACGGGCTGCCCGGCTGCGGCCTCACGTCGAGGAAGATGGTGCCCGCATACAGGCGGTAATCGAGGCCGCCCGCACCCCCCAGGCCCGCGTACCCGTAGACCTCCGCCCCGGTCTGCGCGAGGAGGAAGTCGCGGTTCTGGGCGGGATAGATCGACTGCGGAAGCAGCACGGCGGTCCGCGCCGAATCGACGTCGCTGCTGTCGTTGTAAAGACCGAACGGCAGCTTGACCCGGCCGGCGCGGATTCCCAGCCAGTCCCGCCAACGGTAGTCGAGGTAATACCAATCGAGCGCCGCGCGGTAGTCGCCGATTGGCCCCAGCTTGCGGGAGAAGACCTGCAGTCCGAGCGTCAGCCGATCCGTGGCGGGCAGAGTGACGTTCAACCCCACTTCGGAGAATTCGAAGCTGCCTTTCGACGAATCGGCGAGGTACTCGTTCGCGGAGGTGAGGAGGAAGCCCTGGCTGATGAAGCCGTGGATCTGCAGCGGAGGAAGCCCTCCCGGCAGGCCCAGCTCGATCGCGGCGCCTGCCGGCCGACCCGTCGCGAGCGCCACGAGGGCCAGCGCCGCGACTGGCACACACCTCGGCGTCCCTCTTCCGCGTTGCTGGCTCATTCCCTTGCTCCCGATGCGCTACCGTAACCACGCGTCCCGATCGGCCGGCAAGTTTCGCGGCCCGGTCGCGAATCGATGGGCTCCTACCGGAGCGCCTGTTGGCATACAGAGCGCGACACACAAGTTTGCAAATTCAACAACCCGGATCCCTCGAGTGATCTCGCCGCCTACCCGGGCAGCTTCTGCAATTGCCCGAAACGACGGTTGCAATGGCCCAATGGCTCGAATCCGGACCCGAGGGGCTCGATTTCGAGCCACTGCACCGCCTCGCGCTACAATGGTAAGTTGATCCGCGTCGACGGCTTCGATAACGGTCGACCGTGTGGTTTGGAGCGGCCATCCTTGGCAGAAATCGATCGCCCTAAGGTCCTGATCGTCGACGATGACCCTCTCAACCGGTCGCTGTTGCGCGTCGTTCTGGCTCCCAGCTGCTCGGTGATGGAGGCGGAGAACGGCACCCAGGCGCTCGCCCTGGTCGCCACCGGGGATCCGGACGTGGTCCTGCTCGACGTGATGATGCCGGGCGTGTCCGGCCACGACGTCTGCCGGCTGATCAAATCGCGGCCGGACCAACCCCTGCTGCCGGTCATCCTCCTCACCGCGCTGGATGAGCAGGAGGACAGGAATGCCGGCCTGGCGGCTGGCGCGGACGACTTCCTCAGCAAGCCCTTCGACCGGCGCGAGCTGCTGCTGCGCACGCGCGCATTCGCGCGGCTGCGCCGCCACGAGCTGCTGGTGCGGGCCCAGTTGCGCGAGCTGGCGGAATTGCAGGCCCTCAAGGACGACCTCGTCTCCCTGATGGTCCACGACATGCGGAATCCCCTCACGGGGCTCATCGCGAACCTGGACATGCTCTCCGGCGAGCTGTCCCAGGACCCCGTCCAGGCGCAGGAGGACGCGGCCGAAGCGCTGCAACTCGCGCATCGACTCCGCACCCTGCTCGACGAGGTGCTCCAGGTCCGCATGCTGGAGGAAGGCGAGCTCCGCCTGCAACTCGAGCGCGTACCGCTCGCGGAGGTCACGCGCGAGGCGGCCGAGACGCTCCAAGGCGAAGCCCGGGCACGCAACGTCGAGCTGTCGCTGGCCTCGGCGGAAGATCCAGTGGCGCCGATCGACCGCAAGCTCGCCCGCCGCTGCGTGGAGAACCTGATCGCCAACGCGCTCAAGTACTCCCAAGCGGGAGATCGCGTCGAGGTGAACGTCCTCACCGAATCGCGGGGCGTGCGCATCGACGTGGCGGATCGCGGCCCTGGCGTGCCCGAGGAGGCGAAGAAGACCGTCTTCGAGAGGTTCGGCTCCGTGCAGGCGCGCCGGGACAACCGCCGGGGCTTCGGGCTCGGCCTCTATCTGGTGTCCCTCGCCCTCGCGGCGCACGGAGGCAGCGCGGCGGTCGTCGATCGGCCCGGCGGCGGTTCAGTGTTCCAGCTGATCTTCCCCGTGAACCGGGCCTGCCCGACCGCCTGACCGATTCAGCACCGGCGCGCCTCCCGCGCCGATCTACCCGGCAGCGTAGCGCGCGACCTCCTCGAGCGAGGTGACCCGCACATCCGGCGCGCGGGTCGGGGCGGCGCCGCCGCGGTCCACGTACGCCGCCGACCGGCCGGTCTGCTTGCACCCGTCGACGTCCCAGCCGTTCGAGCTGACGAACAGGGTCCGGTCGCGCGGCGCCATCTGGTCGAGGAGAGCGTACGCGCGCGGGTCGGGTTTGTAGACGCGAACCTCGTCCACGCTGCGGACCTCGTCCAGGACCAGCCCGGCGGCGTCGAGGGCGGATCGGATCATCGGCGCGGTCCCGTTGGAAAGCACCGCGCAGCGCACGCCGGCCGCGCGGAGTCCGCGGAGTGCGTGTGCGGCGTCAGGGTGCGCGGGAACGGTCATCCACGCCTTGCAGGCGCGCTCCATCGCTTCGGAAGCCAGGTACGGGGCCACCTGCGCCAGCGCGCGGGCGGTGACCTCGCCGAACGGCTCGTAAGCTTTGCGCTGATTCAGGTCCCAGGTCCGGCCGATCTGGGCCTTGCGCCAGTCGGCGAGCAGGGCGCGGGCGTCGCCGCCCAGGATGCGATCGAGCGCGCCCTCCAGCTTCTCGATCGCGAGCAGCGTGCCGTACAGATCGAACGCGACCAGGTCGTAGGGCACCGGCCCTCCACGGGCATATTCTACCCGACCTCGACGACCAGTAGCGCGCGGACTACTTGTCCTGGGACAAGTCCAAAACGCTCACCCGCTCGGCGCTGGGCTCTCGGCGCTGGGGTGCCCGATCAGTTTGAGGCCGCGCGTCGTCCCCGTGCGCATTGACCAGCGCGGGGAGAGAGGTCTGGTCCGCGCATCTGTACGGCTGGTACATGTCAGGTCTGGGGGTGTCTTCCCCCGTTCCAAGCGTTTGCGGATGTCATTGCGACCGTAGGATCATCGGGACGGCGGACGTAAAGCTCCCTCGTGCAAGCGATCGAAATCGCTTCGACTTTTTCCAGCCCCCGAAGAAAAACCTCAATCTGCGCGTCCTGCTGCCGGGCTGGGACGGCACGCTCGTCTGCGGGCAAGCAACGGCCTTTACTCCTCCCGGGCCATCGGGTTGGGAGTTGGGGACAGCGTCCGGTCCCAGAGCCAAGGCGGACGGCGACTACAGGAAGCGAACCGCCAACCCTCTTGG
>DASQBG010000132.1:0-35568 GCA_035635335.1 Myxococcales bacterium | reverse complement strand
CGCTGTCGGTGTCGGTGTCGGTGTCGTTGTCGGTGTCGTTGTCGCTGTCGTTGTCGTTGTCGTTGTCGCTGTCGTTGTCGCTGTCGTTGTCGCAGTCGCTGTCGTTGTCGCTGTCGTTGTCGCAGTCGCTGTCGGGCTCCTCGCCGTCGCGGCCGCCTTCCTCCTTGGCGTCGCGTGCTCCTCGTCCGGCACCTTCCTGTGCTGCTCCTCGATCAGCACGTTCAGCTCCGCGAGCTGCCGGGTGACTTCCTCCCTCAGCTCCCCCTCGGGCGCCGCGCGCAGGTAGCCTCGGAACGCCTCCTTCGACAGCTCGTACTGCTTCAACCGGCGCCGCACGAGCCCCAGCCGGTAGAGCAGCTCCGGCGCGCCCTCTTCCCGGTAGGCCTCCTCGTATTCGCGGGCCGCCTGCGCGGCGTGTCCGGTGCTCTCCGCTGCCTGCGCCCGCTGGCGGTGGCCCGCGCCAGAGGCAGAGGCGCTCAGAAGCAGGCACAGCAGGACAGGGGTCGCTCGCACCTCGCGGATGCTCGCGTGCAGCACTCGGCGCGGTCAAGCTCCACTCCTTGCCGCTCGGGGGAGGCCGTGCTACCCCGGCCGGGGATGGCGCGCTCCCCGAGACTCCACGCGACCGCACCCGAGCCCGAGCCCGTCCCCGAGCTGCCAGCTCCGCAGTGGGGCGACGCGCTGCCCGCGCCGGTGCTGAAGACGCCCTGGCTGCGCTGGCTGGCCCCGCTCTCGGGCGAGCAGCGCTGCCTGGTCGCCCTGTGCGCATTCGCCGCGCTGCTCTTCGTCCCGTGGCTGGGCGCGACGGGCTTCTGGGACCCCTGGGAGCCGCATTACGGCGAGGTCGCGCGCGAGATGATCGCCCGGGGCGACTACCTCCATCCGTGGTGGGAGTCGGCCTACTTCTTCTCCAAGCCCGCGCTCGACCTGTGGCTGATGGCCGCGGGGATGCTGGCGGTGAACACCGAGGGCCCCGACCGCTGGGTGGGCGTCTTCACCGAGTGGGGCGTCCGCCTCCCCTTCGCGGCGCTCTCCGCTCTCGGCGCCATCCTGCTGTTCGTCGCCGCCAGCCGCCTCATCTCGCGCCGCGCCGCCCTGCTCGGCACGGTCGCTACGCTCACCGCTCCCTTGTTCGTGATGCTCGCGCGGCAGGCCGTGCCCGACCCCGTCTTCGTCGGGCTGCTCTCGGCGGCGATGGCCTGCCTGCTGATCGCGCTCTTCGCCGAGCAGCCGGCCGCAGGCTGGGCGATCGCCTTCTATTGCTTCGTCGGCCTGGCGACGCTGTCGAAGGGCTTGGTGGGTTTCGCGCTGCCCGGCGCCGTCACCCTGGTGTACTGCATCGCGACCGGCGAGTGGCATCGCCTGCGCCGCCTCCGCCTGCTCACCGGCGCCCTCCTCGTCCTGGCCATCGCCGCGCCCTGGTATCTGACCATGTTCGCCTTCCCGGGCAACGACGACGAGGGGAAGACCTTCTTCGAGCGCTTCATCGTCCACGACCACTTCAAGCGGCTGGTCACCGGCGTCTACACCAGCACTCCGGGCGGCACCTTCGTCTATTTCATCGAGCAGCTGGGCTTCGACTGCTTCCCCTGGGTGTTCGCCTTGCCGGGCGCCCTCGGGGGGGTGCTCGCGCGCCGCACGCTCCGGCCACGGACCACGCGCGACCGGGCGCTCTTCTTCGTGCTCCTCTGGGTGCTCATCGGCTTCGCCGTATTCGCCTTCAGCGCCACCAAGTTCCACCACTACGCATTTCCGGTGGTGCCGCCGCTCTTGCTCCTGTGCGGGGTGTGGCTCGAGCGCGTGCTGGACGAGGGGCTCCGCGCCCATGCCGGCGAGGTCCTCGCCGGCGCTCTGGTCTACGGGCTCATCGCCCACGACCTGGCGCTGACGCCCAAGCACGTCACCGACATGTTCGTCTTCAACTACGAGCGGCCCTACCCGGACCGCGAGACGGACCCGCGCCGGGTCTTCACCGTGCTCTTCACGGCAGCGGCGGCGGTCGCCCTCTCTCCTTGGCTCCTGGACCGCGCCGGGCAGGCATGGCGATTCCTGCGCGCGCTGCCGCGCAAGGCGGGCCGCGCGGCGCTGCGGACCGCATGGCGCGAGCGCCTGGAAGGGGCGCCCCTTTCGACCGAGGAGTCGCCCCAGGACCGGACCATCCTGGTCGGCAGCCTGACGGCGCTGGCGGTGGCCTTCGCCCTCTTCCTCGGATGGTTCCACTGGCGCGCGCTGTCGCCGCACTGGACCCAGCGCGACCTGTTCTGGACGTACTACCGCCAGAGCGCGCCCGACGAGCCGATCGGCGCGTACCTCATGAACTGGCGCGGGGAGACGTTCTACTCGAAGAACCGGGTGCGGCAGCTCAAGGAGAACCAGAAGCTGGGCGAGTTCATGGCGGGCCCCGGCGATCGCAAGTGGTTCCTGGTGGAGCAAGCGCGGCTGACGGTGTTGCGCACCGCGCTCGGACCGTCGGTCCGGCTGCGGGTCGTCGAGTCGCGCAACAACAAGTTCGCGCTGACCGTGGCCGAGCGGCGTGAGCCGGCGGCCTCCGCGCCGCCGCCGGCGCCGGGGCAGAACGGCGCCCACCCGCCACCTCCCGGCGCCGGAGGTCAGAGCGGCGGCACGCCGGGGCCCGCCGCGCCGCCGCCGCCGTCCACCCGATTCGGCGCCCCGCCGTAGGAGAAGGTCCGTGCCGGTCGTCCTGATCGTCGACGACGAGCCCGCCATCCGCGAGAGCCTGGCGTTCGCGCTGCGCCGCGACGGGTTCGCGATCGAGGAAGCCGCTGCGTTGCGCGATGCCGAGCAGCGCAGCGCCGAGGCCGACCTGATCATCCTCGACCTGGTGCTCCCCGACGGCAGCGGCCTCGATTTCCTCCGCGCGCTGCGGGCGCGCTCCGACGTGCCGGTCATCGTGCTGACCAGCCGCGACGAGGAGACCGACCGCGTGGTCGGCCTGGAGATGGGCGCGGACGACTACGTGCTCAAGCCGTTCTCGCCGCGCGAGGTGGTGGCGCGGGTCCGTGCCGTCCTCCGCCGATTCCGCGGCGACCGGCCGCAGGAGGAGCCGCCGCTGCAGGGTCCGGGAGGGCTGCGCGTGGATCCGCGCACGCGCCGCGCCGTGCTCGGGGGAAAGGAGCTGGCGCTGTCGCGCACCGAGTTCAACCTGCTCGCCGCGTTCCTCAAGGCGCCCGGACGCGTCTTCGACCGCAGCCAGCTGCTCGACGCCGTGTGGGGCAGCGACGTGGTCGTCGGCGACCGCACCGTCGACGTGCACGTCAAGGCGCTGCGGCGCAAGCTGGAGGAGGCGGGCGGCGATCCGAAGCTCCTGGAGACGGTGCGCGGGGTAGGGTACCGGCTGAGGGACGAACCGTGACGCTCGGCAGGCAAGGGTTGCTCGCCTTGTTGGCGCTGGTCTTCCTCGTCGGCCTCGGGCTGACCATCTCGCGGCTCGTCGCCGCCCGCCGCAGCGGCCTCTCCTTCCGACTGCAAGTCTTCCTGCCCCTCGCCGCCACCACGCTGACGCTCTCGGCGGCCTTCGCGGTCATCGTCATCGACCGCTTCACCGCGCGCGCGTCGGTGTTCGCGCAGGGGGGCGCGCAGGACGAGGCGCGCGTGCTGGCCGAGCTGGCCTCGCGCGCGCTCGACGCCCCCGGCGCCAATCTGCAGCAGGCGGCGCAGCAGCTCTCGCGCGTGCTGCCCGCCTTCACGCACAGCGAGATCGCCACCCACGTGGAGATCGTCGATTCGCAGGGGCATACCGTGGTGGCGGTCGGGGAGGCGCGGGATCGGCCGGGAGTGCAGATCGTCGTCGCCAGCGCTCCCATCCGCGACCAGGGATTCGTGCGCGTGCGCAAGGCAACCTTCGGCATCGTGGCGCTGATGAGCGACGTGGCGCCCAAGGTGGCGCTGCTCGCCTTCATCCTCGCCCTGGCCTCGGCGGTGGTGGCGATCCTCATCGGCCAGGCGGTAGCCGGGCCCATCGAGCGGCTGACGCGGGCGGCCCAGCGGGTCGCGGCCGGGGAGAGGCAAGCGGCGCTGCCGCAGCCGCGCGGGCGCGAGGTGCGCGAGCTGACCCAGGCGCTGGAGTCCATGCGGCGCGAGCTGGAGCAGCGGCACGCGCTGGAGAACTTCGTCGCCGACCTGTCGCACGAGCTGAAGAACCCCATCGCCTCCGTGCGGGCCTCGGCCGAGGTGCTCACCGAAGGCGCGGCCGACGAGCCGGAGACCGCGCGAAGGTTCGCGCTGCGCATCCGCGAGAGCGCCGACAAGCTGCAGGTGCTCACCCAGGACCTCCTCTCCCTGGCCAGGCTGGAGGCGCGCGGCATCCAGGCACAGCGGCGGAAGGTCGACCTGTGCGGCATCGCGCGCGAGGCGATCGATGCGCAGGCGCCCCAGGCGGCGCGGCGCGGCGTCCGCGTCGAGCTGCGCGCCCCCGACAGCGCGCAGGTCCGCGGCGACCCGGTCTGGCTGCGGCGCGCGCTGGAGAACCTGCTCGGCAACGCCGTGCAGCACTCGCCCGAGGGCGCCCGGGTGCTGATCGAGGTGTCGCCGGGCGCGGCCGGCTGGGAAGCCAACGTCGCGGACGAGGGCCCGGGGGTCGATCCGGTGATCCGCGAGCGCCTCTTCGAGCGCTTCGCCACCACGCGCCACGGCGAGGGCGGCACCGGGCTCGGGCTCGCCATCGTGCGCGCGGTGGCCGAGCTGCACGGCGGCCAGGCCACCCTCCGCCAGAGCGGCCCCCGCGGCACGGTGTTCAGCCTCAGCCTGCCCCGCGCCTGATGACTCTCCTGACGCGATCCTGGACTAGAAGCGTTTCACGCAGAGCGCGCAGAGCACGCAGAGATCAGTTTTGTTCGCGCTCGATCGGGCGCGGGTGCGAGTGCGGCAGTCACCCAGGAAAACCCTCTGCGCTCTCTGCGCGCTCCGCGTGAAACGATCTTGGTCGAGATCGCGGGAGTCGGGGCCTACTTCTTCCGGTGGCGGCGGCGCTTCTTGTCGCCCTGCATGTACTTGTAGTCCGGGCGCTGCGTGGGCGGAGGCGCTTCGGGAGCGTTGTAGGAGAGCTGCCTCTCGGCTACGGCAGCCAGCGCGGCCGGATCGAGCGCCTGCGCGCCGAACGCGCGCGCCGCGTCCTGCCCCGTGCCGCTACGCCCCAGGGCCCAGATCTTCCGAAGCAGCGCGCCCGTGCCCGGCTCGCGCCACCAGTGCGTCTCCGGCGGCGGCTTTCCGCCGTCGCTCGCTCCCGCCGCGGGGGCGCCACCCGCCGGCGTCTCCAGGGCCTGCTGCAGCTGGGCGGCGAGCACCGCGCCTTGCAGCTGGGTCGCGGCACGGAGCCAGCCGTCCGCCTCGAGCGCCCACCGTCCCGCGTCGTCGTCGGTGAAGCCGGCGAAGGTGGCCCGCTGCAAAAGTTGCCGGTAGAGGGAGGCGTTCGCCTCGGCGGTCCCCGGACCTTCGCGGCGCCGGATCTCGAACAGCACCATCGCCGCGGCCCGGCGGGCCGCCAGGAGCCGGCGGGTCGCCTGCGTGTGCACGAGGTCGTCCAGCGGCTCGCCCCGCAGCGCGATCTGCTCCCGCAGCCAGGCAGGGTCCCCGGCCAGCTCCTCGAACAGCTGCGCCACACCCTCGGCCGCGGACCCGGGCCCCAGCTGCGCCAGCTCCCAGCGCGGCACGTCGCTCGCCGTTCCCCCGGCCGCGCGCGCCGCCTCGTGGAGCACGGCGCGCTGCTCCTCCAATCCTCCCGTCGGCCGGACCGACAGCCGCACGTCGCCGGGCGGATCGACCAGCAACGCGAGCGGGCGCGCCGCCTTCGACGGCGAGGGCTCCGCGTCGATGCGGACCTTCCCGAGATCCGCGCCTACCGCCGCGAGCGTCGCCTGGGCCGAGGCCCATCCCTTGCCGGGCGGGAAATGCGGATCCGCCGCCGCGGAGCGAAGCAGGCGCGGCAGATCGGCGCGCCGGAGCCGATCGACCGTCACCCCGAGGTTTCGCTGCGCGGTCCCCGCCACCGCCTTCTGCGTCGCGGCATCCGTCGCCGAGAGCGTGCGCTGCGCCAGGTCGGCGAGCTCCGCGGGCGTCGCGCGGTGCATCTGTGCGATCAGGTCGCCCCAGCCGGGCAGTCCGAGCCGCGCCATCGTCGCCGCGATCGCCTTGTCGCGGTCCAGCGCGAGCGGCGCCAACGGCAGCGCCGCCTTCGCCTCGGCCTGCGCGATCGCCGCGCGCTTCTGGGCGCTGGGCTCGTCCGTGAGCAGGCGATCGAGGTCGCGCTCGCCGCGCTCGGCGCGCGCGTCCCCGGGCGCCGCGAAGGAGAGCGCCGCGCGCGCCCGCTCCAGCGCATCCGTCTGGGAGGCCGCCTCGCGGGCGATCTGCAGCGTGGCCAGCTCGCCGTGCAGGAACCGCAGCGCGAGCTGGTCGGCGGCCTTGCGCGCGGAATTGGCCGCGCTCGCCACCGCGGAGACGGCCTCGCGCTGGAAGAGGCGCGGATGGTCCGCGAGCGCGCCGGAGGGGAGCGGCCCGGACCCGGTCGTCCAGCGGGTCCAGAGGAGGTCCCCCTCGGTGCGCAGGAGCGCCCGCGTCTCCTCCGACAGCTCGGCCGCGAAATCGCGCGGGTCGTCGGGGGGCGGCGGGAGGACGGGGCGCGGGCGCGCGCCGCCGGTCGCGGGAGCCGCGGGGGACACGGGCTTGGCGGGCGCGTGCCCGCAGGCGAGCGCGCAGGCGCAGAGGAAGGCTAGCGTCGTCTTCATCGGAGTCCTTTCCACTCGCATCGTCCGGACCGCGCGGCAAGAGATTTCCACGCGCGCGCGGCGCGGGCTCCGGGGTACAACGAGGTGGCATGTCCGCCGACCTCGCCATGGCGCGCAGCAGGGCCGTGCTGCTGCGCGCGTTGCGCCAAGGCCTCGACGCGCGCGGCTATCTCGAGGTGGAGACGCCCATCGCCGTGCCGGTCGCCGGGCAGGAGCCACATCTAAGACCGTTCGAGACTTCCTACACGCCCGACCCGCCGGTGCCGCCCGGCGGGGTCGAGGGGACGCGCCGGCTCCACCTGCACACCAGTCCCGAGTACGCGATGAAGCGTCTGCTGGCGCGCGGATTCGGGCGCATCTGGCAGGTCGCGCGCGTGTTCCGCGACGGCGAGGTGTCGCGCTCGCACAACCCGGAGTTCACGCTGCTCGAGCTCTACGCGGCGCCGGGCGATGCCGATGCCGCGATGGCCGACCTCGAGCAACTGGTGGCGCAGGCGGCGCGCGCGCTGCGCGGTTCGGCGGCGGCGCCGTCCCGCGAGGGGCATGGCCGGGGGGCGAAGGGCCCGCTGCTCGACCTCGCTCCTCCCTTCGAGCGCCTCACCTGCCGCGAGGCGTTCCAGCGCCATGCCGGGTTCGACCCTCTGCTCCTCGACGGGGAGGCGCTCGCCCAGGCGGCTCGCACGGTCGGCGTCCGGCCGGCGCCCGGCTCGTCCTGGGACGACGTCTTCGCGCAGGTCCTGCTCGAGCGGATCGAGCCGGCGCTGGGACTCTCGCGGCCGACCTACCTCACCGAGTACCCCGCCTCGCAAGCGGCGCTGGCGCGCCTGGTCCCCGGCGATCCACGCGTCGCGCAGCGCTTCGAGCTGTACGCGGCCGGGCTGGAGCTGGCCAACGGATTCGGCGAGCTGAACGATGCGTCCGAGCAGCGCCGCAGGCTCGAGGCCGAGCAACGCGAGCGCGCCCGGCTCGGCCGCGACGTCTTCCCGATCGACGAGCGCTTTCTCTCCGCGCTGCCCGGGATGCCGGACGCGGGAGGCGTCGCCGTGGGCGTCGACCGGCTGCTCATGCTGCTCACCGGGGCAAAGGAGATCGCCGACGTCCTGGCCTTCCCCGCGGAGGAAGAATACCCGCGTGCGAGGCGTGGATGATCGGGCGCTCGCTGCGCACCTTCCTCGGGGTCCCGTTCATCGCGCTCGCCGTGGTTCCCTTCGGGCTGCTCATCGGTCTGGCCGGCGAGAGCGACGCCTCCGAGCGATTCCTGCGCACCTGGTGCCGCCTGGTCCTCTTCTGCGCGGGTGCGCGCGTGATCGCCCGCGTGCACCCGCTCGACCGCTCTCGCAGCTACGTGTTCGTCGCCAATCACACCAGCAACATCGACGTGCCCGCCATCGTGTCGGTCTCGCCCGAGCCGCTGCGGTTCATCGCCAAGCAGGAGCTGGGCAGGATCCCGCTGTTCGGCTGGGCGGCGCGGCGCATGGGCCACGTGTTCATCGACCGGCGCGATTCGCACGGCGCGGCGAAGGCGATCGGCGGGCGCATCGCGCGCGGGCTGCGCGGGGTGGGCTTGTTCTTCTTCGCCGAGGGGACCCGCTCCACCACCACCGATCTGCTGCCTTTCAAGAAGGGCGCCGCGGTGGCCGCTCTCGGCACCGGGCTCGACTGCGTGCCCATCGGCATCGCCGGCGCACGCGAGGTACTCGCGCCGAAGGGCTTCTCGCTCTTCCGTCCCGGGCCGATCGCGGTGGTGTTCGGCGAGCCGATTCCCGTGGCCGGGCACACGCTGGAGGATCGCGATCGGCTGGTGGCGGAGCAGCGCACCGCGGTGGAGGCCTGCGTCCGCGAGGCGCGCGAGCTGCTCCCGAAAGAGCGGTCAGCGCGCACGTCGTGATGTCCGCGATCGAAGGCAACGCTGCCCTCGGGGCGGCGACTGGCACGCGTGCTACACTCGCGGCGTGGCTGACGCCGACGCTGCCCTGGTGCACGGGGCCCTCGCCGGCCTTGGACGGGCGCTCGCGCGCATGCCGTCCCAACCGCGGGCGGCCGAGCAGTACGCCTCCTCGCTCGAGCCCGCGTTGGCCGGCCTGCGCGAGGCCATCGAGAAGTACGGGACGGTCACCGTCGCGGTCGAGCCCGGGGCGCTGCGGTTCGAGGGTGAGCGGGTCTATGCCGACGAGCTGGGCGCGGCCGGCTTCTGCTCGCGCCTGTACCGGGACGGCATCCGCGCCCTGACCTTCGGGCGCGGCCTCATGCTGCCGGAGCTGACCGCCTTCGCGCTGGCCGCCGTACCCGGCGGTCCGGAAGCGGACGGCGACGCGGTCGGCGAGCTGTGGAAGGCCGACCTGGGGAGCATCCAGTACACCGCCGCGCGCGGCGATCGACTCGACGAGGGACACCCCGCGGCGGCCGCTTTCGCGCGGGAGGTGGAGCAGCTCGCCGCCCGCGCGCGGGAGGCGGTCGAATACGTGGACGCGGACGCCGCGCTCCTCGACCGTACGCAGCCGCCTCCGCTCTGGTCGGAAGAGCAGCACCGCAAGAGCGACCCGCAAAGCTGGAGCGAGGTGGCCAGGCGCGCGGCGCTCACCATCCAGCGCATCGTCGAGGAGGACCTGGCGGGGTGGGACCTGGAAGCCCTGGAGGAGTCGTTCGCGCGGCTGATCGAGGAGATGGCGCGGCGGACCGAGGTGCCGGCGCTGGTGGCCGCGCTCGAGGGCGCGGCCCGCATGGGAGGCGCGCACGGGCCGGCCTTCCGCGCCTTCGTCGGACGGCGCCTGGCCGACCCGGAGCGGCTGGTCCGGGCCGCCGAGCTGGCGACGGCGCCGGTGAAGGCCGCCGCGCAGCTCCTGCCTGCCTGGACCGCGCTGCTGCCCGCCGACGCCGGCCCCGCTCTGATCGAAGCGCTGCGGGGCGCGCGCGAGGAGGTTGCTCCGGCGCTGGCCGCCGCCGCGGCGCAGCGATGCGACTCGTGCCCCGACGACGTGGCGGAGGTGCTGCGCGAAGGGTCGGCGGCCGTCGCGCAGGCGGCCCTGGCGGCGCTTCCCCAGGCGGACCGCGCCCGGATGGCCGTCGAGGCGCTTGCGAACGCGGACGCCGAGGTCCGGCGGCAGGCCGTGCCGCTGCTCGCGTCCGATCCGGCGCTCGCGCCGGAGCGGCTCGGGCCGCTGCTCGACGACCCGGCTCTGCGGGCCCGAGCCGCCGAAGCGCTCTCGTCCTGCGGGGCGCCGCCCGACCTGGCGGCGGCGCCGATCGTCGAGCGCCTCTCGGCGTCGTCATCGGCGAAGCTCGGCGACGAGGACCTGGGCGCGTTCTATCGCGCGCTCGGCAGGCTGGGCGGCCCGGCCGCGCATGCGTTCCTGTCCGGACGGCTCGCCCGCCCCGCGAAGGGATTCCTCAAGCGCCGCCGGGCGGAGCAGGAGCAGCTTCTCGCGGTGGAAGCGCTGGCGGCGGAGGGCTCGATGAGCGCGCTGCGGCTTCTGGAGGAGGGCTCGGATCCGAAGCGCGGGCATTCCCCCGGCGTGGTTTCCGCCTGCCTCGCCGCGGTCGAGCGGCTGCGCGCGCGACGTCAGGTGCGCGAGGGCCGGAAGTGAAGGGGCCCCGGCCGCCGCCGCCGCCGCCGGTGGAGGTCCTTCCCGAGACGGAGGCCACGCGCGAGCAGCGCCAGGAGCTGGGCGAGAAGGGGCTGGTCGCGCTCTGCAGCGTGCTGCGCAACGCGCGCAGCTACAGCTGGGAGCACGACGTGTTCGCCGGGCAGCTCGATGCGCTGCAGCAGGCGATGCTGGAGCTGCTCGGCACCGACGGCACCTTCGAGCTGGACCTCGCGGGCGACGCCTTCCACGTCAACGGGCAGCCGATCCGCCTCCAGCCCGGCGCGGTGCCGCTCGCCGCCGCGGTGCGCACCGAGCTCCGCCAGCGGGGCGTGACCGGGATCCGCGCCTCGCTCGCTCCGCCGAAGACCGACTTGCGGCTGCTCCTCCGCCTCTTCCGGCCAGCGCCTCCTCCCCGCCTCGACGACCGCGGCGACCCGGCCAGGCCGTTCAAGGTGCTCCGGCTGCGGCTCGGTCCCGAGGCGGCCTCCACGGGCCTGACGGAGAAGACCGACAGGCTCGCCGAGGCATACGCGGCCGCCGCCGCCTTCGTGAACCAGACCATCCAGCAGCTCCGGATGGGCGCGCCGCCGCTGCCGGTGCGGACGGCGGCGCGGATCGTCCAGGACCTCGTCGACCTGCAGCGGTCGATGCCCATGCGCTTCCTCGCCCTGGCGCGGGTCAAGGTCGAGGAGAGCGACCGCTACTGGGGCGTTCACGCCGCCAACGTGGCGGTGCTCGCGATATTTTTCGGTTCTCGGCTCGGGCTGTCGAAGAAGCGGCGCCACGACCTGGGCATGGCGGCGCTGTTCCACGACGTCGGCATGGCGGCGATTCCCAAGACGGTGCTGCAGAAGTCCGGCAAGCTGGACGAGAAGGGGCTGCGCGCGGTGAAGGCGAGCCCGCTGCTCTCCGCGCGCGCAATCCTGCGCGAGGGCGAGGTGACCGCGGCGGCGCTGGAGCGCGCCCAGGCCGCCTACGAGTGCCACCTCGACCTGGTTCCACGCGAGGGTGCGCTGCCCGAGATCGGGCTCGGGGGGCGAATCCTGGCCATCTGCGAATCGTTCGACGCGCTCACCACCACGCGGCCGTTCCGCGCGGCGCACGGACTGCGCGAG
Source organism: Myxococcales bacterium (assembly GCA_035635335.1). Taxonomy (GTDB): domain Bacteria; phylum Myxococcota; class Myxococcia; order Myxococcales; family 40CM-4-68-19; genus VBKO01. The sequence continues at coordinate 24,129 of DASQBG010000132.1, read as the reverse complement.
GCGACGCGCATCATGACCAGCGAGCAGCTCTTCCGGTTCGACCCGCAGCTCGTCGACCTCTTCGTCGGCGTGGTCGCGCGCATGCTCGCGGCTACAGCGCCCGGAGGATGAGGCACTTGAGGTAGCGGGTCTCCGGCACTCCGAGCAGCGTCGGGTGATCCCGGGCGGCGCCGCGCCGCTCGATCACCTGCACCGATCGGCCCGCGTCGGCCGCCGCGCCGAGCACGGTGCGCTCGAACGAGGCCTCGTCGATGTGGAAGGAGCAACTCGCGGTCACCAGCACGCCGCCGGGCGAGAGCAGGTGGAAGGCGCGCAGGTTGATCTCCTTGTACCCGCGCAGCGCCGCGGCGAGCGACGCCTTGTTCTTGGCGAAGGCGGGCGGGTCGAGCACGATGGTGTCGTAGACCTGCCCTTCGTCGGCCTGGTCGCGCAGCAGGTCGAAGGCATTGGCCACCTGGAAGGTCACGTTCGCGGCTTCGTTGCGCGCGGCCGTGCGGCGGCCTTCCTCCGCGGCGCGCTCGCTGATGTCGACCGCGGTGACGGTCTCGGCGCGCCGGGAGAGCTGCAGCGCGAACGCGCCGCCGTAGGTGAAGCAGTCCAGGGCGCGCCCGCGCGCGTACCGGCCCGACTCGAGGCGGTTCTCCGCCTGGTCGAGGAACGCGCCCGTCTTCTGGCCCTCGAGGAGGTCCGCCACGAGCCGCACCTCGCCCTCACGGAACTCCACGGGCCCGGGCTCCGCGCCGCGCAGCAGGCCCTTGCGCGGGGGCAGCCCCTCGTGGGCGCGAACCTTGACGTCGTTGCGTTCCACGATCGCGCGCGGCTTCCACAGCTGTTGCAGGAGATCGGCGAACAGCTCGCGGCGGGCGTCGGTCGCCTCGATCAAGGTCTGCACGACGAAGCAGTCGGCGTAGCGGTCCACCACCAGTCCGGGGAGGAGGTCCGCCTCGCCGTGCACCACCCGCGAGGCGCTCCGCAGCTCGGGATCGGGCGCCGTGGCCTCGCGCAGCGCTCTGGCCTGCGAGAGGCGCCGCGCGAAGAAGGCCTCGTCGATCGGCTCGTCCTCGCGGGTGAGCAGCCGGACGGAGATCTGGCTCTGCTTGCCGTAGAACGCCTTGCCGGCGAACCAGCCGCGGTCGTCGACGAGCCGCACCACCTCGCCGCCCTTGAGCTCCGCCGGAGCGCGCAGGTCGCTGCGGTACACCCAGACGTGCCCGGAGCGAAGGCGCTCGAGGCCGCGGCGCGAGAGGATCACCTCCGGCTCGTCGGAGGACGGCTTTGCGGCGCGGGCGCGGGCCGGCCGGGTGGCTTGTCGGGACGGCACGGCGCGACTCTATAGCGCGTTTTGTGTACGCTCCGGCCCACTAACCAGGAGTCCACTCCATGATCGCGCTCGCCCTGCTCGCCGCCGCCGCATCGACCACCGACGCCTATCTCGACCAGACCCGTACCCGCTGGGAGGGGATGTCCCGCCAGCTCTGGGAGTACGCGGAGACCGGTCTCCACGAGGACAGGTCGGCGGCCGCCATCGAGGAGCTCTTGCAGAAGGAAGGATTCAAGGTCGAGCGCAACGTCGCCGGGATGCCGACCGCGTTCATCGCCACGGCGGGGAGCGGCGCACCCGTCGTCGCCATCATGGCCGAGTACGATGCGCTCCCGGGGCTCTCGCAGAAGCCGGCCGAGGCGAAGAAGGACCCGGAGAAGGAGGGTGCGCCGGGGCACGGGTGCGGACACAACCTGCTCGGCACCTCCGCGGTTGCTGCGGCCGTGGCGGCCAACCGGGCGCGCATGGAGCAGAAGCTCCCTGGGACCATCCAAGTGTTCGGCACGCCCGCCGAGGAGCTGCTGCTCGGCAAGGTGTTCATGCTGAAGGCGGGCGCGTTCGAGAAGACGGACGTGGTGCTGTCCTGGCACCCGGAGGCCGCCAACCAGGTCGTCACGCGGCCGCGGCTGGCGCTCACCGCCACGGAGGTCGAGTTCTTCGGGAAGACGGCGCATGCGGCCGCCTCGCCGTGGCTGGGGCGGAGCGCGCTGGACGCCATGGAGCTGTTCGACATAGCAATGGCGCTGATGCGCGAGCACGTGCAGCCCACCGCGCGCATCCACCGGGTGATCAAGGACGGGGGCAAGGTGCCCAACATCATTCCCGACTACGCGAAGATCCAGACCTGGCTGCGCGACCAGACCGGCACCGCGGTGGACGAGCTGCTCGCGCGCATGCGCAAGGCCGCCGACGGCGCCGCGCTCGCCACCGAGACGCGGGCCAAGGTGACGCTGCTCGCCTCGACGCGCGACCCGCTCAACAACCAGGTGCTCGGACGCGTGATGCAGAAGGAGATGGACCGGATCGGTCCTCCGAAGTTCGACGACAAGGACCAGACCTTCGCCAAGGCGCTGCAGAAGGAAGTCGGGGTGGAGCAGGCGGGCCTCGCTACCGACGTGGTGCCGTACGGCCCGAACCACGGCGGAACTGCGTCGTCCGATCTGGGCGAGGTCAGCGCCGCCGTTCCGCTCGCCGAGCTGAACATCGTCGCCCGCCCCATCGGCACCGCCGCCCACCACTGGGGGCAGACGGCGTGCGCGGCGCACCCGCTCGGGCTCAAGGGGATGATGGTCGCTGCGAAGGTGCTGGGCGGGTCGATGGTGGATCTCCTCTCGGACCCGAAGCAGGTCGCGGCCGCGAAGGAGGAGTTCCAGAAGGCCACGAAGGGGAAGCCGTACCAGACGCCACTCGCACAGGATGCGAAGCCAGTGGTGTACTAGGCGCGGGTCACCGTGCGGGCGACTGGCGCAAGTGCGGTCGCCAAGCAGGCGGCATAGCGCTTCTCCGGCGACGCTCCGACCTGACAGAAGCACAAAATATAGCCTTTCCAGTGGTTTAGAACGATTCTGCCCACTCCTTGCGTGCCGCTGCTGCGAGATATAAAACGTTTTAAATCTCGCAGGAGTCGAGCATGGAATGGGGCTTTTACGGGCGGCGACTGGAGCTACAGCAACTCGCTGCGATCCTTGAGCGGCGCCGCTGGTTTTTCGTGAAGGTGACGGGGCGGCGAAGGATCGGGAAGACTTCGTTGATTCAGCAAGCCCTGCTGGCCGCCCGCTCGAAGGGCATTCAGCAGGGCATCCTCTACGTGCAGATTCCGGACTCGGGACCCGCCGGGGTCGTCTCCGCCGTCGTGGATGCCATGGATACTTTTCACTTGCCGGATTCCATTGCCCGGCCGGCGAGCCTCGACGATGTGGCGAAACTCGTTTCCACCCTGGCACGCCTAGGGTACGTCATTGCTTTGGACGAGTTTCAGTACTTCAATCGAGAACACCTCAAGGACTTTCCCTCACTGCTACAACGCGAAGTGGACCTCCTTTCCGCGGGTGCTGCGCGCGTGCCCGGTGGCCTGCTTGTCCTGGGTTCCGTGCATACCGACATCCAGGCGCTCCTCGAACATCAGTCCGCTCCGCTCTTCAGCCGGACGACAGGTGAAATAGATCTCACACACCTAGACCTTTCCTCGGTGCTGGAGATTTTGAATGAGCATGCGACTCCGGATCCGCAACGACTCCTATTTCTCTGGAGCCTTTTCGAGGGTGTCCCCAAGTTCTATCGGGACTGCTACGAGCAAGGAGTCCTTTCCGCGGGACGCGGAGAATTGCTGCGCAAGCTCTTCTTCGAAAGTTCATCGCCTCTGCGGACCGAGGCAGACAACTGGTTCTTAAAGGAACTGCGCGGCCGATACGACGTTGTGCTGAAGCATGTAGCGCGGAACGAGGGCTGCAATCACGGAGAGATCACTGACTACGTGCGTAGGATGAGTCGGGACACGGAAGAGCAGGTCGCCGGGTACCTTAAGATTCTCATCGAGCGGTATCGGTTGATCGAGAGGAAGCTTCCCGTCTTTGCCAAGCCGAAGACGCCACGGGGGCGCTACTATTTGACCGACAACTTCTTGGCTGCATGGTTGGCTGCCCTTGCGAATCCTGTCTCTGCGATCGCCTTCTCTCCGACGGACCAACTCGTCGTTGAAGCGGACCAGCGGATGCGCGATGTCGAGGGTCATGCGTTCGAAAAACTTGTAGAACGCCTGTACGAAGAGCGCAGCAAGAAGCGGATCGGGGACTTCCCGTTGTCCAGGCGAATCGATGGTTACTGGGATAGCTCAGACACGGAGATTGATCTCGTAGCAATGGACGAGACGAGCAAGCGCATTCGGTTCGGGACGTGCAAGCGCTCCGAAGACAAACTTCTAAAAGACGTGACCAATTTTGAAGGCCACGTCTCACGATTTCTTGAGACATATCCGGGGTACAAGAAATGGAAGATTGAGAAGGCAGCCCTTTCCCCTGAGTTGACGCCGGAAGCGAGGCGACACCTCCAGGGCGCTGGTCTGATCCCTCAGGATTTGGCGGATCTCCTGCTTGGTCTTTGAGCCGATTTACCGTGCCACGAGCCCCGGGGTGCCCACAGAGCGCTTCCGTCCCATGGGTCCCTTCGCGACTCGCCCGCGGGATTCAGGTACCTCCATCCGCATCGCACGAGCCGTGAATCGCGCGCTCGACGCGCACATCCATGCTGCGCGCCGGGGTCATCCCATTCGCCCGGACGCGATCGACCCGCTCAGCTCCGCAGCGAATCGGCAGCTCGTCGCGGAGCCGCACGCTTGGCTATTGCGCTTTGGGTGGACCCTGGGCCTCCGTCGGGCTAGCTCCGGTGCCGGTCGAGACGGCTCGGTTTCCTACGACGGCGTCACCTCCAGCGGCGGCTGCTCTGCCTCCGACTGCTCCAGCGCCGCGAGACGTCTCCGGCGGGGCTCGGCCGTGAGGAGGTGGCCGGCGGAGACGGCGAGCGCCACGGCGAGGCAGAGCAGCCAGAGGGTGCGGGCGCCGAGCCGTTGCATCACCTCGCCGGCCACGAACGGCGACACGGTGAAAGCGGCGCCCCAGCACATCGCGAATGCGCCCTGGTAGCGACCGCGCAGCGCGGCGGGAGCCAGGTTGGCCACCATGGTCGCGGCCACCGGGAAGCCGATCACCTCGCCCACCGTCCAAAGCGCGGTCCCCACGCCGTACACGGGGAGGCTCCCGCCGATGGCGTTGAGGCCGTAACCAAGGCCGAACAAGGCCGCCGAGAGTGCCAGCAGCAGGGCGGCGTCGACGCGATGCAGGCGCGGCGAGAGGATGGGCTGCAAGAGCACCACGCCCGCGCAGTTCAGCGCCATCAGGAAAGCGTAGGCGGAAGGCCCCAGCCCGTGGGCGGCCATGTCGATGGGCAGCGCGAGCTGCCACTGCACGAAGACGGCCAGCGCGGCCAGATGAAGCAGGAGGAAGGAGAGGAAGGGTCCGTCGGCGAAGACCTTGACGAGCCCACGGAGCGCGGGCTCGTGCGCCACGCCGTGCGGGCGCGTCTCCGGGACCCGGAAGAGGACGATCGCGGCAGCCACCAGCGAGGTGCCGGCGTCGGCGAGGAACAGCGCCACGAAGCTCCGCTCCGCGACGAGCCCTCCCAAGGCGAGGCCGACCGAGAGGGCGAGGTTGACCGCCCAGTACACAAGGCCGTACGCGCGCGGGCGGTCGGCGGGCGGGACCACGTCCGCGACCGCGGCGCTCATCGCCGGGCGGTAGATGTCGCCCGTGGCGGCGGCGAGAAAGGCGAACAGCGCAAGCAGGGCAGGGGCGCGGGCGAAGGCGAGCGCGCTCACGCAGCATGCCCCCAGCACGAGCCCGGCGACCATCGTGGCCCGCCGGCCGATCCGGTCGGCGAGCAGCCCGCTCAACGGTCCGGCGATCGTGAAGCCCACGCCGTAGAGGGCCAGGATGCGTCCGGCCTCGGCCGGGCCCAGTCCCCGCTCTCGCACCAGGTAGAGGGAAAGGAATGCGATCACGAAGCTCGCGAGCCGATTGACGATGAGGCCCCACCACATCGTCCAGAAGACGCCCGGCAGCCCGCCAACGGCAGCTGCGAACCGTTGACTGATGGCCGCGCGCACGACCAGAGTGCATGCCAGAACGTCCGCGCTGTGAAAAGCGCAGCGCCGACGCGTCCACGGCTGGTGGCGACGAATCGCTACGCGCGGTCCAGCGCCTGGGTCAGGTCGTCCACCAGGTCCTGTCCGTTCTCGATGCCCACCGAGAGGCGGATCAATCCGTCGTCGATACCGAGCTGCTTGCGCGTCTCCGCGGGGACCGAAGCGTGCGTCATGATCGCCGGGTGCTCGATGAGGGACTCGACGCCGCCGAGCGATTCGGCGCAGGTGAAGAGGCGCACCGACTTGAGCATGGTGCGAGCCGCCGGCAGCCCGCCGCGCACCACGCAGGTGAGCATGCCGCCGAAGCCGCGCATCTGCTTGGCGGCGAGCGCGTGCTGGGGGTGCTCCGGCAGCCCGGGCCAGGTCACCTTCTCGATCTTCGGGTGGCGTTGCAGCGCCTGCGCCACGAGGCGCGCGTTCTGGTCGTGGCGCTCCATCCGGACGTGCAGGGTCTTGAGGCCGCGCAGCACCAAGAAGGAGTCCAGCGGTCCGGGCACCGCGCCGACGGCGTTCTGCAGGAAGGCGAGCTTCTCGTGCAGATCGTCGCGGCGCAGGACCAGCGCGCCGGCCACCACGTCGCTGTGGCCGTTCAAGTACTTGGTCATGCTGTGCGCGACGACGTCGAACCCCAGCTCGAGCGGCCGCTGGAAGAACGGCGTGGCGAAGGTGTTGTCGCAGACCGAGACGATGCCGCGCTTGCGGCAGATCTCCGCCACCGCGGCGAGATCGACGATCTTCAGCATCGGGTTGGTGGGCGTCTCCGTCCAGAGCAGGCGCGTCTTCGGGGTGATCGCGCGCTCCACCTTTCGCGGATCGGTCATGTCGACGAAGGACAGGTCGATCCCGAGCCGCTTGAACACCTTGTCCGCGATGCGGAAGGTGCCGCCGTACAGGTCGTCGCCGAGCACCACGTGATCGCCCGCGTTGCACAGGTGCAGCACCGCGTCGGTGGCCGCGAGCCCGCTGGCGAAGGCGAGGGCGTGCTTGCCGCCTTCCAGCGCGGCCAGGCAGCCCTGCAAGGCGTCGCGGGTGGGATTGCGCGTGCGCGAGTATTCGAACCCTTTATGCTCCCCCGGGCCTTCCTGCGCGTACGTGGAGGTGAGGTACACCGGCGTCATGACCGCGCCGGTGGTCGGGTCGGGCCGCTGCCCGGCGTGGATGGCGAGCGTCTCGAAATGATCGCTGTCGCGGGTGGACATGGCGCCGAGTGAATACCACCGGGTCTTCCTGCTGTCTCCCGCGAACGCCTCGGGCGAGCGCATGCAGATGCTGCTGCGTCCGGCGGCGCAGTTCGACCTCGCCCGGCGGTTGCGCGCAGGCCAGGCGACGCTCGGCGAGGCGTTCGAGTTCACCAGCGGCCTCTACTTCCGCGGCAAGCTGCTCTACGCGCGCACCTTCGCGCGGGCGCCCGGCGGCGTGCCCGGTGCGCTGGTGATCGCGCCGGGCGCGGGCCTGGTCCCCGCCGAGGCGCCGGTCGACGCTGCCCAGCTCATCCGGCTGGGCAAGGTGCCCGTCGACGCGGCGGATCGACGCTTCCGCGTGCCTCTGGAGGACGCCGCCCACCTCGTGCTCCGCGCGCTCCCGCCGCACAGCGAGATCGTGCTGCTCGGCAGCATCGCCTCGGCCAAGTACGTCGACCCGCTGCTCGGCGTGTTCGGCGAGCGGCTCCTCTTCCCGCCCTCGTTCGTCGGTCGCGGCGACATGAGTCGCGGAGGCCTGCTGCTGCGCTCCGCACGCGCCGGAACGGAGCTGGAGTACGCCAAAGTGCACGGCGCCGTGCGGCACGGGCCGCGCCCGCCCAGGCTGCCGAGGTTGCCGAGACGCTCGGGATGAAATGCACAGCGCCGCCCCAGAGGGCGATTCACTCCGGGCGCATCGTGAACACGTGCACGGGCTGGCCGCGCCCCTTCACCGGATGCTCCCCGGCATCTTGGGCGAGCGCGACCAGCTCCGGAGGCAGGCGGATGCGCACTTCCTCGGTGAAGTCCCCCGCCTCCTCGTAGATGTGGGCGGCGTCCGGCCACGCCTTGAGCTGCTCGTACAGCCGCGCAGCCCGGGCGAAATCGCGGGCAAGCACGAACATCCGCGCGGCGTTGTGGCGCGTGGCAACTGGCAGGCAAGGACCGGCCGGTCAGCGCGCGGCGAGCCACTCGATCAGGTCGATCTTCGTCACGATCGCCGCGACCTGATCTCCGTCCTTCACGATCGCCACCTGGTCTTTCGCGAACAGCTCCCGCAGGCGCGAGACCGGCGTCCGCAGCGTCACCACGCCGTCGATGGGCTTCATCACCGCGCTGACGGGCTCGTCCAGCTCGTGCCGGCCCTCGAGCAGCGCCTGCAAGAGGTCCACCTCGTGCAGCATGGCCACCGGCTTGTCGCCGTCCACCACCGGCAGCTGCGAGACTCCGTGCCGCTTCATCAGCTCCACCGCGTGCTTGGCGGTGTCCGAGGGCTTGACCGTGTAGACGGTGCGCTTCTTCCCGCCGAGCAGATCCCCGACGGTTCCCATCCGATCCGTCGGGTCGAGGAACCCGTTGTCCTTCATCCACTCGTCCGAATAGAACTTGGTGATGTAGCGCGACCCGCTGTCCGGCAGGATGACCACGATGGTCTTGCCCTTGCCCATCTCCTGCGCCAGATCGACGGCGACGTGGATGGCGGACCCCGACGAGCCGCCGCCGAACAGCCCCTCTTCGCGCGCCAGCCTGCGCGCGGCCTGGAAGCTCTGCTTGTCGTCGACGCGCCGCACGTCGTCGAGCACGCTGAAGTCCATCGCCTTGCACAGCATGTCCTCGCCGATGCCTTCCACCTTGTACACGTGCGGCTGCACCAGCTTCCCGGTCTTGAAGTAGTCCAGGTAGACGCTGCCCTCCGGGTCGACGCCGACGTTCTTCGACTGCGGGAACTTCTCCTTCAGGTACTTGCCCGCGCCGCTCATCGTCCCCCCCGTGCCGAGGCCGGCGACGAACGCGTCGAGCGTGAGGCCCGCCTTGCGCAGATCGTCCTCGACCTCGGGCCCGGTCAGCTTGTAGTGCGCCTCAATGTTGTCGGGGTTGTGGTACTGGTTCAGCATGAACGAGCCGGGCGTCTCGCGGTGGATCCGCTTGGCCGTCTCGTAATAGCTGCGTGGGTCCTCGGCGGGCACGTTGGTCGGCGTGACCACCACCTCGGCGCCGAACGCCTTCAGCGCGTTCACCTTCTCCGAGGACATCTTGTCCGGCATGGTGAACACGCAGCGGTAGCCCTTCACCGCCGCCCAGAGCGCGACGCCCATGCCGGTGTTGCCGCTCGTGTTCTCCACGATGGTCGCGCCCGGCTTGAACCGACCCGCCCGCTCTGCCTTGTCGAGGATGTACATGGCCATGCGGTCCTTGATGGCCCCGCCGGGGTTCATGAACTCGCACTTGGCGTACACCGCCGCGTCCTTGGGCCCGACGAGCTTGTGCAGCCGCACCATGGGTGTCCGGCCGATCGCCTGCAGGATGTTGTCGAAGACGGGCATCGAGGGCCTCCGCGCGCCTTATTGTAGACTCGTTCGCGCGGGGAAGTAGACTCGTTTGCACATGGACCACAGCGAGCTCGCGCGTGCGTACGCGGAGGCGATGGGGCGTCCCGCGTCGAAGATCGAGCGTCTTCCGGGGGGGGCGGGGAACCGGACCTACTGGCGCGCCAGCGACGGAACCGGGCAGTCGGCCATCGTCATGGAGCTGCCGCCCGAGCCCGCCAAGAGCGAGGAGGTCTCCAAGGACGCGGCGGCGCACGACCTGCCGTTCCTCAACGTGCATCGCTACCTGGCGAGGCTGGGCGTGCGCGTGCCGCGCATCTACCTGGACGCGCACCGGCGCGGGTTCGTCGTGCTCGAGGACCTGACCGACCGCACGCTGGAGATGGCGCTGCGCGACGGCGTGCCGGGGGCGGCAGCGTCGTGGCCGGAGCACCGGCGTGAGATCTACGCGCGCGCCATCGACCAGCTCGCCCGGCTCCGCGCCCACGCCGAGCGCGACCCGGACCCTTCCTGCCTCGCGTTCGGCCGCGCCTTCGACTTCGACCTCTACCAGTGGGAGTTCGAGCACTTCATCGAGTACGGGCTAGTGGGCCGCGGAGCCAAGCCTACCGAGGCCGAGCTGCGCGAGCTTCGGAAGACGTTCACGCGCATCTCGCGGCAGCTGGCAGCCGCGCCTCGCGGCTTCACGCACCGCGATTATCAGAGCCGGAACATCATGGTGCTCCCCTCCGGCGAGCAGGTGGTGATCGATTTCCAGGACGCGCTGCAGGGGCCCCGGCAATACGACCTGGTGGCGCTCCTGCGCGATAGCTACGTGGAGCTGCCGCGCGATCTCATCGACGAGATGCTGCGCAGATATCTCCAGAAGCTGCCGGTGGAGGGCGGACCCAAGCTCGACGAGCGCGAGTTCGTCGGGTTCTTCGATCTGCTGACCGTGCAGCGCAAGTTGAAGGACGCTGGGCGCTTCGTCTTCATCGACCAGGTGAAGAAGAACCCGTCGTTCCTGGCGCACATCCCGTCCTCGCTGCGCTACGTGAAGGACGCGCTGGCGCGGCGCCCGGAGCTGGGGAAGGTGCGCGACATCCTCGCGCGCCACGTGCCGGAGCTGAAATAGCTCAGCGCGCCTTGCCCCCGCCGGCCGCCGGGGCCCGGTCCCACCGGTACTCCGTCAGCTGGGAGGGAACGTCGCCGCCGTCTTCTTGCTTCTGCCGCGTGCAGTCGTCGCGGAGTGGATAGGAGGTCTCCGCGACGACTTGCAGGACGTCGGCTTGGCAGGAGCTGACGCGCATTCCGAACTCCAGGTCGCAGCGACGGCCGCCGGGGGCCTCGCCCTTGGTCTTCATCGTGCCGGCCAGCGCGCTCGAGGTGCGGTGCAGGTCGATGAGGATCGGGTCGTCACCGGGTTTGGGCGGCGACTCGCCGCCGTCGATGTCTCGGTTGAAGTACTTTCCTCGGACGGCGTCGCCGTGGTCCGTGAGCCGGTACGCATAAGCGCGATCGCTCGCGTTCACCCACACGCCCGAGAGGTCCTGGTCGCAGTACCGGGGTTCGGGCGGTGACGCGCGCTTGCAGCCGGTGGACAGGGCGACGGCGGCGCAAAAGAGGAGAGCGGATCGGGGCATGGGAGGCGGTTCTCTATCACGGGCCCGGAGCGCGGAGCTCGCTCATCAGCAGGCGCTCCGCCCGGTCGAGGTCGGCGAAATCCTGCAGCACCACCTCGGGGCCGTGCGTCGACAGATCGTGCACCGTCCAGCGTCCCGTCGCGACCGCGCAGGCGGGCAGCCCGGCCTCGTGGGCAGCGAGGATGTCGCGCGGCGTGTCCCCGATCACCAGGGCCTCGGTGGCGCCCAGCTCGCGGGCACGCTTCCAGGCGGTGCGCACGATCTCCGGGCGCGGCTCCGCGTCGCTGCCGTAGCCGCCGAAGCTGAACCGGCCCCACAGGCCCACGCAGCCCAGCTTGAGGCGCGCGCCCGGCTCGAGGTTCCCGGTGCAGAGCCCGAGCAGCACCCCCTGGCGCCGGCCCAGTCGGTCGAGCAGCTCGGGCACGCCTGGGAGCGCCACGTACGACTTCGCCGCGCACTCCTTCTCCAGGGCGAGCAGGTACTGCGCGAGCACCGCATCGATGTGCTCCTCGGGCACCTCCTGGGGCTGGCCATGCCGCTCGGCCGCGAGCAGCAGCCGCGCGATCGCGCGGTCGGTCATCCCGTCGAGGCGCATCTTGCGCAGCTCCTCCGCCGCGCGAGGGCGCGCGCCCACCGCCGCGGCCAGCGCGCGCGTGCCTGCCCCGGAGCTGCGCGTGAGCGTGCCGTCCAGGTCGAAGAGGAGCGCGCGCATCAGGATCCGCTGATCACGGCCTCGGCGATGCGCAGCGTCGGCGCCGCCGTGCTGGAGCGCAGGTCGAGATCGTCCCCCACCCTGTCGATCGCCTGCAGCATGTCGAGCAGCGAGCCCGAGACCGTCACCTCCTGCACCGCGTGCGAGATCTGGCCGTTCTCGATCCACAGACCGTTCGCTCCCCGCGAGTACTCGCCGGTGACGACGTTGGCGCCGCTCCCCAGCATGGCGGTGACCAGCAGGCCCCGCTCGGTCTGACGCACGATCTCCTCCGGGCTGACCGTGCCGCGGTCCAGCACGAAGTTGCTGGTGCCGATGTGCGGCAGGCTCGACCATCCCCGGGCGGCATTGCCCGTCGAGCGCGCGCCGGCCTTCCGCGCCGTGTACGTGTCATAGAGGAAGCTCTTCAGCACGCCGCGCTCGATGACCACCGTCCGCCGCGAGGCGACGCCTTCGCCGTCGAAGGGCCGCGTGGCGAGCCCGCCTTCGAGCGTCGCGTCGTCGACGAGCGTGACCTGCTCGGAGGCGATCCGCTTGCCCAGGAGCTTCGCCAGGAAGCTGCTCTTCTTGTAGACCAGATCGCCGTTCACCGCGCCGGCAAGGCCCGCGAGGAACCCGGCCGCCTGCTGCGGCTCGAAGATGATCGCTGCCTTCTGCGTCTTCACCTTGCGCGCGCCGAGCATGCGCGCGGCGCGCTGCGCGGCGATGCGGCCGATCTCCTCCGGCGCCTGCAGCTCGGCCAGGCGGCGGCGCGTGTCGGACCAGGAGGCGGTCTGGAGCTGGCCGTCGGCTTCCGCCACCGGGGAGCAGTACAGGTACGCGTAGCTTGCCCGCGACTCGCCGGAGGCGCCGCGCGAGGACGCGATCGCCGACCGCGCGAGATAATCGCCCGCGCCGGTCCCGTCGAACTTGCGCACGCGCCGGTCCACCCGGGCGGCGGCCTGCTCTGCGGCCTGGGCGGCGCGCAGCTTCCAGGCCGGGTCGATGTCCTCGATGTCCGGATCGAAGGCGCCCTCCGGTCCCCGGCCGAGCCGGCTCCCGCGCGGGAGCTCGTTGAACTGGTCCTTCGCGGCGCCCTTCGCCAGGGAAACGGCGCTGCGCGCGAGCTGCTGCAGGCCCGCCTTGGAAAAATCGGTCCCGTACGCGAACCCGAGCCGCCCCGCGCTGAAGACGCGCAGCCCGACCCCCTTGCTGGTCGCCTGCTGCAGCTCCTCGACGCTGCCTTCGCGGACCTTCACCGACGACTCGCGCGTCCTCTCCGCGTACGCCTCGGAGTCGCTCGCGCCGGCCTTCTTCGCCAGAGCGACGAGCTGCTCGCAGGTGTCGAGCAGCCCGGCGTCGTGCTCCTTCCGCGCCCTCCGGGACGCGACTTGCGCTTCCATGCTCAGGTTCCCGTCCCGCCGACGGTCACGTCGTCGATGCGCACGGTGGGCAGGCCCACTCCGACCGGGACGCTCTGGCCGTCCTTGCCACAAGTACCCAGCCCCGGGTCGAAAGAGGCGTCCGATCCGACCGCGCTCACGTTCTTGAGCGCCTCCGGGCCCACGCCGATGAGCATGGCCCCCTTCACCGGGCGGGTGATCTCGCCCAGCTCGATCAGGTAGGCCTCCGAGATCTCGAACACGAAGTTGCCGTTCGAGATGTCCACCTGGCCTCCGCCGAACTGGCGGCAATAGAGGCCCTTGCGCACTCCGCCCAGGATCTCCTCGGGCGTCTGGTCGCCCGGGGCGAGGTAGGTGTTGGTCATGCGCGGCATCGGCGCGTGGCGGAAGCTCTGGCGGCGTCCGGAGCCGGTGGACCGCTGCCCGGTGAGCTTCGCGTTGAGGTGATCGTAGAGATAGCCCTTCAGCACGCCCTTCTCGATCAGCACCTTGCGCTCGCCCGGGTTCCCTTCGTCGTCCACGTTGAGCGAGCCGCGTCCGCCGGCCACCGTGCCGTCGTCGATCACCGTTACCAACTCGGAGGCGACCTTCTCGCCCAGCTTGCCGGCGAACAGCGAGGTGCCCTTGCGGATGAAGTCCGCCTCCAGGCCGTGTCCGACCGCCTCGTGGAGCAGGATGCCGCTCCATCCGGGAGCCAGCACCACCGTCTGCGGGCCTGCAGGCGCGGGGACCGCCCCGAGGGTCGCCACCGCCTGTCGCGCGGCCTCGCGGCCGACCTGGGCGGGAGAGAAGTCCTCGAAGAAGCGGAAGTCGACGCGCCCGCCGCCTCCGTAGAACCCCGTGCGCCGCTCGCCGCCCTTGCCGAACGCGACGCAGCTGACGCCCAGGCGGCACAGGTCCTGCCGGTCCTCGGCGAGGTGCCCGAGCGTGTTGGCGACCAGGATCTCGCGGGTCTGATCCGCGTAGCCCGCCATCACTTGCTTGACGCGCCGGTCGTGCGCGCGCGCGGCGGCGTCGGCTTCCCGCACCAACTCGATCTTCCGGGAGACGTCGATGGCCGCGAGCGGCTGCTTGACCTGGTAGTACGTCGGCAACGGCGTTCGCGAGAGAACCACCGGACCGGGCTCGCGGTTGCCCTCGGCGATCAGCGCGGCGGTCTGGGCCGTGCGCAAGAGCGCCGCTTCGTCCAGGTCGTCCGAGTAGGCGTACCCCACCTGGGCGCCGCGGATGGCGCGCACGCCCACGCCGGTGACGGCGCCGACCTGCGCGCTTCGCACCTTCCCCTCGTCGAGCGACACGGCGGTGGTGGTCGAACGCTCCACGTAGACCTCGGCGAACTCTGCGCCCCGGGACATGGCCGCGGAGAGCAGTTTTTCGACCAGCGGCAGCGCCAGCAGGGGCGCTCGGGCGGCCGCGGGCTTGCGGACGGCTTTCGGCATGGCAAGGAAGTAACGCGGACGGGGCGTCGGGGAAAGCGGGAATGGGCCCGTTGACTTGCCGGCGACGCCGAGGTGACCTGCGCCCCGTGCGGCTGTTCTTCAGCGTGCCGGTGTCGGAGGAGGCGCGGCCTCTCGCCTCGGCCGCGCTGCGCGAGATGAAGCGCGCGGCGGGGGACGCGCCGCTCTCCTGGACGAAGGACGAGCAGCTGCACTACACGCTGGCGTTCCTGGGAGAGCAGCCGGAGGAGGCGCTTCCGCGGCTCCGCGAGGCGGCCGCCCCATGCGGGGCGCTGCGCGAGTTCTGGCTCAGCCTGTCGGGCGCGGGCGCGTTTCCCAATCCACGGCGGCCGCGCGTCCTGTGGCTGGGGGCGGGGGACGGCGCGCGCGAGTTGGAGGAGCTGGCCTCCTGCCTCCAGGGAGGTCTGCGCTCGGCGGGATTCGCGCTCGAGGAGCGGCCGTTCCGCGCCCACCTGACCGTGGCGCGCGTGAAGCCGGGCGGAGAACGCGCCGCCTCGCGCGCGCTCGCGGCCGCGCCGCAGGGACAGATCGCGCGGATGCCCGTGGACCGGCTCCTGCTCATGGAGAGCCAGCTTTCCCCTGGTGGCGCGAAGCACCACCCGCTCCACGAGGTCCGCCTCGGTTGAGCATGTACTGCGAGGTGCGATTGACCATTCGCGCGCGCTTCCTTACAAGGCGTGCCCCATGGCGGGCGCGGACGCACGGGCGCGGGAGGAGTTGGCCGCGATCGCCGCGAACGGCCTGCTCCGCTCGCTCGAGCCGCTGCGCACCGGGGCCGGCCCCGAGGTGGAGCTCTCCTCGGGGGAGCGCCTCGTCAACTTCAGCGCGAACGACTACCTGGGGCTCGCCTCGCACCCCGCCATCCGCCAGGCGCTCGCGGACGGAGCGCGGCAGTGGGGTGCGGGCGCGGGAGCGAGCCGCCTGGTCTGCGGCGATTACCTTCCCCACCAGGCGCTCGAGCAGGAGTTGGCGAGATTCGAGGGCACCGAATCGGCTGTGCTCTTCAACTCGGGCTATGCCGCCAACTGCGGGGTGGTGCCGGCGTTCGCCGGGCCCGAGGACGTGGTCCTCTCCGACGCGCTCAACCACGCCAGCCTGGTCGACGGCTGCCGGCTCTCGCGCGCCCGCACCGAGGTGTACCCGCACGCCGACGTGGCCGCGCTCGAGGCGGCGCTGCGGCGCGCGCGCCAGCAAGGAGCGCGGCGCGTGCTGGTCGCCACCGACACGGTCTTCTCCATGGACGGCGACCTCGCGCCGATGGCGCAGATCGCCGATGCGTGCGAGCGGCAGGGAGCGCTGCTGGTGGCGGACGAGGCGCACGCGACCGGCGTTCTCGGGCCGCGCGGGGCGGGACTCGTGGCGCAGCTGGGGCTGGGTGGACGCGTCGACCTGCGCATGGGGACCTTGTCCAAGGCGGCGGGCGTGTTCGGTGCGTATGTCGCGGCGACGCGCTCCTGCTGCGAGCTGCTGGTCAACCGCGCGCGCCCCCTCATCTTCAGCACCGGGCTGCCGCCCGCGGTGCCGCACGCGGCGCTCACCGCGGTGCGCATCCTCCAAGGGGTCGAAGGCGACGCTCTGCGGGCCCGGCTGCGCCGCAACGTGGAGCGGTTCGCCGTCGGCCTGCGAGCGCTGGGCCTTCCCGCCGATCTGGCGACTCCCATCTTCCCCGTGGTCCTCGGCGCTCCCGAGGCCGCCCTGTCCGCCTCCGCCCAGTTGCGCAAGCGGGGCCTCCTGGTGAAGCCGATCCGGCCTCCCACCGTCCCGGCCGGTTCCTCCCGCCTCCGCATCGCCCTCACGGCAGCGCATACGGACGCCCACCTCGACCTGCTCCTCTCGGCGCTGCGCGAAGCGGCCTAGAGGTCCCGCGCGGCTTGACGAGAGGGCGGAGGGCAAGGATACAGCCCGCATGGGAGAGAACATCCCGGCCGCGCCGGAGGACCCGCAAGAGCGTACCCAGCGGCTGCTCGCGCTCGATCGCGCCCACCTCTGGCACCCGTTCACGCAGATGCAGGGCTGGATCGAGTCGCCCGAAGGCGACGAGCCGGTCATCATCGACCACGCTCGCGGCGCCTGGCTGTTCGACACGCTCGGGCGCAAGTACCTCGACGGCGTCTCTTCGCTGTGGGTGAACGTGCACGGACACCGGAAGGCGGAGATCGACAGCGCCATCCGGCTGCAGCTGCAGAAGGTCGCGCACACCACGTTGCTCGGCCTCGCCTCGCCGCCGGCCATCGAGCTGGCGGCGGAGCTTGCGCGCCGGGCGCCGCGTTTCGAGGGACAGCCGCAGCTGAGCAAGGTCTTCTTCTCCGATTCCGGGTCGACCGCCGTCGAAGTGGCGCTGAAGATCGCCTTCCAGCACTGGCGGCAGCGCGGCAAGCCGAAGAAGGCCCGCTTCGTCGGGCTCGGCGAGGCGTACCACGGCGACACCGTCGGCTCGGTGAGCGTCGGCGGCATGGACCTCTTCCACCAGATCTTCCGGCCGCTCCTCTTCGACGTGCTCCGCGTCCCGACGCCGAACGTCTACCGCTGGCCGACCGGCCCGCGGCACTGCCTGGAGTCCGCGGCACTCGCGGCGGAAGCGGTCATCTCGGGCCGGCGCGACGAGATCGCCGCCGTGGTGCTCGAGCCGCTGATGCAGGGGGCGGCGGGGATGATCGCGCATCCGTCGGGCTACCTGCGGCGCATCGCCAAGGCCTGCCGCGACAACGGCGTGCTGCTCATCTGCGACGAGGTGGCGACCGGGTTCGGCCGGACGGGGACCCTGTTCGCTTCCGAGCAGGAGGAGGTCGTCCCGGACATCCTCTGCCTGGCCAAGGGCCTCTCCGGCGGGTACCTGCCGCTCGCGGCGACAATGACGACCGACGCGATCTACGAGAGCTTCCTCGGTCCGTTCGAGTCGAAGAAGACCTTCTTCCACGGGCACAGCTACACCGGGAATCCGCTCGCCTGCGCCGCGGCGCTGGCCTCGCTGCGCCTCTTCGACGAGGAAGGCACGCTCGCCCACGTCCGCCAGATGGCGGAGCGGCTCGCCGCCGGCCTCAAGCCGCTCGCCAAGCTCAAGCAAGTGGGCGACGTGCGCCAGCGCGGGCTGATGATCGGCATCGAGCTGGTCAAGGACCGCGCCACCAAGGAGCCCTACGGCTACGGGGAGCGGATGGGCCACCGGGTCTGCCTGGCCGCGCGAAAGCGCGAGCTGATGCTCCGGCCGCTGGGCGACGTCGTGGTGGTCGTGCCGCCGCTCTCCATCGCGCCGGCGGAGGTCGATCTATTGCTCGAGGCGCTGCACGCTTCGATCAAGGAAACGACGGAGGCGTAGCCGCCGCCGTATTCGGCGGCGCCGTCGGGAGCGCGGACGTCATGGCATTCGTCGCAGGAGTGCGCGGGTTCTTCGTCGCCGGCACCGATACCGGTGTCGGCAAGACGGAAGTGGCGCGGGCGCTGCTTTCGCTGCTGCGCGGCGCGGTCCCGCTCAAGCCGATCGAGACCGGGTGCGCGCCCGAGCACCCCGAGGATGCGCTCGCGCTGCTGCGCGCTTCCGGCGGCACCTTCGAGCTGGACCGGGTGTGCCCGTACCGGTTCCGCCTCCCCGCGGCGCCGCTCGTCGCCGCGCAGGCGGAAGGGAAGACGGTCTCCATCGAGCGCATCGAAGAGCTCGTCGCGCGGGCGTCCCCGAACCCGGTGGTGGTCGAGGCGGCGGGCGGGCTGTTCGTTCCGCTCGCGCGGGAGGTGGCGGCGTTGACGCTCGAGCAGGCCGACCCCGCCGAGCGCGCGCCCGCCGCCGCGCTGGTGACGAACCTCGACCTGGCGGAACGGCTCGGCCTGCCCGTCTTGCTGGTCGGCCGCGCGGGCCTGGGAACGTTGAACCACTGCGCCCTGTCCGCCGAGGCGCTCGCTCGTCGCGGAGTCGAGCTGCGCGCGATCGTGCTCAACCGGGTGGTCCCGGAAGACGACCCGACGGTCGCCACAAATCGCCGCCTCGTCGAGGAGCTGACCGGCGCCGTCGTCCTGGGCCCGACACCGTTCGTGGCCGACGCCTCGGCGCGCCCCCTCGCCATCGCCCCGCTGCTGGCCGGGCTGGTCGACCCGCGTCGTTGACAGCCCTCCAGTGCAGGGCGTAGGCAGGCAGTCCTCTCTTTCGCGTCAGGGGGACCACCATGAAGAAGATCTTGTTCGCAATTTGCGCCCTCGCCTTGCCCGCGCTGGCCGGTGACCGGCCGCCGGACCTCACGGGGACGCCGGATCTGATCGTCGACTCGAAGACGCTGCAGAACCACTGGATCGTGCGCGACGAGGACTTCCTGGCCACCGCGTGCGACGCGATCGAAGGCGGCATCAGCGCCGGGGCGCACCGGGTGATTCGCTTCACGGTCTCGACGCCCAACGTCGGCGACGCCGACATCTTCATCGGCGACCCGAACGTGCACTTCAACGACAACGACGGTCTCTACGAATTCGCCACCTGCCACCGGCACTTCCATTTCCGCCACTACGCGAGGTACGAGCTGATCGACCCGGTCACGGGGCACGTCTGGAGGGCCGCCAAGCGCGGCTTCTGCATGATCGACGTGTCTCCGGCGCCGGTGGCGGACGGCGCCGTCAAGACCTGGGCGTATCGCAATTGCGGGCGCGTCGGCGTGCCTGGCAACCAGGGCATCAGCCACGGATGGTCCGACGTGTACGTCTGGCAGCTGCAGGGACAGATGTTCGTCCTCGACGGCGGAGACGGGCAGGCGCCAGTCCCGCCGGGCAGGTACACCATCCGGATCACCGTGAATCCCGCGTTCGTCTCCAGCGGGCCGGCCGATCCCTGCCGGTTCAAGGACCCTGCCGGCTTCTGCCACCAGCTTCCGGAGTCCGACTACACGAACAACGTGGGCGAGGCGGTGGTCGACATCCCGGACCACCCGGGCCGGGGCGGAGTCGGGCCGGGCACGTTGGACAAGCCCCCGCACGACAGCGACATCCACGACGACGCGGGCGAGCCGATCGACTGAAACGGCGCCGAGTGATTGACACCTCGGGGGGGCGTCGCTACGCTGCGCCGCCCCTGAATGAATGCCCATTCAGTCGCAGCCACGAGCCGAGACGACACCATGGCCGACGCCCCGACGACTCCCAAGCAGTACTTCGAGGAGAAGATCGCCAAGAAGCTGCAGGACCGGCCGGACATCGCCAAGGCCGTGAACTCCGTCTACGAGTTCAACATCACCGGCGACAACGGCGGCGTCTGGACGGTGGACCTGACCAAGGAGCCCGGCGCGGTGACCGCGGGCTCCACCGGCGGGGCCAAGTGCACGGTGACCGCGGCCACCGGCGACTTCATGAACATCGTCAGCGGGAAGATGAACCCGCAGATGGCGTTCATGAGCGGGAAGCTCAAGATCAAGGGCGACATGGGGCTCGCCATGAAGCTGCAGAAGGTGATCGGGTAGCGCCTCTTCCGGCGCACCCGCCATGCCCGGCCCGCTCGCAGGCGTTCGCGTCGTCGACCTGACGCGCCTGTATCCCGGCCCGTACGCCACGCTCCTGCTCGCAGATCTCGGCGCGGACGTGGTGAAGGTGGAGGATGCCGGGGAGGGCGACTTGCTCCGCGGTCTCCCCGAGCAGTTCGAGGCGCTGAACCGCGGGAAGCGCAGCATCGCCGTCGATCTGAAGGCGCGCGAGGGGCCGGGCCTGCTCCGGCGGCTCTGCGCGCGCGCCGACGTGCTGGTCGAGGGCTTCCGCCCGGGCGTGCTCGAACGGCTCGGGTGCGCGCCTGCCGCGCTGGCGGCCGAGTTCCCCCGCCTGGTGATCTGCTCGCTGACCGGCTTCGGGCAGACCGGCCCGCTGCGCGACCGGGCGGGGCACGACATCGGCTATCTCGCGCTCGGCGGTCTGCTTTCGCGCAGCGGGCTCGGCGAAGTCCCGGCCTTGCCGGGCGCGCAGATCGCGGACTTCCTCGCCGGCGGTTTGCAAGCAGTGGTGGCCGTGCTGGCGGCCCTGGTGGAGCGCGCTTCGACCGGGCGGGGGCGCCTGCTCGACGTTGCGATGACCGAGGGGTCGATGCAGGCGCTGCTCCCGCGGCTTGCCGACCCGTCCTCCGAGGACGTCCTCCGCGGCGACCGTCCCTGCTATCGCGTCTACGCGTGCGGCGGCGGCGGGGCAATCGCCTTGGGGGCGCTGGAGCCGAAGTTCTGGGAACGCTTCTGTGCCGCCGTGGGTCGGCCCGAGTGGGAAGGGCGGCAGTTCGATCCGTTGCTGTCTCCGGCCCTGGACGAGATGTTCCTCGGACGCGCGCGCGACGAGTGGGTCGCGCTGCTCGGGCCGGCCGACTGCTGCGCCGAGCCGGTCCTTCGGATCGAGGAGCTGGCCGCCCATCCGCAACACCGCGCTCGCTCGCTGTGGCTCGACGACGGGCGGCCGCGCTCGTTGCCTGCGCTGGTCGAGACGGCGTCCCTGCCCGCGGGCCGCGCTCCGGCCCAGGGCGAGCACGGAGCGGAGATCCTGCGCGAAGCCGGAGCGTCCGATGCCGAGATCTCCGCGCTTCGCGCCGCGGGCGTGGTGCGCTGATCGCGAAATTTTCCAGCGTACTCCGTACCACGTCCACGCCCTTTCCCCGCCGCCGCCGGAGAACTAGATCCGCTTCGATGTCGCACTCCGATTCCATCCTGCTGGTCGACGGTGATCACGTAGTCCGGCAACGTTGCCGCGAGCTCCTCGAATGCGCCGGCTACATGGTCTTCGAGTCGCCCGGCGCGGCGCACGCCCGGATGTTCCTGCGTACCATCACGCCCGCCGCCGTCGTGATCGAGTCAGACCTGCCGGACGGGCAGGGGGCCGAGGTGCTCCGCTTCGTGAAGCGCGAGCCGGCCATGCGCCGGCTGCCGTTCGTTTTGATGAGCGCCTCGGAGGAGGCGCCCGACGCCGCCGAACTGGCCGCCGGCGTGCTGCACAAACCGTTCTCGCCCGAGCAGCTCGTCGCCGCCGTCCGCTCCGCCTGCGGCAGCCCTGATTCCCCCTCGCCGGCCTGAGCAGCCGGGCAAGCGCTGTTCGGCGTGTCCGAAGCACTTTGTGAAGTCCGCCCCATGAGCAGTTAGTGATGTCCGCCGTCCGTGGTTCACGCGGCCCTCGTACCGCCGAGGCACGGGAGCTGTGCTCCCTGCCGGTTCGCAGAACCGGCCGTGCCGCCGCAGGACCTGCGCGATCGCCTCGAGCGTCGACCGCGTGCCCTCCGGCTCGACGAAACACGCGTACAGGATGCGGCCGTCGGCGTCGTCGAGCATCACCACCAGGTCCTGCCGCGGAAGACCGGCGATCCACTCGTGCGTCGACGCGTCGAGGTGGAGCATCATCCCCACCAGCGGCCGCCGCTCGCGCTTGCGCCGGCAGATCTCGTCGACGGTGGCCTCCGGCACCCGTTTCTTTCGCGAGAGACCCGCCCGTCCGTCCATCAGCCCCGCCTCGCCGAAGATCTCCAGACGGTGCCGTAGCCGCCGCATCTGCCGGGGAGAGACCCCGAGCACGTCGGCGGCCTGCAGCGTGGTGAGCACGCCGGCAGCATCATCCCGATCACTTCCTTCCTGTCATCGCCTTAGCCTCTCGGGGTACCTGCCCTGCGTCGGGGGTCACCCGCTCGCTTTACAGGCAGCTGGTCAAGGCGGACATCTCAAGTCGCTTATGGGGCGGACATCTCCGGTGCTCCCTACACAAGCGCTGTTCGGCGTTGACAGCGGCCGTCGCCCGGCCTATATCGGGCGGCCCTGACGCGGGGTGGAGCAGTCCGGTAGCTCGTCGGGCTCATAACCCGAAGGTCGCAGGTTCAAATCCTGCCCCCGCAACCAAAAGAGCTCCTGGGCCTCACTGGTGGCTAGCCGGTGAGGCCTTTGAGCTTCGGGACTCGTCCCCAGCCACTTTGTCTAGATCTTGTCCAGAACCAGGAGCGCTGATCGCGCGCCCCGCCTCGATGCGCTTCACGGCCTCGCGCAGGAAACACTAGTTCTTGCGCTTGAAGGTGCTCCTGTGAGAAGCGCACGCCCGGAGCGGCGCACCTAGGGCAGCCGCGCCTCCGCGCGGACCTCGGGGCCTCGGCGCATCGAACGCCTTCTTACGAGTTCGTCGTTGCGGCGCTCGAGAAGGAAATAGCGCCGACCGGGGCGCCGTCGAATTAACAAGTCGTGATCTTGACACATATGTCCAGAACGCGCAGTCGGAGCCAGGTTCCGAAAGCCATAGAGCGGGCGATGGAGGTCTCGTACGGAGACTTCAAGTCTCAGGTCGCCTCTTACCTGAAGCCCGAGCACCAGGACGAATACGGCACCCGCGAGGCCTGGGAGGCCATGCAGGCGCAGGCGATCGAGCAGTTCGAAAAGGTGCTCGCATGAACGCGAGCGAGGCGCTAGGTCGGCTCAAGAGGCTCGGCGTGCCGGCCGCAACCACTGCCGACGCGGCGGCGGTCCTCGGGGTATCAGAGGAAGATCCTCAACATCGTCCCGAGCCTCGACACCTCCGTGTGCGCGCACTGCCTGAGCGGGCAGCTTAGCGGAGCCCGCGGCGGTTGGCGGCGAGAATCTCGTCGGAGAGAACGGGATCGGCGCCGGCCACGGCGCGGGCCAGCATCAGCGCGCCCACCAGCTCGCTCAGCATCTGCAGCGCACGCTCGCGGCGGGCGCGGGCCCGCTTGCCGCGCGATGGTTTGCGCGCGAGGTGATCCGCGAGGGCGCCGGCCATTCCCTCGACGGCCTCTGCGAAGCGCGCCTGCACCGCGGGCCCCTTGCGGGCGGCGTCTGCCGCCAGCGCGCCCAGCGTGCACCCGGTCCCCGGCTCGCGGCGGTGCTCAGCGGAGAGATAGCCACGGACGAATCGCTCCCACCCGTCCTTGCGCGGGTCGCTCAGCGATTCGACCAGCATGGCGGTGGCCTCGGCGACGCCTTTCGCGCTCGCCTCCGCTTCAAGCTCTGCCTTGGAGGCGAAGTGATTGTAAAAGCCGCCGTGCGTGAAGCCCGCTGCCTTCATCAGGTCGTCGACGCCCACTCCGTCGAATCCGCGCTGGCGAAAGAGCCTCCCCGCCACCTCGAGGATCTGTTTCCGGTTCCGCTCGCTCTCTGCCTGGGTCAGCCGCATGGCCGAAAGCCTAGCCGCGGCGCGGGCCTCTCGCAACTTAGATGACGACCGTCATCGAAGCCGTGAATCCGTATGATGGCGATCGACATCGTAGGTTCCGAAGAGGCAGTCATGGACGTTCCGCCTTGACTCACCTTGGGAGCAAAACGTGCTGAAGAAAAATTCGCTGCGCTTCGCCGCCGCTCTTCTGACCACGCTGTCAGGCTTGACCCCCGCCCTGGCGTCCGCGCCGCAACATCATGATCAGGTGCCGGGCTATTTCCGGCTGAGGGTCGGCGATCTGGAAGTCACGGCTCTCTACGATGCGGCCGCCGTATTCCAGCTGGACTGGCTGA
>DASQBG010000131.1:0-24651 GCA_035635335.1 Myxococcales bacterium | reverse complement strand
GTCGAGGTGCTCACGCATTTTCCGTTCGCGGGGCACGTGGTCTGATCGTTCGGATTGCACGCCGCCGTGCAGGCGCCGCCGGGGAACTCGGGGTTCGCGAACCCGGGGCTCGGGTCGGCGGCGCAGATCTCGCCCGCCGCGCATCCCCCGGCCGGGCACGCCTTCCCGAGATCGGCGCTCGCGGGCCTTCCCTGAGGCGGGCAGTTCGCCTGCGGCACGCAGGCGCCCAGGCCGGGGCAACAGACATAGCCGGCGCGGCAATCCGCCGGCGCGGCGCAGGCCCTCGCGCACAGGATTCCGCTGCCGCTCGCGCGCAGGTCCGCGCACACCGCGCTGCTGGGGCACACGGCGCCGGCGCAGGAGTAGGTGCAGAGGCCGCTCGGCATCGTCGTGGCGCACAGGGCTCCGACCGAGCACGCGCTGTCGGCGGTGCAGGCCTCGCCGACGCTGAGCGCGGACGGATCCTTGCAGCTACCCGTGTCGCACACACGTCCGGGCCCGCACTGCCCGTCCGACGTGCAACGGAAGGGGGCTTGGTCGTCCGAGCACGCCCACGTGGCGAGGGCCGCGATCGCCGCGGCGAGAGTTCGCATTCGCACGGTTCCTCCCAGTGGGCCACTTCGAGCCGTATCACAAGACCCGCCGTCCCGGACCGAAGCTAAGGATTGCCCCTCCAGTCGGCCCGTGGTAGCCCGTCGGCCCAGATGGCCGATCGCGTCCTCGTCGTCGACGACGAGCAGAGTCTCCGGAAGGTCCTCGCGGCCACCCTACAGCGCGAAGGGTACGAGGTAAGCGTCTGTGTGGACGGGGAGGAGGCCATCGCCGCGCTGGAGCGTGACGGCGCGGATGTGGTCGTCACCGACCTCGTCATGCCGCGCATGGACGGCCTGACACTCCTACGAAAGGTCGTCGCGCGGCACCCGGACGTGCCGGTGATCGTGGTCACCGCCCACGGGCGCGTCGACAGCGCCGTCGAGGCGATGAAGGCCGGCGCCTTCGACTTCCTCGCCAAGCCGTTCGATCACGAGGAGCTGAAGGCGATCATCGCCAAAGCGGCGCGGCAGAGCGATTACAACCAGCGCAACGTCGTCCCCGAGGAGCCGCAGGAAGGCGCGGCGCGGCGCTACACGGAGATCGTCGGGCGCGGCAAGCAGATGCAGGAGCTGCAGCAGGTCATCGCCAAGGTGGCCGACGCGCCGTCGACGGTGCTCATCCAGGGCGAGAGCGGGACCGGCAAGGAGCTGGTGGCGACCGCGCTGCACGAGACCTCCTCGCGGCGCGACCGGCCGTTCATCAAGATCAACTGCGCGGCCATCCCGCGCGAGCTGGTGGAAGCCGAGTTGTTCGGCTTCGAGAGGGGCGCTTTCACCGGCGCGGTGCAGTCCAAGCCGGGGCGGTTCGAGCTGGCCGACGGCGGGACGCTCTTCCTCGACGAGATCGGCGAGATCCCGATGGAGATGCAGGTGAAGCTCCTGCGCGCCGTCCAGGAGAGCGAGTTCGAGCGCGTCGGCGGGGTGAAGACCACGCGTGTCCAGGTTCGGCTGGTCGCCGCCACCTCGCGCGACCTCGTGCGCGAGACCGCCGCGGGCCGGTTCCGCGAGGACCTCTACTACCGGCTCAACGTGGTCCCGATCCATCTGCCGCCGTTGCGCGAGCGCCGCGAGGACATCCCGCTCCTGGTCGAGCATTTCCGGCAGAAGTACAACGCGCGGCTGCGCAAGAACGTGGAGAAGATCGAGGACGAAGCGCTCTCCTGCCTCGCCGCGTACGCCTGGCCGGGGAACATCCGGGAGTTGGAGAACGTGCTGGAGCGCACCATCCTCTTCGCGGAGGGTCCGCGCATCGGCGCCAAGGACCTGCCAGCCTCGCTGCGGAAGCAGCCGGAAGGCGCGCCGGCGGCCGACGCCCAGCTGTCGGCGGCGAGCGGGCCTCCCGGCCCGCTCAAAGAAATCGTCAAAGGGCAGGTGCAGGCCATCGAGCGCGACCTGATCGTCCGCGGTCTCGAGGTGACCGGCGGCAACGTGACGCGCACCGCGAAACTCCTGAAGATCTCGCGCAAATCCCTGCAGATGAAGATGAAGGAATTCGGGTTGCGCGGGGACGACGCGTAAGCCGGAAAGACTGCACCACTGAGAGCACGGAGCGCACGGAGGGTTCGGTTTTCAAATCTCGATCTCCGTGATCTCCGCGTGCTCCGTGGTGTGATGTTTTGCCAGAGATTTGACCGATCCGTCTGGCACGCTACGCTGGTGGCAGATGCGTCTCGGACGGGTGATCCCCTTCTTCCTGGTGGCGGCGCCCGTGCTGGCGGCGCAGGTCACGGACGTCGCCACGGCGATGGACGAGGACCGGGCGTTCCAGCTGGATCTGCAGGCGAATTTCCAGCACCGCCGCGACTCGACCCGCCTCCGCCGCGAGAACCTCCAGGGTGGCACCATCACGCTGGTCGACGAGCTGCAGCACGACCGGACCCTGGACCAGTTCGACTTCCGCATCGCGGCCGGCCTGTACCGCGGGCTGGAGCTGCACGTCGTCGCGCCGTACGTCCTGCGGGACTCGCAAGATTGGGACTACGCGGTCGTCAACGGCACGTCCGTAGCGGGCACCAGCACGCTCGCGAACAACACCGTCTCGATCTCCGGCTGCGGGAACCCGGGTTCGTGCACCACCGTGCAGCCCATCGTGGTCGCCCCCGGGCACAGCCAGCGCTCTGGGTTCCGCGACCCCAGCGTCGGCCTCACCTGGGCCATCGTGGACGAAGGCCGCGAGCTGCGCCTGCGTCCGGACGTGTATCCGCCCGGGACCGCGGTCGCGACCTGGGTGGTGGGCGCCGACTATACCGTGCCGCTGCCGGGGGAGATCGACGACCCGTCCGCCTTCGGACCCTCCGCGATCGCCGGCAACTCGATTTCGACCAAGGCCTTCCGGCGGGCGCACGTGGTGACCGCCTGGACGGCGTTCTCCAAGCGCTTCCGCGTTGCCGATCCCTACTTCCTCTTCTGGGGCAGCGTCGCCTTCCCGGTGAAGGGCGCGTTCGACAACTGCGCCAACCCCGGCGCGCTGTCCGAGGTCGCGACCGCCAACTGCGCCAGCCCGGCCTGGCGGGACCAGGCGCGGTACCAACCGCCGGTACAGGCCGGCTTCGCGCTGGGCAGCGAGTTCGTGCTGGGCGAGGACCCGCGGGCTGGCCAGAAGATCGCGCTCGACGTGCGCGGCGACGTGACCTGGTTCAGCGCGGGACGAGACTACAGCCAGGTGTCCGACATGTTGGGCAAGCTGACCTACGTGCAGGACTACGTGAACGCGGTCGGATCGCTGGGCATCTACGGACGATTCGCGCGCTGGGCGCGCCTGCGCGTCTACGGCACCATCGGGATCGACTCGCCGCATTTCCTCACCACCGAATCGATCGGCAAGGACCTCGACGGCAATGGCACGGTCGACGTCTCCGGCGGACGCGGCATCCCGGCGCCGGAGCAGAACCCCACGTACGACTTCCGCCTGGACCAGCCGGGCCGCCGCCTCCGGGCGGAGAACGTGCTCATCTGGGGCGTCGCCGGAACGCTCGCGCTCAGCTTCTGAGCGATTCTCTCGAAAAATCAATCAGTGGCTGTCGGCATGGGATGGAAGTACATCCCGCTGAGCTTTGCGCTCTTGATCTTCTGTTTGAGCTCGTCCGCGACGATGAACGCGAAGCTCGACTGGTGAAGAAGAAATATCCGGTGTTCCTTTGCGAGGGCGCTATCGAGGACAGGCTTGATGGGCAGGCCCGAGGGCGAAGCGATCGTGGTGCTGTGCAACAGATCCAGTCTCGGCTTTGCGCGAAGGAGAAAATATCGCTGCCGCGCGGCGCGGTCATCGACTTGCACAGGTATCCAGCCAATGTCGTCCCCAGTTGCCTTCTCCGCGTCGAGCAACCGCATCAGCCGTTCGGAGCAGAGGCCCCATGCGAAATTGTTCGCCAGGTAGTCCGTCAGCGTGCCTGCTCGGAAGGTGAACACCACCTCGTCAGGCTTGGGCACAGCGAACCGATCGCCCGTCTGGGGCCCGTAGGCCATGCCATTTCCACGGGGGCTTACCGTCCAGTAGCGCAGCTGGGAGACTGGGCCTTCATCTTCGGTGCGAGCTGACGATCTTCGTGGAGCCACCTCCCGGATCCGAAAGATCGGCTCTCCGTCGTGAAAGGCGAGGCAGACGGCGAGTCCTTGCGTATCCAGTTCCTCGGTGGCCCTTCCGAACGCTGCGACCGTCCGCGCGACGAGAAACGCCGTCCTGCCGACCTGTTCCGGCGTCTCGGCGAATCCTCCCTGCGCGGCGTAGATTGCGGCGAGCTTCGGTTGACCCGGGCCGGCCACATCTTCGATCCAGTCGGACGCCCAGTCCTCGCCCTCGTCCGCGTCCTCCACTCCGGATTGCGGCACGTACTCCCGGCAGAGGAAGAAGTTGCCGTCCCACCCGTTGTCCAGGTCGTACTCGAAGTAGACGGCGAGCGCCCCGAGCTTGGCAGCCCTGTTCGCCGCGCGCTTCAGACCACTGCGCAACTGGCCCTCGTAGCGATTGAGCGAGACGGCCTCGATTTCCGTCCCCGCCGCTGCACCCGCGAGGCGCACGCAGGCATCCCGGCCCTGGGCCTCCACCCTATCCCAGCGCCCGGCGCGCACGGCGGGCTCTAGCCCTTTCAGGAACTCCGCCACTTCCAGGATCGCCGACATGGACGTCATCGCTCCTTCAGCTTGAGCGCGAGCTGGTAGACCTCGCGTTTGGGGTGGTTCTTGGACAGTGCCTCGGCGATGTCCTTGGGCCGTTCGCCCCGCGCGAGCCGCTCGCGGACCTCGCGCTCGAGGTCCTCGGGGTCCTCCTCTTCATCACCGTCGGCAGGCGCTCCCGAGACCACCACCACGACCTCCCCGCGGACCTCGCCGGAGAAGCGGGAGGCGAGCTGCGAGAGCGTCCCCCGCGCCAGCTCCTCGTGCACCTTCGTCAGCTCGCGCGCGACCAGCGCAGGGCGATCGCCCAGCGCCCCCTGCAAGTCTCGCAGCGTGGCGGCGAGCCGGTGCGGCGACTCGTAGAAGACGAGCTGCGCGCGCAGCGGCCGCAGCTCCTCGAGCATGGCCGCGCGGGACTTTGCCTTGCGGGGTAGGAACCCGGCGAAGTGGAAGCGGGGCTGCGCGAATCCGCTCACGCTCACCGCGGAGATGGCGGCGCTCGGCCCGGGCACCGGAACGACGGGCACACCCTGCTCCACCGCGCGGCGCACCAGGAGCGCGCCGGGATCGCTTACTCCAGGTGTGCCCGCGTCAGTCACCAGCGCGAGCGAAGCGCCTTCTTCCAGCCGCCGCAAAATCGGGTCCGCCCGGCGCGCCTCGTCGTACGCCGGAAGCGCGTGGAACGGTTTCTTCTCGATGCCCAGGTGCTTGAGAAGTTGCCCGGTGTGGCGCGTGTCCTCGGCTACCACGCCGTCGCAGGCGGCGAGCACCTGCCGGGCCCGCGCCGTCACGTCCTGCAGGTTGCCGATCGGCGTCGCGACGACGTAGAGGGGCACGGCGGATCCGAGACTACATCCGATGACACCCGCACTGTGGCTCACCGAAATTCGGGGACACCATACGCATTCAGTGTCCCCAACTCCGCTAAAAACAGGTAGTCGGCAAGGCTTCAACGACGAATTGCGTATGGTGTCCCCGGATTTCCTCCCCGGATTTCCCTACGGACTTGTCGGGACAAGTCGCCCGACCCCATCGGCGCCGCTCAAGACGTGCGACTAATAGAGCGCGTCGAACGCGCCTGGGAAGTGCGTGAGGAGCGGCCCGCCGGGCTGGTCGACGACCGCGACCACGTCGAAGCGGGCGCCCCTGGGGGGACCGCGCCAGCGAGCGAGGAAGTCGCGCGCCGCGCGCACCAGCCGCTGCTGCTTGGCCGCGCCGACCGTCTCCTCCGGCCCGCCGAAGGCGGCGGTCGCGCGCGTGCGCACCTCGACGAAGACGAGCAGATCTCCCTGCTCGGCCACCAGGTCCACCTCGCCGCGCGTGCAGCGGTGCTTGCGGGCGACGATCCGGTAGCCGCGCGCCGCGAGCAGCTCCTCGGCGGCCTTCTCGCCCAGGTCGCCCAGGCGCTGGCGCGCGGTGCTCACGCTTGGACCACCAGGTCGGCGGTGCCTTGCGGTGGCTCCTCCACGGTGCGGTGGATGATCTGCGTCTGTGCCGCGATCCCCTTGAGCATCTTGGCGATGAGCGCCCGCTTGGCGGGCTCGAGCGCCGAGAAGGCGTCGTCGACCACCACCGGCAACCGCTTGTAGGCCGCCACCCGCTCGAGCAGAGCGAGCCGCAGCGCGGCGTACGCGAGGTCCTTCAGCTGGGGCGGCAGGCCATGGTACGGCCCGCTCCGGCCGTCCGCGTTCGAGAGCACCCAGTGGCGCTTCTCGTCGGTGGTGCTGGAGACGATGCGCTTGTCGGTGAGCGCGGACAGGTAAGCGGAGAGGCGCTGCCCGATGGCCTCCCACACCTCGTCGGGCGACAGGTTGAGGAGCTCGGCCGCCTTGTCCACCAGGTTCTGCGGCACCTCGGGCTCGGGCACGATCGTGCCGCCCCGGCGCGAGCCGCCCAGCCCCATGGCGTGCTTCATGTCCATCTCGATCTCGCCGATGGGACGCGCGAACCCCTGCGCCGACACTTCGGCCTCCAGCTTGCGCTTCTCCTCCTCGAGGAGCGGGCTCTCGATGGGCACCCGGGCCAGGTCGGGCTGCTTGCGCAGCTCCTCGACCAGGGCGCGCGCATCCTCGCGGGAGCGGATCACCTTCTCACGCTCCTCGAAGAGCTGCACCAGGTCGGCTGCCGAGTCGACGTGCGCCGCCTTCATGGCGTTCTTCAGCAGCGCCTGCTCCTCGTTGTAGAGGCGGTGCACGGCTTGCTCGCGCTCCTTCAGCTCCTTGAGGTACGTGGCGGCTTCCTTGTCCGCCTCGTCGACCTGGATCCAGCGCAGCAGCGCGACCAGCGCGGCGAAGAACGGGACCAGGCCGGCGAAAGCGATGGTCGGATTGCGCAGCCACACCGCGACGGCATCGATGCCGATGCCGAGGAGCAGGCCGACGACGAACCATGGATTGCCCCACAGCGACTCCGCCGGCGGCGGCGTGGTCTGGATGGCCCGCTGGCGCTTGTACGCGAGCTCGCTCAGCGCGTCGTCGCGTCTCTTTACGTCTTCCTTGGCGCGGCCGGCGCGCGCGGTCAGGTCCTTCATCTGCTCGGGCGTCCACGGCGAGCGCGCCAGCTCGGCCTGGATGGCGTTCAGCTCGTCCTGCGCCTGGCGGAACCGGTGGTTGAGCTCGGTCAGCTCGTGCAGGCGCTGCTGCACTTTGAATAGCCGGTCCTGGATCCCCTCGTACCGGCGCGTCTGCTCCATCTCCTGCTTGAGCGCCTGCACCTTGGCGCCGTCCACGACTGCCTCGGGACCCGAGACGCCGCGCGCCTTCAGGGAGGGCAGCTCGTTCGACTCCAGGATGAAGAAGCTGAAGTAGTGGTCGGCCGGGGGCAGGCCGCACTCGACGCGCAGGAAGGACTCGATCTCCAGGTTGTCCTCGGACAACGTGGAGAACTTCTTCCCCGCGGCGTCGAAGCGCTGCAGCTGCCGTGCTCCGCCCAGCTCGCGCAGGAGCCGGTACGGAGTGCCGTCTCCAGAGACGAGCCCCAGCCCGATCCGCGTGGGGCCCTCGCCATCGACCAGGCGGCGCAGGTCGTCCGGGCCGGGGAAGAGCGCGGCCAGGAGCGCGCTGCGCAGCGAGGCGGCCCGGGAGATCACGGCCACGTATCCGGGCCGCAGGGCGATCTGCCCCTGCGCGCCGAGATCCTTCACCCGCTGGTAGAGCAGCTCGGTGAGCTGCACGTAGCCTTCGCCCCCCGCGTTACTGAGCGGCGCTTTCCTCGGCGCTCTTGAGCCGCGCCGCCTTGCCCTGCAGCTGGCGCAGGTAGAACAGGCGCGCGCGCCTCACCTGACCGCTGGCCACCACCTCGATCTTGTCGATCCGGGGAGAGTAGACGGGGAAGATGCGCTCCACTCCCACCCCGTAGGAAACCTTCCGCACGGTGAAGGTGGAGCTCAGGTGCCCGCCCTTGCGGCGGATGACCACGCCCTCGAAGATCTGGATTCGCTCCTTGTCGCCTTCGCTGATCTTCGTGTGCACCCGCACCGTGTCGCCGACGCGGAACGCCGGGACATGGCCGCGGGCCTCGGGCTTCACGTTCCTCTGTTCCACCAGCTCGATCGCCTTCGCGCGCATCTTCGCACCGCTCCTTCGGACCAGCCTTTGTAGAGTGTCCTAGTGCTCTCTGAAAACCAAGGAATCGTCAAGCTTCTTCTCGCTCGATCAGCCGCTGGTCCTCGGGCGAGAGCCGCAGCTTCTCGAACAGGTCCGGGCGGCGGTCCCGGGTGCGCAGGAGCGCCTGCCGCCGGCGCCAGCGCGCGATGCGGGCGTGGTCCCCGCTGAGCAGCGCCTCGGGGACCTCCGCGCCGCGGTACGAAGGCGGCCGGGTGTACTGCGGGCCTTCCAGCACCATCTCGCCGCCGAACGACTCGCTGGCGGTGCTCTCCTCGTTGCCCAGGACCCCCGGGACCAGCCGCGCCGCGGCCTCGATCACCGCAAGCGCTGCAACTTCCCCTCCCTGCAGGACGAAGTCGCCCAGGGACAGCTCCTCGTCCACGTAGGCGAGCACCCTCTCGTCGACGCCTTCGTAACGCCCGCAGACCAGCACCAGCCGCGCCCGGCCGGCCAGCTCCTCCGCCTTGCGCTGGTCGAACCGCGCGCCCTGGGGCGAAAGCAACACCACGTGCGCCCCGGGCAAGCTCGCCCGCGCCGCCTCGATGGCTGCGACCAGCGGCTCCGGCTTCATCACCATGCCGGCGCCGCCTCCGTAGGGCACGTCGTCGGTGACCCGGTGCTTGCCGGCGGCGAACTCGCGGACGTCCATGACGCGCGCGCGCAGCACCCCCTTCTCCTGGGCCTTGCCCAGGAGACTCTCCGCGAGGGGCCCCGCGACCATGCGGGGAAAGAGCGTCAAGACGACCACTTCCACCTACTCCTCCAGCTCGAACAGCCCGTCCGGGGCCTCGATCACGATCCGCCGGCCGCCCTCGTCGATCTCCTTGACCAGCCCGAATGGAACCAGCGACTCGCGCCCGTCATTGCTCACCCGCAAGAGCTCCTGCCGCCCCGCCGTCTCGACGCCCGCCACCTCGCCCCGCGGCGCACCGGACTGGTCGCACACCGCGTAGCCGAGCAGGTCCGCCGCGTACACCTCTCCTTCGGCCGGGGCCGGCAAGGAGGACCTCTCCACAAGGGCCTCGGTCCCGCGCAAGGCATCGGCCGCGTCGCGATCGTCCAACCCGCGCAGCGCGATGAGGTAACCCTGCGCGGCGCGCTCCGCTCGCGCGACTTCGTACCGGCGCGGCTCGCCCTCGCCTCTGCGCAGCCACAGCGCCCGGACGCTCGCTAGCGCTTCGGATTCCTCGTTGTACGGGACGAGCACGATCCTCCCGCGGACGCCATGGGCGCGCGCGACGCGCCCGACCGCCAGGAGCTCCTGCCCGGGCGCCTGCGTCATGACGACCCTCGCGGCGGCCCGAGGACGGCTACCGCTTCGGCTGCTCCGCCGACTTGCGGGCGCGCTTGATCAGCTGCGCCACGGTGCTGGACGGCTGGGCGCCGAGCTTGAGCCAGTGCTCGATGCGGTCGGTCTTGAGGTTCACCCGGGCGGGCTTGGTGTTGGGGTCGTACGTGCCCACTTCCTCGGTGAACTTGCCGTCGCGCGGGTTGCGCGAGTCGGTCGCGACCACATGGTAGAAAGGCGCCTTCTTCGCGCCCCGGCGCGCGAGGCGCAACTTGACGGACATCGTTTTTCTCCCTTGGAAAAGCGGCGCTGTGTACCTGAACCCACCGCCTGAGTCAAGCCAGCAGACGCCAGGCGATCCAGGCCAGCAGCGAGGCGGCGAGCAACGCGGGCAACAGGCGGGGGATCGCTCGCTGGCTCAAGTGCGCCTCCGCGCCAGCTCCCGGCGGTTGAAGAGGAGGACCGCGACGAGCCAGGCGAAGAACACCCAGGAGAGGTCGTAGAGCCCGGCCCCGAGCCCTTCGCGCGGGTTCCAGGCGAGCTGCAGCGGGTCCTGGGGACCGAGGTACTTGCTCAGCTCCGCGAACCAGGCCGCCCACTCCGGATGCCCGAGCGCGGCCGGCAGGGTGCCCCGCAGCGTCGCCCAGGCGAGCGCAGCCAAGACCAGTGCGGCCGCGTTGGTCCAGCCGGGAAGGACGGCGCCGATCGCAGCGAGCACCGACAGCCAGGCGAATGCCCAGAGAACGGCCAGGGGAAGGACCGCGATCGCGGAAAGCGACAACGCCTCGCCGCCGCGCAGGGCGGCGCCCCCCACGGCCGCCAGCCATGCCGCCGCGACGACGGCAGCCAGGGCGATGCCCGCTCCGGCCAGGCGCCCGCCGACCCACGCAGCGCGCGTGATCGGGCGGAGCAGGACCAGCTGCGCGTGGCCGGACTCGAGCTCGCCGGCGAGGAGGCCGGCGCCCAGGGCCAGCGTCAGCACCACCAGGAAGGGGATGCCGAACCCGCCGAACGCCTCGCGCGGAGCGCCGGCGCGACCGCCCAGGGCCACGGCCGCGACGAAACAGAACCCGATGGCCACGATGGCGGGCGAGCGCAGCTTCTCGCGCGCCGCCGCGCGGGCGACCGGCCAGGAGATCACGCGCGCCCCTCGACGATCTCGAGATAGAGCTGCTCCAGCTCGGCGCCGGCCAGGCGGACTTCCAGGATCCCGGCGCCCGCGGCCACCAGCTGCCGCACCAGCGCGGGCACCGCCTCCTCGGAGGCGACGGGCACGCGGAAGCGGTCGCCTTCCCAGGTCCCCTCCGGGTATGCCTGCGCGAGCGGCCCGGCGAGCTGCTCCGGGTTGACGAGGCGCACCTCCAGCCGACGCCCGCCGGCGTGCACCTCGTGCGTGCGGAGCAGGCGCCCCTCCTTGAGGAAGAGGACGCGGTCGCAGACCCGCTCTACCTCGCTGAGCAGGTGCGAATTGAGCAGCACGGCGGCGCCGCGCGCGCGGAGGGAGACGAGCAGCTCGCGCATCGCCGCGACGCCGGCCGGATCGAGCCCGGCGGTGGGCTCGTCGAGCAGCAGGAGATCCGGATTTCCGAGCAGCGCGAGCGCCAGCCCCAGCCGCTGCGCCTGGCCACGGGAGTACGTCCCGGCGGGGCGCCGCGCCGGGTCGGCGAAGCCGACCTGCTCCGCGAACCGTTCCGCCCGCTGCCCGGCGTCCCGGCGCGAGAACCCGAGCAGCTCCGCGTGCAGCGCGAGCACCTGCAAGCCGGTCAGCTTGCGGGGGAAGAGCGGCGCATCGGGGGCGTAGCCGACGCGGCGGCGGACTGGCAGCAGCTCCGGGTCCTGGCCGAAGAGCCGCACCTCGCCGGCGTCCGCGTCGAGGAGCGCGAGGGCGAGCTGCATGGCGGTGGTCTTGCCGGCGCCGTTCGGGCCGAGCAGCGCGACCACCTCTCCGGGGCGCACCTGGAAGCTGAGGCCGTCCACGGCCACGACCTCGCCGCCCTTCCGCGACGCGTACGCCTTGCGCAGGCCGGTGACCTCGAGGAACGGGGCCGTGTTCGAGGTCGAGAGATCCGGGGACACCATACGACGACCGACGTATGGTGTCCCCAGATCGTCAGACTGGCCGCCGATCACTTTTCGAGGACCTGCTGCATCGTCTTCCCGAGCAGGTGGGGCCCGCCGGCGATGTGGACTCCCGCCGCCTGGAGCGCCGCGATCTTGTCCTTCGCCGTGCCTTTCCCTCCCGAGATGATCGCGCCCGCGTGGCCCATCCGCTTGCCCGGAGGCGCGGTCGCTCCGGCGATGAAGCCGACCACCGGCTTGCGGTAGTTGGCCGCGATCCAGGCGGCGGCGTCCTCCTCCTCCCCTCCGCCGATCTCGCCGATGAGGATGACCGCTTCGGTCTCCGGATCGCCGGCGAACAGCTTCATGCAGTCGACGAAGCTCAGGCCGTGCACCGGGTCGCCTCCGATGCCGATGGCGGTCGACTGGCCCATCCCGAGCTGGGTGACCTGGTGGACCGCCTCGTAGGTGAGCGTTCCCGATCGGGAGACGATGCCCACCCGTCCCTTCCGGTGGATGTGGCCGGGCATGATGCCGATCTTGCACTCGGCCGGCGTGATGATCCCGGGGCAGTTGGGTCCGATGAGCCGCGTGGCCGAACCCTGCAACGCGCGCTTCACCTTGACCATGTCGTTCACCGGGATGCCCTCGGTGATGCAGACGACGAGCGGGATCCCGGCGGCGGCGGCTTCCAGGATGGCGTCGGCGGCGAACGGCGGCGGGACGAAGATGACGCTCGCATTGGCGCCCGTCTCCTTGACCGCCTGGACGACGGTATCGAAGACCGGCACCTTCTCCTCGAAGCGCGTCCCGCCCTTGCCCGGCGTGACGCCCGCCACCAGCTGCGTCCCGTAGGCGAGCATCTGCTTGGAGTGGAACGACCCCGCGCTCCCGGTGATGCCCTGGCAGAGCAAGCGGGTGCTCTTGTCGACGAGCACGCTCATTGAAGGACCTCGGAATGTGGCGGCCAGATGCGCTCGCCGCCGTCGGTGAAGCTCCCCAGCGTGTCCGCGTCGGCCGGGAAGCCGAGGTCGCGCTGGCACTTCCGCGCGATGCTCTCCCCGGAGCCGCCGTCGGCGCGCCGGTACACCCAGCCGAGCGGGAAGAGGTGCTTGGTGCCCTTTTCCGAGGTCACCCGGATCGCCGGACCGAGCGCGTGGCCGGGCACCCATTCGCCCGCGAAGTTCCGCGCGAGCAGCTCGCCCAGGTAGCACCCCACCGCGTCGCGGTACTCGTTGTGGCCCTTGAGGCGCTCCACCAGGTCGTCGACGAAGAGCAGCTCGTCCCGGCCCCAGGTGAGCCCGATTCCGTGCTCCCGCATCACGCGCACGAAGTGCTCGGCCGAGTCGCGGAAGTCCGCCGCGCCGGGCTTGCCGAGGAGGTTGCGGAAGAGGGAGGAGACGAGTCCCATGTAACTCCTGAGGGGACACCATCTCGATGGTGTCCCCCAAAGGCAATCAGGCGGCTTTCTTGGCGGCGGCCACCGCCTTGTAGGCGGCGTCGCCGAGGTCGTCTGCCGGGATGATGGGCAGCCCGGAGGTGCGCAAGAGCGCCTTGCCCTGCTCGACGTTCGTCCCTTCGAGCCGTACCACCAGCGGGACCCGGAGCTGCACCTGCTTGGCGGCGCCGATGATGCCGGCGGCGATCACGTCGCAGCGCATGATGCCGCCGAAGATGTTCACCAGGACGGCTTGGACCTGAGGGTCGGCGAGCAGGATCTTGAACGCGGCGGTGACCTTCTCCTCGTCGGCGCCGCCGCCCACGTCGAGGAAGTTCGCCGGCATGCCGCCGGCGGTCTTGATCATGTCCATGGTCGCCATGGCAAGGCCGGCGCCGTTCACCATGCAGCCGATGTTGCCGTCGAGCGCGATGTAGTTGAGGTCGTGCTCCTTGGCCTGGACCTCGCGCGGGTCCTCCTCGTCGGGATCGCGCAGCGCGGCCACCTCGGGGTGGCGGAACAGCGCGTTGTCGTCGAAGTTGATCTTGGCATCGAGCGCGATCACCTCGCCCTGCTTGGTCACCACCAGGGGGTTGATCTCGACGATGGCGGCGTCGGTCTCCTGGTAGGCGCGGTACATGGCGCTGGCGAACCTGGCGAATGAATTGACCGCGCCGCCGGCCAGGCCCAACCCGAACGCGAGGTCGCGCGCCTGGTACCCCGCGA
Organism: Myxococcales bacterium; assembly: GCA_035635335.1. Lineage (GTDB taxonomy): Bacteria > Myxococcota > Myxococcia > Myxococcales > 40CM-4-68-19 > VBKO01. The sequence continues at coordinate 10,830 of DASQBG010000131.1, read as the reverse complement.
GCCCGACCACCGGATCGATCGCCTCGCGCAGGATCTTCTCCGGATGCCTCGCCGCGACCTCCTCGATCTCCACGCCGCCCTCGCTGGAGGCCATCAGCACGTTGCGGGAGATGGCGCGATCGAGCGTGAGCCCCAGGTACAGCTCCCGCGCGATGTCCATGCCCTCCTCGACGTACACCTTCCGGACCTTCTGCCCCTGCGGCCCCGTCTGGTGGGTCACGAGCTGCATCCCGAGCATGGCGCGCGCCAGCTCCGCGGCCTGCTCGGGACTCTTCGCCAGCTTGACCCCGCCGCCCTTGCCGCGGCCGCCGGCGTGGATCTGGGCCTTGACCACGCACACCGGCTTGCCGGCCATCAGCTCGCGGGCGGCGGAGGCCGCCTCTTCGGGCGTGGTGGCGAGCTTCCCGCGCGGCACGGCGACGCCGAACCTGCGCAGGACCTCCTTGGCCTGGTATTCGTGGATCTTCATCGAGGCACCTCGGAGGCGCCGCAGATACACCGCGCGTGCGCGCCGCGCAAGCCGATGGCCCTTGCACGAGGATCTGCGACAATCCGTCCATCTTGCTGCGGACTCCCCAGGACGCGCTGGAGCTGCTGCGCCGCGACCGGGTGCTGACGCTGACGCCCGCCGGGCGCCCGCGCTCGCTGGTGGGCGAGATCGCGGGAGAAGTGCGCGGCAGCTGGTGGGGGCATCCCCGGGGCGGGCTCATCTTCTCCATCGCCTCGGCGCTGGAGGACTCGCCGGAGGTGCTCGGCGCCAAGCTGGTGCGCGGGAAGGTCACCTTCGTGCACCGGGCACTGTGGCCGCAGCTCGCACGGGTGGTGCTCGATCCGGAGTGGCGCCAGGCCGCCGCAAGCAGGCTGCCGGCGCCCGCGAGGCAGCTGCTCGACGAGGTGGAACGCGAGGGGACCTTGCGGCTCGAAGGGCGCGCGCCGGCCAGGCTCGAGCTGGAGAAACGCGGCCTGGTGCTCGCCGCGTCCGAGCACACCGACAGCGGCCGCCACGCCGTCGTGCTGCGTTCCTGGCACGAGTGGGCGCCGGCCGCCCTGCGGAAGAAGGCGCGCCGTCTCGACTTCGGGCCGGCGCTCGCCGAGCTCCGCTCCGCCGGCCTGACGCTCTGACCGCGCCGGTTGCGGGGCCGAGGCGCGTTCCGCAGAATGCGTCGGGTGCGGGTGTTCCATTGCGACGCGTACGCGGTGCCGCTGCCGCCCGGGCACCGCTTCCCGATGCCGAAGTACCGGCTGCTGCGCGAGCGCCTGCTCGCCGAGGGCACGCTCCGCTCGGAGGACCTGACCCCGTCGCGGCCGGTCGAGCTGGACGTGCTCCTCCTGGTCCACGACCGAAGCTACGTGGAGTCCGTGGTGTGCGGCGGTCTGGGCGACGCCGAGGTGCGGCGGCTGGGCTTCCCCTGGAGCGAGCAGCTCGTGCTTCGCTCGCGATCCTCGGTGCAGGGCACCGTGCTGGCCGCGCGCGACGCCCTGTGCAACGGCGTCGCCGGCAATCTGGCGGGCGGCACGCACCATGCCTTCGCGGACCACGGCGAGGGGTACTGCGTCTTCAACGACCACGCCGTCGCCGCCCGCTTGCTGCAGCTCGAGGGACGCGTCGACCGGGCGGTGATCGTCGACCTGGACGTGCACCAGGGCAACGGGACCGCGGCGATCTTCGCCTCCGACGAGTCGGTGTTCACCTTCTCGATGCACGGCGCCCGGAACTTCCCCTTCCGCAAGCAGCACAGCTCGCTCGACGTGGAGCTGCCCGACGGCTGCGAGGACGGCGAATACCTGGCGCTGCTCGCGCGCCACCTGCCCGCGGTGCTCGATGCCGCGCGCGCGGACGTCCTGTTCTACCAGGGCGGCGTAGATCCGCTGGCGCAGGATGCCCTGGGGCGGCTGCGGCTCACGCACGAGGGGCTCCGCGCGCGCGACCGGATGGTCCTCACCGCGGCGCGCGACCGCGGCATTCCCGTGGTCCTGACCCTCGGCGGCGGGTACGCGAAGCCGCTCGAAGCGAGCGTCGAGGCGCACTGCGGGACCTACCGCGAGGCCAACGCGGTGTTCGGTCAGGTGCCGCGGCTGTAGGCGGTCCGCTCCACGATGCGCGCGCGGGGCAGCTTCTTCTGCTTGGACGCGCGCGCCTTCTGCGGCTCCGCCCTCACCGCGGTGGTGAGGTGCCGCTGTACCTTCATCTGCGCGAACCCCAGCCCGGCCAGCAGCGCGCCGGCAGCGGCGAGCGAGATCCAGCCCAGCGGCGGGCGCCAGCCCCTCTGCATCACGCGCTCCAGCCGCGGCGCGAAGGTGGGCTCGTTGGCCGCGGGCAGCTCGTGCAGGCCCAGCGCCTCGACGCCGGCCCACAGGCCGCGCACGTCGCGCCCCACCGCCTCCCTCACGTCGTGGAGGGGCGGGAGCCGGGTGAGCGAGACGTCGTGGAGGCGCAGCATGGGAGTGCTCGGATGCTCCGAGGTGCAGCAGGGTTCGCGAGTTTGCCGCACCCGTGCTTTCACGGATTTGCGAGCACCGGCCGTGCAAGATCCTGCACATCCGCGACGCCCGAGCGGCGTGGATCAGCCCGGGCCCGACCCGGCCTTGCGTTCATCCCTGTACAGGAAGTCCCGCAGCGCCTGCAGCGTCGTCTCGCGCGCCATCTCCGCGATGCTGGAGGTGAGCGGGATTCCCTTGGGGCACGCCTTCACGCAGTTCGCCGCCTTGCCGCAGTCGTTCACGCCGCCGGGGAGCATGAGCGCGTGCAGCCGCTCCGAGGCGTTCATCTTCCCGGTGGGATGGTTGTTGTAGAGCCGCACCTGCGAGATCGCCGCCGCCCCGATGAATCCGGTCGTCTCGCTGACTTGTGGACAGACTTCCAGGCAGCAGCCGCAGGTCATGCAGGTGGAGAGGACGTAGTTGATCTCCTGGTCCTCCGGAGCCACGCGCGGACCCGGTCCCAGATCGTAGGTGCCGTCGATGGGGATCCACGCGCGGACGCGCTTCAAGGCGTCGAACATCTTCTGCCGGTCCACCGAGAGGTCGCGCAACAGGGGGAACTTCTTCATCGGCTGCAGCGTGACGGGCTGCTCGAGCCGGTCGATGAGCGCCGAGCAAGCCTGCCGCACCTTGCCGTTCACGTTCATGGTGCAGGAGCCGCACACCTCCTCGAGGCAGGCCTGGTCCCATACGGGCGGCGGGACGCGCTTGCCGGCGGTGGTGACCGGGTTGCGCTGGATCTCCATCAGCACGGAGATGACGTTCGCGTTCTTCGTGTACGGGACGGAGAACTCGTCCCAGTGCTTGGGTGCGTCGGGACCGTCGCAGCGTTCGATGCGGACCAGGATGGGCGCAGGCATTCGCGTTTCAGTCTCCCTCAGGCGTACCAGCGAGGCTCGGGCTTCAGGATCGGATTCGACAGGCTCTGGATGGGCTCGAAGGCGACCTGCGGGCCGGCGGGCGACCAGCGCGCCATGGTGAACTTGAGCCACTTCTCGTTGCGCTTGCGCCACGCCTCCATCCACTCCGGATCTTGCCGCGGGTCCTTGGTCTTGGGCTGCGGCAGGTCGAACTCCGGCTTGTAGTGGCTCCCCCGGCACTCGTCGCGCTTCCGCCCCCCGACCAGGATCGCCTCCGCGATCTCCAGCATGTTCCAGAGCTGGTTCACGTAAGCCGCGCTCTGGTTGAGCGTGCGGCCGGTGTCGAGGACGTTGGCGTTCTTCCAGCGTTCCCTCATGCCGCGGACGGCCTGGATGCCCTCGTCCAGCTCCCGGTTGTGCTTCACCACGGTGGACACGCGCTGCATCAGCTCGCCCATGTCGCGGCCGATCACGTACGGGTTCTCGTTGCCGGCCATCTTGTAGATGGACTCGAAGCGCTCCACCCACTGCTTCTGCGCGCCCTGCAAGAGGCCCTGCGGCACGTCGCCTTTCTTCGGCGCCGCGTTCTTCGCGTAGCTGATCATCGCCGGGCCCGCGATCATGCCGGCGTAGATGCAGCTGAGCAGCGAGTTCGCGCCCAGCCGGTTCGCGCCGTGGTAGGCGTAGTCGCATTCGCCGGCCGCGTAGAGCCCCGGCACGTTGGTCGCCTGCTGGCGGGGCGAGTCCTTCACCATGTCGTTGTTGGCGTCGGCCTCGTAATCCACCCACAGCCCGCCCATCGAGTAGTGCACGGCGGGGAAGATCTTCATCGGCGTGTGGCGCGGATCGACGCCGACGAACTTCTCGTAGATCTCCATGATGCCGCCGAGCTTGCGGTCGAGGACGTCGGCGGGAATGTGCGAGACGTCGAGGTAGACCGCCTCCTCGCCCTCCACCCCCAGCCCCAGGTCGCGGACCACGTGGACGATCTCGCGACTGGCCACGTCGCGCGGGACCAGGTTCTTGTATTTGGGGTATTTCTCCTCGAGGAAATACCAGCGCTCCGGCTCCGGGATTCCGCGCGGATCGCGCGTGTCGCCCTTCTTGCGCGGCACCCAGACCCGGCCGCCCTCGCCGCGCGCGGACTCGCTCATCAGGCGGTGCTTGTCCTGGCCCGGGATCGCGGTGGGGTGCACCTGGATGAACTCGGCGTTCGCATAGATGGCGCCGTCGATGTACGTGCGCCCGTTGGCCGAGCCGGTGTTGATGGTCGAGTTCGTGGAACGGCCGTAGACGATGCCGGGGCCGCCCGTGGCCAGGCAAACGGCGTCGGCGGGGAACGCCTGGATCTCCATGTTGCGCATGTCGACGGCGACGATGCCCCGGCAAGCGCCCTGCTCGTCCTTCACGAACGACAGGTACTCCCAGTACTCGAACTTGCGGACCCGACCGTCGGTCTCGTACCGCCGGACCTGCTCGTCCAAGGCGTAGAGGAGCTGCTGCCCGGTGGAGGCGCCGGAGAAGGCGGTGCGGTGGTGGAGGGTGCCGCCGAAGCGGCGGAAGTCGAGCAGCCCTTCGGCAGTGCGGTTGAAGGGCACCCCCATGCGGTCGAAGAGGTAGATGATGGCGGGCGCCGTGTAGCACATGCCCTTCACGGGAGGCTGCTCGACGAGGAAATCGGCGCCGCGGATGGTGTCGTACAGGTGGATGTCGGGGTGATCGCCTTCGCCCTTGGTGTTCACCGCCCCGTTGATCCCGCCCTGTGCACAGACGGAGTGGCTGCGCTTCACCGGCACGATGGAGAAGACGTCGACCTGCTTGCCAGCCTCCGCCAGCTTGATGACCGTCATCAGCCCGGCCAGGCCGCCGCCGACGACGATGTAATGCTCCGCCATTGCACCCTCCGGAGCCGCGCGTCATAGCGCAGCGGGCCCCGAGCCGCAATGACGTGATTCCCGCTATCGCTTTTCGTTCTGGGCCACTACGGGCTTCGCCGGCGCCTTCTTGGCCGCCTTCTTCGCGGCGACCTTCTTCTGCGGCTTCTGCTCCTGCAGCTGGGCGGTCTGGTGCTCGTCCTCGCAGGCCCCGGCCGCGCGCGCTCCGAGCAACGCCGCCACGGCCGCGCCGATCCACATCAGCTTCTTCATCGCGAACCTCGCCCGGCCGCCACGGCCGATTGCCTGGAGCCTAGCGCGCCCCCGCGCCGTTTGCTACCCTCGATGCCTCGTTCTGCTGTCCGCTCTACAGCTTGATCTCGTCGACCGTCTTCTTCACCGACTGGAAGGACTTCTGGAACATCGCCTTCTCGTCGGCGGTCAGCTCGACCTCGAGCACCTTCTCCACGCCCCCCGACCCGATCACCACCGGCACGCCCATGTAGTAGCCGTTGATCCCGTACTCTCCCTGCAGCAAGGCGGCGCAGGGCAGCACCCGCTTCTTGTCGCGCAGGTAGCTCTCCGCCATGGCGATGGCGCTGGTGGCGGGCGCGTAGAAGGCCGAGCCGGTCTTGAGCAGCGCGACGATCTCGCCGCCGCCCTTGCGCGTGCGGTCCACGATCGCGGCCAGGCGCTCCTTGCTCAGGAGCGTCTCCAGCGGGACCCCGCCCACCGAGCACATGCGCGTGACGGGCACCATGTCGTCGCCGTGCCCGCCCAGCACCAGCGCCTGCACGTCCTGGATGGACACGTTCAGCTCCTCGGCGACGAAGAGCCGGAAGCGCGAGGTGTCGAGCACGCCGGCCATTCCCACCACCCGCTCCTTGGGAAAGCCGGTGATCTGCTTCATCGCGTAGACCATGGCGTCGAGCGGATTGGAGATGACGATCACGAACGCGTCGGGGCACTTTTGCTTGAGACTGCCGGCCACGTCGCGCATGATCTTGATGTTCACGCCGAGGAGGTCCTCGCGGCTCATCCCCGGCTTGCGCGGCACGCCCGCGGTGACGATCACCACGTCGGCACCCGCCACCTCGTCGTACTTGTTGGTGCCGGTGATGCGCACGTCGTAGCCGTCCATCGCGCGCGCCTGCATCAGGTCGAGCGCCTTGCCCTGCGGGACCCCTTCCACCACATCGTAGAGCACCACGTCGCCCAGCTCCTTCTGAGCGGCGAGGAGCGCGAGATTGCCGCCGATCTGTCCGGCGCCGATGAGGGCGATCTTCTTGCGGGCCATGGGTTTTTCTCCGAGTGGAAGCGGCGCGCCTATAGCGCACAACGGCGGCTCCCGCAATCTGCCCGGAGATGGGCGCGGCGCTTGACACCCCCTCGCCGATCCGGGTCTAGCTCATGCCTCCGGAGACACGCATGACGAGGACCCGGAAGGCAGCCCTGCGCGGCGCGATCTTCGTCGCGCTCTCCCTCTTCGTCGCGTGCGCGATGGCCTCCAGCCGGCCCGCGCCCACGCCCACGCCGCCGGAGAGGAACGTGGTGATCGTCGTCTGGGACGGACTGCGGCCCGACGCCATCGACCCGGCCGACACGCCGAACCTTGCCCGGCTACGCGAGGCCGGCGCCGAGTTCGCCGACCACCACTCCACGTACCCGACCTTCACCATGATGAACTCCGCCAGCTTCGCGACCGGCGGCTTCCCCGGCACCACCGGCTATTACGGCAACGTGGTCTGGCAGCCGGGCGCGCAGGGGAAGGACTCCGCCGCCAAGCCGGTCGATTTCCACCAGCCGGTGTTCTCGGAGGACTACGCGATCCTCGACGACCTCGGCCGGCACCTCCAGGGCAGGCTGCTCCTCGCGCCCACGCTGTTCGAGGCCGCGCAGAAGGCCGGGATCCAGACCTTCGCGCTGGGCAAGAACGGCGCGGCATACCTGCAGGACGCGAAACGCGGCGGCATGGTGCTCGACGAGAAGACCGTCCTTCCCCTCTGGCTCGCGAAGGACCTCCAGGGCCTGGGAGTGCCCTTGCCCGCGACCGCGCCCAACTCCTACGGGTCCGGCGACCTGGTGCTCTCCTCGACGAACGGGAACCCCACCGAGTTCAAGCCTCCCGAGCGGCTCAAGGACGGCGTCTCGTCGGACCCGACCGACGCCTCCGGCAGCCGGTTCAAGGCCGGGCTCGACTACATGGTCACCGCGTACCTCGAGCACGTGCTGCCCCGCAAGCAGCCCAGGCTGAGCGTCCTCTGGCTGCGCGATCCCGACTCCACGCAGCACAGCTATGGCCTCGGAACGCGGAACTGGCACGACGCGCTGCGCGCCACCGACGCCTTGCTGGGCCGCATCGGCGACAAGCTGAAGCAGCTGGGGCTCGAGGCGAGCACGGACCTCATCGTCGTCTCCGACCATGGCCACAGCAACGTGTCCGGACCTCTCGACCTGTTCCCGCTGCGGGCGATCCGCGACGGCGCAGCCGCGGAGGTGGATCCCAAGGGTCATTCCGTCTCGGGCCTGGTCCGGCTGGCCGACCTGCTGCGCCGGGCGGGATTCGTCGCCTTCGACGGATTGGGATGCAGCTACGTTCCGCTCGCCGCCGGCATCAAGTCGGACGGGGCGCCCGTGTATCCGGTATCGACGGACCAGGACGGCGCGGTCTGCGGCAAGGCGGGACAGAAATACCAGGTGCCGGCGATGAAGGTGCCGGCGGAGTTGCCTCCCGGCGCCCTGGTCGTCGCGGTCAACGGAGGCAGCGACTACGTCTACGTGCCCGACCACGACCCGGGGCTCGTGCGCCGGGCGATCCGGTTCCTGCAGGGCCGGACCGAGGTCGGCGCCCTCTTCGTGGACGACCGCTACGGGCGGATTCCCGGGACGCTGCCGCTCGGCGCCATCCGGGCGGCGAACGCGACGCGCAATCCGGACATCCTCCTCAGCTACGACTACGACGAGGACGCCGTGGTGAACGGCGTCCGCGGGATCGAGTACGCCGGGCTGCTGCAAGGCAACTCCTACCGCGGGATGCACGGCAGCTTCAGCCCTCGCGACGTACACAACGTGCTCATCGCCGCGGGCCCGGATTTCCGGCGCGGCTTCAAGGACACGCTTCCCACCGGGAACGTGGACCTCGCCCCGACCGTCGCGCGCGTCCTGGGCCTCGCGCTTCAGGGCACCGACGGGCGTCCGCTGCTCGAGGCGATGGAAGGGCCGGCCCCGGGCGATTACCGGGTCGAAAGCGAGGTCGTGCAGCCCGATGCGCCGGCGACCGGTCTCACCATCCAGCTGGCCACCGACCCCGGCGGGAGGGACGTCGATCCGTCGAAGACCAGCTATACTTTCCAGCTCCGGACCAAATCGCTCCGGTCCGGCGGCTCGAAGCACACGTACTTCGATTCGGCGAAGGCGGTGCGGCGGTGAAGCACACGTCGACCCTGATGATCGCCGGCGTCCGATCCGTGCTGCACCTGCTGGGCGCGGCCTCCTGCGCATTCGTGCTCGCGCTACCCGCGGCCGCCGCTCCGGATCCCCTGGGCGTCGGCGCCATCTATCCCGAGCTGGACGCGCTCTACATCGACCTCCACCAGACGCCGGAGCTGTCGTTCCACGAGGAGAAGACCGCGGCGAAGATGGCCGAGCGGCTGCGCAGGCTCGGCTTCGAGGTCACCACGGGCGTCGGCCGCACGGGAGTGGTCGGGGTCCTGCGCAACGGGGCAGGCCCGACCGTGCTGCTGCGCACCGATCTCGACGCCCTGCCCGTCGAGGAGAAGACGGGGCTGCCCTACGCAAGCAAGGTGAAAGCGCGCAACGACGCCGGCGAGGTGGTGCCGGTGATGCACGCCTGCGGCCACGACGTGCACATGACCTCCTGGATCGGTGCGGCCACCTTGCTCTCGCGCGGCCGGGACCGGTGGCGCGGGACGGTGGTGATGGTGGGCCAGCCGGCGGAGGAGATCGTGGCGGGCGCGGCGGCGATGCTCGCGGACGGGCTCTACACCCGTTTCCCGAAGCCCGATTACGCCCTCGCCGTGCACGACCATGCCCTGCTGCCCGCCGGACAGGTCGGCTTCGTCCCGGGGTTCGCCCTGTCCAACATGGACACGGTCGAGGTCACGCTCTACGGGCGGGGCGGTCACGGGGCCAACCCGCACAGGACCGTGGATCCGGTGCTGCTCGCGGCGAAGACGGTGGTGGCCCTGCACACCATCGTCTCGCGCGAGATCAACGCGCAGGACCCCGCGGTGGTGAGCGTCGGATCGATCCACGGCGGCACCAAGAGCAACATCATCCCCGAGGAAGTGAAGCTGCAGATCACCGTCCGCTCGTACAAGGAGGAGGTGCAGAAGCAGCTGCTCGCGGCCATTGCCCGCGTCGCGAAGGGGGAGGCGGCGGCGGCCGGGTCTCCGCGCGAGCCCACCATCTCCGTGGACCCGCGAGGGACGACGCGCGCCACCTTCAACGACGAGGTGCTGACCGCGAGGCTCACCGCGGTCCTGCGGCGGACGCTCGGAGACGAGAACGTGGTCCCGTTCCAGCGGGAGATGGGCTCCGAGGACTTCAGCGAGTACGGGCATGCCGGCGCGCCGGCCGTGCTCTTCTGGGTCGGCGCGACGGAGCCACAGAAATTCGCCGAGGCGAAGGCGAAGGGCGTCTCGCCGCCGTTCCAGCATTCGCCGAACTTCGCGCCCGACCGTGAGCGGACCATTCGTACGGCGACCACCACCCTGACCATTTCGGCGCTGGAGCTGCTCGGCAAACCCTGACGGATGCCAAGAGGCTTCACCCGAGGCGCGCAGCTTCCTCCAGCAGCCGCGTCTAGTTGGCGTCCTTCGCGCCCGGTCGGCCGATCTCCCTCATCTTGTTCTGCGCGGCCTCGCGCTCGCGCTCGATCTGCTCCGGCGTCCGGCAGACCCGCCGCGGGATGTTGCTCCCGACCGGGCGCTCCATTTCGCAGATGAGCTTCGCCTCTGGAGGCGTCGCCTCGGGAGCGGACGCCTGCGCCGTGCCCGCTTGTGTCTTCAGCGGGGCGGAACCACCCGCGGTCGCCGTCGGGGCAGCGCAGGCGGAGGCCAGGATCGATGCCAGGACGATGATCGTGCGAGCCATGCGCACCTCCCGTGGACACACCAACCGAGCATGTCAGCCTACCGAGGGCCCCCCCGCCAGGCAAGCGACCGGTCGGCGCAATGCTTGCATTCGTACCCGGTCCGTGGCATCTGCACCGCCCCATGGAGGAGGGGCCCCGGCCATCCGTGTTGCTGGTCGAGGACGACGCCGAGGTTCGTTCCTCGGTCGCCGAGATCCTCGAGCTCGAGGGGTTCGCGGTGGACACCGCCATCCATGGCCAGCAGGCGCTGGACAAGCTCCGGTCCGGTGCCTCGCCGAACGTCATACTCCTGGACCTGATGATGCCCGTGATGAACGGGCTGGAGCTGCTCGAGCACCTGCGCACCGAGGCCGAGCTGCGGGCGCCTCCGGTCATCGTCCTCAGCGCCAACCGCGGCTACGAGGCGGAGGACCTCGGCGTGGCGGCAATCGTGCGCAAGCCGTTCGACGTGGACGCCCTGGTCGGAAACATCGCCACCGTGCTGCGGAAGGCCGGTCAG
>DASQBG010000130.1:0-2942 GCA_035635335.1 Myxococcales bacterium | reverse complement strand
CTCCGCGCACGGTGAACCCCAGGGCAAAGGGCAGCTGGCCCGCGAGCGCCGCCACCCGCGCGTCGTCCAGATTGAGCACCGCGGGGGTGCCGCGGGGAAGCAGCTCGCGGAACAGCTTCGCCTTGGCCTCGAAGTAATCGTCGAGCGTGCCGTGATAGTCGAGATGGTCCCGGGTCAGGTTGGTGAATGCCGCCCCGGCGAAGACGCACCCCGCGGCGCGCTCCTGGCTCAGCGCATGGCTGGAGACCTCCATCGCCACCACTTGCGCCCCGGCGTCGAGCATCCTGCGCAGCAGCGCCTGCAGCTCGTGCGACTCGGGAGTGGTGTGCGTCGCCTGCTCGCGGCCTCCAGGCCAGCGCGACTCCACGGTCCCGATCAAGCCGGTCTGCACGCCTCGCGCGGCGGAGATCTGGTCGATCAGGTACGCGGTGGTGGTCTTCCCGTTGGTGCCGGTCACCCCGAAGAGCGAAATCCGGCGGGAAGGCTCGCCATGAAAACGCGAGGCGGCGATCGAGAACGCCCGGCGCGGATTGGGGGAGATCACGACCGGGACGTTCAGCTCCAGCGGTCGCGAGGCGAGGACCGCCGCGGCGCCCCGCGCCACCGCCTGCGCCGCGAATCCGGCGCCGTCCGCGTTCACGCCGGGGAGCGCCGCGAAGAGGGCTCCGGGCGCCACACGCCGCGAGTCCACCGCCAGCGCGCGCACCTCCACCTCGGCCGCGCCCGGCGGCACGACCGCGTCCACCCCCGTGAACAACTCCCTCAACAGCACCCTTCCTCCAACGCTTCGCGTCGTCCTCTTCCTCCCGAATACGACGGCTACCCGGGCGGCGCCAGAGTGACCTTCACCCTTGCACCGCGTTTGACAATCGCTCCCGCCCGCGGCGACTGCGCAACCGCCCGTCCGCTGCCGCGCAGCTCCGGTTCCAGGGAAGCGTGGGCGAGCCTGCGCGTCGCCGTCCGCGCGCCGAGGCCGGAAACGTCCGGAACCACGGCTTGTCCGGCGACGGAGGGCATTCCGGCTGCGTCGCCGGCGCGGTCATCCACCTCGACCCCCGGCGAGAGCGAGGAGACGAGCAGCGGCGCGGTCTCCTTCGATTGTTCCGGCATGACGTCGAGCTGCCGCAGCGCCTCGTGTGCGATGGCGCCCCACGCCGGAGCAGCCACGGTGCCTCCGGTGACCTCCGCGCCCTTTCCCTCCGGCTCGTCGATGACGACCAGGATGGCGACCCGGGGCGCTTCGGCCGGAGCGAAGCCGAGGAAGCTCGAGAGCCGCTTGTCGCCGTATCCACCGCGGATGGGATCGACCTTTTGCGCCGTCCCGGTCTTGCCCGCGACGCGATGCCCGACCAGGGCCGCTCGCGTACCAGTCCCCTTCTGGACGACTTCCTCGAGCATCTCCGTCACCTGCCGGGCCGTCTCCTCGGAGAGCACCCGTCGGACCTCCTCGCGCCCCCTGGACAACAGCACGGCGCCGTCGGGGCCGATCACGCTCTGGACCAGGTAGGGACGCAGGAGCACGCCGCCGTTGGCGATGGCGGCCATGGCCACCACGGTCTGGATTCCGGTGGCGCTCATGCCCTGGCCGAACGCGATGGTGTTGACGGCGATCGGCGGCATCCGGCGTGGATCGGCCAGCGCCCCCCGGGCCTCACCGGGAAGGCCCAGGGCGGTCTTCTCGCCGAAGCCGAAGGCGCGAAGGCCGTCGATGAGCCTCTGCTTTCCCAGCTTCTCGCCGATCTTGGCGGCGCAGATGTTCGAGGACTCGCGCAGCACGGTGGCCGGCGTCGCCCAGTCGACCGGGTGCGTGTCGTGGATGGCGCGGCCGCCATTCTCCCAGAGCCCGTGCTCGCAATAGAGCAGCTCGTCCCGCTGCAGCACGCGTTCCTCGAGCGCGCGCGCGACCACGAAGCTCTTGATCGTCGACCCCGGCTCGAGCTGGTCCTGCACCGCCCGATCGCGCCACACCATCGGATCGCGGCCCGGCTTGTTGGCGTCGAAGGCGGGGTTGCCGGCGAGCGCGAGGACCGCCCCGGTATTCACGTCGAGGACCAGCGCCCATCCCCCGACCGCCCCGGCCGTCTTCACGGCCGTGGCCAGCTCCTTCTCGGCCGCGAGCTGGATGGCGGTGTCCAGCGTGAGCGTCACCATGGCGCCGGTGAGGTCGGAGAGATCGGGCGCGCCGTGCTCGAGCACCATGGTCCCGCGCGCATCCCGCGTCGCCTGCACCTGCACGCTCTTGCCGCGCAGGTTCTGATCGAGCTCGCGCTCCAGACCCTCCTGGCCGCTGTCCTCGCCCACGAACCCAAGCACGTGGCCGGCCAGCTCGCGCTGGGGATAGAACCGCTTCGGCTCCTTGACGAGCTCGATTCCATCGAGCGCCAGGGCGCGCACGCGCCGGGCAGCGCCCTCGTCGATCCGGCGCTTGACCCAGACAAACCTCTTGCCAGGCTGCTTCAACTTCTCCAGCACACGCGCGCGGTCGATGCGCAAGGCGTTGGCAAGCTGCGCCGCGGCCACTGCCCGCGCCCGGTCGGTCTCGAACGCTGACGGGTCGGCGAACACCGAGTCGACGTCGCGGGTCACCGCCAGCGGCTCGCCTCGCCGATCGACGATCAGCCCGCGACGCGGCGCCCATTCCAGCTCCCGCCGCGTCTGATCGCGCTGCAGCCGGGCCAGCCGCGACCGGTCGAGGAGCTGCACCTTGGCTGCCCGCAGGAGCACCACCCCGAAGCCCGAGAGCAGGACCAGGCCGAGGAGCAGCGCGCGCATCCTCATCCACTTTCCCTCTCGCTGGGGTGCAGTCCTCAAGGCGCATTACCTCGATGCCGTCAGGATCGACGGGCGGACGGCGCCGCCCACCAGCACCACCACGCGGTCCACCGCCGGGGGGCCCATGTGCAGCCGGGTGCGCGCCAGCTCCTCGATGCGCTGCGGGCTCT
>DASQBG010000129.1:0-5849 GCA_035635335.1 Myxococcales bacterium | reverse complement strand
TTCATCAGCGCGCCGTCGACGATCGCCTCGGGAGGCAGCGGCGCCACGCCGAAGGCGTCCAGGATGTAGCCGCGCTTGGCTTCCTTCAGCTGGACGAGCTTCACGGACGACGATCCGATGTCCAGCCCGAGCGCGAGCTTGCTCTTCGCCATCGCCTTCTCTCCTCTCCTCTCCGGCTCGCGCGGACGTTACCGCCCGGTCGCCGGCCCTACAAAAAAACAGTTTACCTACCCGTCTCTACCGAATACCTACCCAAGACTACCGAACCCCCGCGCGGACTACTTCGCTCCCCGGTGCCCGTTCCCGGCGCCGTTGCGGCGCCGCCCGAACAGCTTGGCCGAGTCCTGCACCGAGAGGCCGAGGGCGAAGAGGATCTTGCGCTTGGTCTCCAGGCGGCAGTCCTTGCCGGCCTCGATGCGGTCGATGGTGGATTCCGAGACGCCCGCCTTGCGCGCGAGCTCCGCCTTCGCCATCAGCTGCTCTTCCCGGAACCGCTGGACGTTGTTCACGCGCCCTGACCTCCCGATCGCTTCGTCCTGCATGGATCCATGCACAGCCGGGTAGGCGTCAAGGAACTGGCCCGCACTGAGGGTGCACTGACGGGTCACTTCGGGGTCACTTCACCCGCACTGGGGCGCAGCACACGGGTAGGAAACGGTAATGAAACGCAAACGGTGGTGAGCTTCGCAGTCGCTGTCGCAGTCGCTGTCGAGTTCTTACTCCCCTATGCCGTACTCCCGGATCTTGTACAGCAGCGCCCTCGGGCTCAGCTCCAGCAGCTCGGCTGCCCTGGTCCTGTTTCCTCCCGTCCTCTCCAGCGCTCTCCGGATCAGCTCCGCTTCCAGGGCCCGCTGCGCCTTCTTGACCGACAGGTCCCCCTCGGCCGGGGCTGGCGGCGGGCCCGCAGCGGGGCTCGCGGAGCGTAGCTCGTCGGGCAGTGTCTCCGGTCCGATTTCCTCTGCTTCCGAGAGCACCAGGGCACGCTCGAGCGCGTTCTCCAGTTCGCGCACGTTGCCCGGCCAGCGCCAGGCGAGGAGCAGCCGCAGCGCCTCGGCCGAGAGCGGCTTCTCCGGCAGGCCGAGGCGCGACGCGTGGCGGGAGAGGAACCGCCGGGCGAGCGCCTCGATCTCCTCGGGGCGTTCGCGCAAGGGCGGAAGCCGCAGACCGACCACGTTGAGTCGGTAGAACAGGTCCTCGCGGAAGGTCCCGGCGGCGACCGCCTGCGCCAGGTCCTGGTGCGTCGCGGCCAGCACGCGCACGTCGACCCGGATGGTCCGGGCATCCCCCACGCGGCGCACCTCGCCTTCCTGCAAGACGCGCAAGAGCGACACCTGGAGGTGCAGCGGCAGATCGGCGATCTCGTCCAGGAGCAGCGTCCCGCCGTCGGCTTCCTCGAACAGGCCGCGCTTGGCAGCGTCGGCCCCGGTGAAGGCGCCCTTGGCGTGGCCGAACAGCTCGCTCTCGATGAGCTGCTCGGGGATCGCGCCGCAGTTCACCGCGACGAAGGGCCGCTCGGCGCGAGGGGACATCTCGTGCAGCGCCCGGGCGATCAGCTCCTTGCCCGTCCCGCTCTCACCGGTGATCAGCACCGTGGTCTTCGCCGGCGCGACCTTCTGGAGAAGCCGGAGCACCTCCTTCATCGCCGCCGACCCGGCCACGACGGCGCCGGCGCCGCGCGACATCTCGATCTCCCTGCGCAGGCGCCGGTTCTCCGCCCGCAGCCGCTCGCGCTCCTCGGCCTTGCGCAGGACGAGCAGCACCTCGTCCGGGCGGAACGGCTTCCCCAGGTAGTCGTACGCTCCGGCCTTCATCGCCTCCAGCGCCAGATCGTGCGACCCGTAGGCGCTCATCACGATCACCGTGGTCTCCGGGGCCTGCTGCTGGACCGCGCGCACGAGCGAAAGGCCGTCCATCCCCGGCATGCGCACGTCGGTGACCAGCGCGTCGTAGTCGCGCGTGGCCAGCTCGCGCAGCGCCTCCTCTCCGTCCTTCACCGAGCGCACGAAGAACCCCTGCTCGGCGAGCAGCACCGTCAGCACGTGCCGGATGGGTTCCTCGTCGTCCGCGATGAGGATCGAGCGCAGCGCCATCGCCGCCAGCGTAGCAGCGGGAGCCGCCGGATCGAAGAGAACCGCCCCCCGTCCGCGCGGGGCGGCGCGGACCGCGTCCTACCGCCAGGCGGCGAACTGGAGGACGAAGGAGGTGCCGGTGCCACCTGCCCGCTGCCGCGCGGAGATGGATCCGCCGAAGCGCTCCATGGTGGCGTGGCACAGCGCCAGCCCGAGCCCGGTCCCCTCGCCGGGGCTCGAGGTGGTGAAGAACGGCTCGAAGAGGCGGCTGGCGGCCTCGGGAGGCAGGCCGCGGCCGTCGTCGAGGACCTCGACCACGGGGGCGCCGCTTTCCGCGCGCCCCTCTACCTCGACGCGGCGCGCGCCGGCCTTGGCGGCGTTCACCAACAGGTTCAGCAGGACCTGGACGACGGAGTGGTCGTCTCCCCGGGCGGGCGGCAGATCGCGCGGCACCCGCAGCTCCAGCGCGCAGCCGGTCCAGCTCGGCTGCGCCTCCAGCAAGCCGCGCGCGCGTTCCGCGGCGGTCCGCAGATCGACGGGCTGCAGGTCGCGCGCGGGCGGCCGCGCCAGTCCCAGCAGGTCGCGCAGGATGCGGTCGATCCGCTCGGCCTCGCGAGCGAGGCGCTCCAGGTAATCGCCAGGGTCCTTTCCCTGCTTCAGCCGGTCCCGCAGGATCGAGAGGTAGCCCAGAAGCGCGGTCATCGGATTCCCCACCTCGTGGGCGACCCCGGCCGCGAGCCGGCCCACGCTGGCGAGGCGCTCGCTCCGCGCCACCTCCTCGCGGGCCGCGCGCAGCTCCCGGTTGCTCTTCTGCAGCTCTTCGATCTGCGACTGCACCCGCGCCCGCTCCTCGCGCAGCCGCAGGTCGAGGCGGTTGACCGCGGGAGCCAGGCGGCCGAGGAGATCCCCTCCTTCGGCCAGGAGCGGCCCGTCCGACGCGGCTTGGGAAACGCGGTCGAGCGCCAGGTCGATGCGCGCGAGGGGCGCGACCAGCTGCCGATCGAGGACCCAGAAGACCAGCACGACGAGGAGCAGCATCCCCAGCAGCACCGAGACGAGCACCGGACCGACCAGCGAGCGCGCCTGCGCCGCGGCCGGGGACAGGTCCAGCTCGTGCCTCACGGCGGCGCCGCGCACCTCTTCGCACGCCACGAGCCGGTCGCCGGCGCGCTGGGCCGGCCCGCACCGTGCTCCTTCCCGCCAGGAGAGTCCGGCCGCCTCCGCCGCGCGGGAGATGCACGGCGCATCGCCCGCGCAATGACGCGCGATCGATTCCGCGACGGCCCGCAAGCCGGCGCGGGCGCTGGCCACGTGGCGCCGGCTCATCTCGTCGCGGACGCCGAGCAGCAGCGCCACCGCGAGCACGGCGGCGCAGAGCAGGCCTGCTCCGATCAGCGTCGCCAGTACCCGCAGCCGCAGACCGAAGCGGCGCTGGATCATCCGAAGACCCTCTCCATCGCGTCGAAGTACCACCGGTACAGGGCGTCGCCGGCGAGCAGCACCTCCAGGGCAGCGAGCGCGAGGAACGGACCGAACGGAACCGCGTGAGGAGGCGGCACCCAATCCTCCTCGTCGGGATCGTGCGGCGGCTGGTTTGCGGGGGGGTGGCTCGTGTACCAGGAATCCGCCGGCCCGCCCTCGGTCGCGTCCGAGGGCCGCGAGGCCCGCTCCCGTTCGCCGGACTCGCGGGCAGCGCGTTCCACCCGGGTCTTTTCGGCGGGGGCCCGTCCGAGGAACAGCAGCACGGCCCCGACGACCGAGCCCTGGATGGCGGAGAACAGCACGACGGGCAGCAGCGCCTGCCAGCCCAGCCACGCGCCGATGCCGGCCAGGAGCCAGACGTCGCCCCACCCCATGGTCTCCTTCCGCAACACCTTCTCACCGATCAGGGCGATGGACGCGAAGAACGCGAATCCGGCGCCCGCCCCGATCACTGAGTCCGTCCAGGTCAGCCGGGCGTTCCACAGCGGGGAGAGCAAGCCGGCCGCCAGCAGGGGCCAGGTGATCTCGTGCGGCAACAGCCATGTGTCCAGATCGATGTAGGTGAGCGCGACCAATCCGCAGGCAAACGCGGCGTATCCCAGGGTCGCCCACTGTCCGCCGAAGCGGCGCCAGATGGCGAAGACGAGCACCGCGGTGAGCAGCTCGACGATCGGGTAGCGGGCGCTGATCGGCTGCCCGCACCGCCGGCAGCGCCCGCGCAGTGCGATCCAGGAGAGGATCGGCACGTTGTCGTACCAGGCGATGCGATTTTCGCAGCGGGGGCAGCTCGAGGGCGGAGAGATCAGGCTGCGCCCGTGCGGAATGCGGGCGATCACCACGTTGAGGAAGCTGCCCAGGCACGCGCCGACGAAGAGCACGTAAGCGTCCGCCGCCCACGATGGCGGAGAGATCATGCCGGCGGCGCCGCCCCGTCGCGCGCGCGCTGCACGAAGAGGCTCTCGAGCGTCTGCCGGTGCGGCGCCAGCGAGACGAGGACACCTCCCGCCCCGACGATGGCGCGGACGGCCTCTTGCGCGGGCGGCTCGGAGGGGAAGGTCAGTACCAGCGCCCCGTCCCTCCGCATCACCTGGGCGCCTTCACCCGCGAGCCGATCGGCGAGCTGGTCGGGGACCCCGCGAGCGACGATCTCCACCGCGCGGACCCCCGGCTCGAGCAGGCTGGACAGCGTGCCGCAATCGGTGAGCCGGCCGGCGACGATGATGCCGACGCGATCGCAGATTGCCTCGACGTCCGAGAGGATGTGCGTCGAAAACAGCACGGTGCGGCCCTGCCGCTTGAGCTCGAAGATCAGGTCGCGCACGTCCTTCCGCCCGATCGGGTCGAGCCCGCTCATCGGCTCGTCCAGCACCACGATCCGCGGCTCGCCGATCAGCGCCTGGGCGAGCCCCAGCCGCTGCACCATGCCCTTGGAGAAGCGCCGGATGGGCCGGTCGGCGCGCCCGGCGAGGCCGACCTGCTCGAGGAGGTGCTCCGTCCGCGCCGCGGCGTCGCGGCGGGAGAGCCCGGCCAGGCGCCCCGCGAAGCGGAGGTACTCCTCTCCGGTGAGGAACTCGTAGAGAGCGGGATTTTCCGGGAGGTACCCCAAGGACCTGCGCGCCGTGAGCGACCCCGCCGGCTGGCCGGCCACGAATGCGCGGCCCTGCGTGGGACGGACGAAACCGAGCAGCATCTTGATGGCCGTCGTCTTGCCCGCGCCGTTGGGCCCCAGAAGGCCGAAGATCTCCCCGTCCGCCACCTCGAGCGACAGGTCCTCGACGGCCTTCACCTTCCGTCCCCAGAAGCCTACTCGGAACGTCTTCCCGAGATGCTCTGTCCGAATCGCGCTCTGCATCGGGCCGGTACCGTAGCGTGCAGTTCGCCGTGCCGGCAACAGAACGGATCGCGTAGCGCACGCCCGTTCCGCGTGTGCGCGGACGCCCGCCGGTGTGAGGATCGCTCCGCCGGACCTGGGTCGTAGGTGCCGGAAGGTTTGAGCAGAAACGACTGACAACCCCCGTCACCTGACGGACAGGCTCATGTATCCGACCAGCGTCGGTCGAGGTGGGCAACCGCGCGGAATCCCGTCTTTGGCAGCGCGGCCCGTGCCTTGCTTTCTAGAGGGTCGGCCCAGTCCCAAGGAGATCACAATGAAGAAGCTGCAGAAAGGCTTCACCCTGATCGAGCTGATGATCGTCGTCGCGATCATCGGCATTCTCGCCGCGCTCGCCATCCCGAACTTCATCAAGTTCCAGGCGCGGTCGAAGCAGAGCGAGGCGAAGGCGAACCTGAAGGCCGCCT
>DASQBG010000128.1:0-1690 GCA_035635335.1 Myxococcales bacterium | reverse complement strand
CGGACCGCGCTGGATCCGGAAGTCGCCGCAGCCGCGCCAGCGCGCGGCCGCCGTACGGGGCGGCGGGATCGGTTCCACGCAGGGCGCGGCGCAGCCGGACGCGTCCGCCGCCGCGCAGGGCCACCTCGCCCACCACCTCCGTCGGCGCCTCGCTCTTGTTCATCGAGAGGTACACGGCGTCGGTGAGCACCACTTCACCCGCCTCGGCGCGGGCCTCGGCTTCCAAGGCCAGCTGCATCGCCTCGCCGTGCAGGTCGCCGCGGGAGCGCCGCACTTCGCCCTGGCTGAGCGCGATCCGCACCTCGATCCGCTCGCCGGGCTGCGCCTGCGCGTTCCAGGCCGCGAGACGGTCCTGCATGGCCATGGCGCAGAGCACGGCGTCGGTGGGCGAGACGAAGGCAGCGAGCAGCGCGTCGCCCAGGCCCTTGACCTTGCGCCCGCGATACCCGCGGACCACGGGCAGGAGCAGCGCGTCGTGGAGCGCCAGCATGCGCGCGTTCTCGTCGCGGGTCTGCCGGCTGGTCCGGGCGGTGAACTCCTTCATGTCCGAGAGCACGAGGACGAGGTTCTTCTCGGGCCGCTTCACGGCAGCGCCCCGAGCCTCGCCAACGCGAAGAAGGCGGTGGCGACCGCCATCATGGCGGCGAGCCCGGCGCCGACGAAGACGCGGACCTTGTCGGGCAACCTCGGCAGCGCATCCTCAGCCTGCCGCGCAGCCGCCTGGGCCGCCGCGCGCAGATGGCGCGAGATCTCGCCGTGCACCTGGGCGCCGTCGGGAGAGGGCAAAGGACCCAGCTCGGGCAATCGCGAGAGCGCGCCGAGCAGGCGGAACACGCGGATCGGCTCGGGAACACCCTTGAGCTGGCGCTCTCCAGAGTCCTCGGCCCGCACCTCGGCCCGGTTCATCGAGAGCCAGACCGACTCGCCGAACAGCACCTCTCCCGGTCCCGCCAGGGCCTCGATCCGGGAGGCGATGTTGACCGGCTCGCCAAACACGTCGCCCCGATCGATCCTCACCTCGCCGAGGTGGATTCCGACGCGTGCCTGCAGCCTTCGCTCGGGTGGCACGCCATCGTCGAACCGGCGCACCCGCTCGCGCAGGGCGGCGGCGCAGAGGACCGCCTGGGTCGGCGAATCGAACGCCACCAGGAAGGTGCCGCCGGTCTGCTTGATCCTGCGCCCGCCGAACCGGCGGAAGGCGGGATCGACCAGGGCTTCGTGGATCCGCAGCATCCGCTGCGACTCCTCCCAGGTGAGCGCGCCGAGCCGGTCCGCGTAGCCGCACAGGCCGGCGAAGACGATGGTGAGATTCCGGGACTCCACGTCGGACAAGGTAGTCAGCGGTCGCCTGTAGGGAACCCCGTCAGGCGCGAACTGATCTACGTTTCGATAGGGGCATCACCGGCGCGGTCGGCGACCAGGTCCAGGCGGGGTGCCGGCCGATCGCGTAATTCAGGTTCCATTCGCTTTTGAACAGGGCGATGGGGTTCTGATCGCGGTCCTCGACGCAGAGGGCGTCCACCTCCGCCTCGAAGCGGCCCGGGTCGAAGTCCGCGCCTCCCACCCAGCGGGCGACCTGGTAGGGGAGGCGCTCTAGAAGGAGGTCCGCGCCGTATTCGTGCAGCAGCCGATACTGGAGGACCTCCAGCTGCAGCGCGCCGACGGCGCCGACGATCGGATCGCGCATTCC
>DASQBG010000127.1:0-32855 GCA_035635335.1 Myxococcales bacterium | reverse complement strand
ACCTTCTCCGCCGGGTACTCGAACCAGCAGCCCACCTGGGCCGGCGATCGCGACTGGTCGAGTGTCCCCCGCGCGTTCAACGCCAAGACCGGCCAGAACCAGTCGACCGGCAGCGGCACCATCCCGCAGGGCCGCGTCGTCTTTTCGACGGACGACGCGAACGCCCCGATCCTCCCGACGGGCGGCAGCCCTACCCCGGTGTTCACCGGGCTCACCGCACTGAACCCCAAGACGAGCGCGTTCATCCGGTGCACGCCCGCCGAGATCGCGGCGCAGAACGCCGCGTCGAACACATTGGGCGGCCGCGACCCGACCGGACACAGCTGCAAGGACTTCCAGTGGCGCGCGTTCAAGGGCGGCTTCGTCAATGAGTTCGGCGGCGACCTCTATAACTTCCAGCCGGAGAACTACCTGGTCACGCCGCAGCAGCGCATCTCGCTGTACTCGGCGGGCGACACCCGGATCGGAAGCTTCGCCCGCGGCTTCTTCGAGGCAAGCTACGTCAACCGGCAATCGGACCAGAAGCTGGCGCCCGAGCCGCTCCTCACGGACGGCGAGGGAGTCGCCGTAGCGGCAAACAACCCATTCAACCCGTTCGGCGTCCCACTGGACCCGAATGACGGCGTGGGCGTTCGCCGCCGCCTTCTGGAGTTCGGCAACCGCACCTTCAACCAGGACATCGACACCATCCGGCTGGTCGGTGGCGTCGACGGCACCCTGTCCGACGACTTCGGCCCGCTGCAGGGCTGGTTCTGGGAAGCGGCGGTCAATTACGGCCGGACCCAGGGCGTGGAGGTGAAGCACGGCAACCTCTATATCCCGAACCTCGCGTCCGCTCTGGGTTCCCCGACGGGAACGACGAACGCGTCGGGAAGCCCGCTCTGCTCGGCCGCCGGAGGCACGGCAGTCCCCTGCCTCAATCTGTTTGGCGGCGCGGCGACCCCGATGACCCAGGATCAGATCACCCAGCTGACCTTCACCGGCACCCAGCGCGGCCTCAACCAGCTGGCCGGCTTCAACTTCAACACCAGCGGCGAGCTGATCCGGCTGTTCGGCGACCGTCCCTTGGGCCTGGCCCTCGGTTACGAGTTCCGCACCATGAAGGGCTCGCAGATCCCCGACCCGATCACCGTCGCCGGCCTGACGACCGGCAACAAGGGCGAGATCACCCAGGGCAGCTACTACGTGAACGAGGGGTACGGCGAGCTCTCCATCCCGGTGCTCGCCAACATGCCAGGCGTCCAGAACCTGGAAGCCCAGTTCGCCGCGCGCGTGTTCAAGTACAGCACGTTCGGCACCGACTGGACGTACAAGTTCGGCGGCCGGTACACGCCCGTGCGGGACGTGACGGTGCGCGGCACCTACTCGACGGCTTTCCGCGCTCCGAGCATTTCCGACCTGTTCTTCGGCCAGGCGGACAACTTCCCCAACGTCACCGATCCGTGCCGCCTCCCGGCCCGGCAGAGTCAAACCCCCGTCCCGCCGCCCGGAACGCCGGGCTTCGCGCCGGACAACTGCTTCGCGCAGGGCGTCGCGGGCAACGGCGACGACCAGACGCAGCACCGGTCGCGCGTGGGCGGCAACCCCGTCCTGAAGCCGGAGACCGCGAAGACGTTCACCCTCGGCGTGGTGCTGGAGCCGACGATGATCAAGAACTTCACGATCACCGTCGACTACTACAACATCACCGTGGAGAACTCGATCTCGACCATCGGGGCCAACGTGATCCTCGCCGGCTGCTATCCAGCGGCGGGGGGAACGCCGAACAAGGCTTATTGCGACCTGGTCCAACGTGACGCGACCGGCCGGATCTCGAACATCATCGACACGAACACCAACGTCGGCAAGGACGAGACTGACGGCATCGATCTCGCCGTGCGGTATGCCCTGCCTACCGAGTACGGACGGTTCGGGTTCGTCTTCGACGGGACCTGGCTGCACAAGTTCGATCGTACCCTGGCTGACGGGTCCATCCTGGGCGGCCGGGGCACCTTCGACGTCCAGCAGGTTGGAGCCGGCACCGGCGGCGTCTTCCCGGCCTTCAAGGCCAACGCGGGCGTGACCTGGAGCCTGGCCGGCTTCGGCGCCGGCGTGAACTCGAAGTTCATCGGGTCATTCCACGAGTGCGGCGACGAGAACGGCTTCTTCGCCGGTGGCTCGGTCTGCAGCGGATCGGGTGGTACGCCGGAGTTCAAGCGGCTGGTCCCGGCGTACGTCACGTTCGACGTGTTCGCGAGCTACACGCTGCGCAGCCCGGCGGGCCGCACGACGATCGGCGCGGGCGTGAACAACGTGGGCGACCACAAGCCGGAAGTCATCTACAACGGCTTCACGGCTGCATCGGACCCGACGGCCTACGACTTCATGGGCCGCTTCGGATACGTCCGGATGTCGCACACGTTCTAGAACGGCAATCGGGCAAGACATCCAAGGGCGGGCGGGCGAATTCGAGCCCGTCCGCCCTTGGCGCGACTGAGACAAGACACCGCAGATCGGACACGCAACAGGTGCGTTGACAGCCCTATATGTGGCCTGTAATGTTCGCCGCCTTTTAGGCGCCGTCTCGCAGAGGAAACATGTTCGACACGCTCACCGCCGCCCGCGCAAAGACGAGGCGGGGCACGTCCATGCTGGTCTCGATCCTGCTCCACGGAGCCGCGATCGCGCTCGCCGTCGCCTTCACGTACGTCAGGGCGCACATGCCGAAGCAGGAGGCCGCCGTCGACGTCGTGTTCCGGCCGCCGCCTCCTCCGCCTCCTCCCCCGCCGCCGGCCGCGCGGAAGAAGACCACCCCGCGGCAGACGCCGAAGATCGTCCCCAAGGCGCCCACCCAGACCATGGTGGCCCCCAAGGAGTTGCCGAAGCTGGAGGAGAAGCCGCCGGAAGACCTTCCCGAGGAAGAGGTCGACGACGGCGTCGAGGGAGGCGTGGAGGGCGGCGTGGTCGGCGGCGTCCAGGGCGGCGTGGTGGGAGGCTCCTTCGGCGGGACCGGGACGGCCCCGAGACGCATCGAGGCGGAGAACACCGTCATCAAGATGGTCCAGCTCAGCGGACCCAAGGTCGACTACACGCCCCAGGCGCTCGAGAAAGAGGTGCAGGGGACGCTGGTCGTGAAGTGCCTCATCGGGATCGACGGTAGCGTCCGCGGCTGCCGCGTGGTCCAGGGCCTTCCCTTCCTCGACCGCGCAACCGTGGAGACCTTGCACCAGCAGAGATACAAGCCCTACCTGCTGAACGGCCAGCCCGTCGAGGTCGACCTCACCTTCCGCATCCGCTTCGACTTGCCCAACTAAGGACCAGCGCTGCCGCTTCCGAAGGCCCTCCCGCTGGTCGCGGCGCCGAGGACTGCCATGGAACGATACAGCCTCCGTCTCGCCTTCCCCCGCGGCCGCTCGGGATTGGCTGCCCTCCTCCTGCTCGCCGGCTGCGCCGGGGCTTCCGCGCAGCGCGCGGGCGCCGGCGCCGTCGCCGCCGGCAAGTTCACCCCTGCCGGCTCGCCGGCCGTCAACTACGGCCCCGATCCGCAGCGGACCTGCCCGTACAGCTCCGTCGGCCGCTACGTCGCGACCGACACCGCCGACGCCGCCAGGCAGGTCCAGAAGCCCGCCCCCCAGGCAGACGGACGCCTCTGCGCGGTCGCCGAGTCGCTGCTCGGGTGGGACGAGCAGCAGAACCCGCCCGAGAGCCTTTTGTCGTTCCTCGCCTTCCACTTCGGCATTCCGTCGGGGATCCCACGGGTGGTGCTCGCCACCATCGACACCGAGGATCCGAAGGAGCTCGCCGCGCGCCTGCAGGACGCGGTCATGCAGTACGTCCGGACCGCGGCTGGCCAGGTGCGGTACGGCCTGGCGACAGCGCGGGGCGTGAGGGGCGGCACCAAGGTGTCGCTGGTGATGCAGGATCCCCCGCTCGAGGTGGAGCCCTTCCCGCGCAAGCTGGACCCGAAGGCGGAAACCGCGCTGACCGGCCGCCTGCTGGGCCCGCTGCAGAATCCGAAGGTCCTGATCAGCGATCCTCGCGGCAAGCTGCAGCAGCCGGAGCCGAAGCCAGGCAAGGAGTTCAGCGCTCCGCTCAGCTGCGGCGGGCGGAAGGGCCGCATGGCGGTGGAGATCCGCGCCGAGGAGCAGGGGCAGCCGCGTGTCGCCGCGAACTTCCCGGTCTTCTGCGGCATCGACCCGCCCGCCAGCGCGCAGCTGCCCACGCCCGGGGGCGACGTGGCGCAGAAGGAGCGCACCATCTTCGAGCAGATCAACGCCGAACGGACCGAGGCAGACCTCCCGCCGCTGAAGTGGGACGACAAGGTGTCCCAGGTGGCCCGCTCCGTCTCCGAGAGCGAGGCGAAGGGCGGCGGCGGCGGCTCGGCCACCTCTGACCTCGCCGAGCGGCTGAAGGCGGCAGGGATCGCGTCGTCCACCGTGCTGCTGAACCCCGGAGCGGCACGCACGGCCGAGGACGTGCAGCGACTCTTCTCGTTGAGCCCCGTCTATCGCGCCAACTACATGAGCACGGACGCCACCAGCGCGGGCATCGGTGTGGCGAACGGCAAGGATCCTCAGGGTGGCAACGTGGCGTTCGTCACCGAGCTGTTCGTGCGCGAGCTCGGCAAAGTGGACGTCGCGACGGTGGCTCCCAAGCTGCGCGATACGATCAACAAGAGGCGCACCGCGGGGGGCATGCCGGCCTTCAAGGACGACCCGGTCCTGGACAAGGTCGCGCAGGAGTACGCGCAGGCGCTGGCCGACGCGAACGGCAACATCACCGACGCCAAGCACAGCCAGATCGTCAGCCCGCTCTACAAGACCTTCCGGACGGTGGACTTCCTCTCGGGAGCCAAGGCCGACCCGGTGGAGTTCGCCGACGAGAAGACGGTGCTCACCAGCAAGGAGAAGGCGATGGGCGTCGGCGTGGCGCAGGGAAGCCACCCGGTGCTGGGCAAGAACGCCACCTACGTGGTGCTGCTGTTCGGCACCCGGAAATAGACGGCGCGCCATGCCCTACCGCCACCTCGTCGAGGTGCGGCCCGAGGACATCGACGAGCTGGGCCACGCCGGCAACCTGGTCTACCTGCGCTGGGTGCTCGAGGCGGCGCTGGCCCATTCCACCGCGGTCGGGCTGGACCAGGCCGCCTACCTCGCGCGCCGCGAGGTCTGGGTCGTCCGCAGTCACGAGATCCAGTACCTGCGCCCGGCACTCTCCGGCGAGCGGCTCGCCGTCGAGACGCGCGTGGCCAGCATGGCCGCGGCGAGCAGCGTCCGCCGGACCCGCATCCTGCGCGCCTCCGACGGCATCGAGCTGTGCCGCGCCAGCACCGAGTGGGCCTTCCTCGACCTCACCCGCGGCCGCCCGTGCCGCATCCCGGACGACATCCGCTCCCGCTTCCCGATCGAGCCTGATTAGCCGTCGCCGCGACAGCTCACACGGCGCGAGCTCAGCGGCCTTCGCCGGTCTCCAGAGTGTAGAAGGCCCGGACGTAGTCGACGGCGGAGGCGATGCCGGGAACGAGCGAAAGGTAGAGGAGCGTCAGCCCGACGGTGTGGAAGTCGGTCACCACCGTCCCGAACACGTAGTCGATGGCGAAGTGGTAGTGGACCATCAGGGCGATGATCCCGGAGAGCTGCAGGGAGGTCTTCCACTTCCCTCCGCGCGAGGCCGCGATCACCAGTCCCTCGCTCATTGCGATGGTGCGCAGCCCGCTGATGAGCAGCTCCCGCGCGAGGATGATCACCACCACCCAGACCGGCACGCGCCCCAGGCGCACCAGCATCACCAGCGCCGAGAGCACGATGATCTTGTCGGCCAGCGGGTCGAGGAACTTGCCCAGCGTGGTCACCTTGTTCGACACGCGCGCCAGCCACCCGTCGAGCCAGTCCGAGATCGCCGCGGCGGCGAAGACCATCGCCGCCAGGAAGCTGTTGCGCCGGTTCTCGTAGGAGAGCAGCGCGAGGAACACCGGGATGCAGGCGATGCGCCCCAACGTCATCAGGTTCGGCGCGTTGAGCAGCTCCTCGCGCAGCCGCTCGCGCCGGGTCTTGCGCCGCTGCGGGGGAGGAGCGACCGAGAGCGCCGCCTCCACCTGCTATCTCCCGTCCGGCGCGTCGACCAGCGCGCTGCCCTCGCCGGCGAGCTCCAGCGCCACCCCCAGCTCGGGCGCCTCCTCGACGATGGGCACCACGCGGGGCTGGATGAGCGGCCCGTGCCAGCCGACCAGCTGATCCATGGGAATCCGCAGCGGCTCGCCGCGGGTCAGCTCCACCGCCTTCGGCTCCCCCACCGTGACGAGAAGGAGCTTCCCGCGGCCCCGCACGTGCACCAGATGCAGATCGTGGCCCGTCTTCGACGGCACCCGCCCGTTCTCGAACACGATCGATTCCTCGAAGGCGAACAGGACTTCCTCGCGGAAGTAGGCGGGCTCGTCCCCCAGCTCGAGGGCGGTGAACACGCGGCCCTCGCGCGAGATGACGAACCGCCCTTCCCCGGCCGCGCGCAGCATGCGCCGGGCCCCCTCTCCGAACGGCTTGTCGGTCGGCCTGCCGCGGAACCGCTTCAGCTCGGGCTTGAGCGAAAGCTGTCCCCAGCTGGCCACCAGGCCGTCCAGCCGCGTCAGCATCTCTCCGCGCACCTGCACGAGCACCTCGGTGGTGCCGATGCCGAACCCGCCGTCCCGGTTCGGGATGGAGAGCCGGCGCGTGGTGGTGTAGGCCGCCAGCTCGCTCGGCTCCTCGACCTCGGGCGGCTCGTTCGCTGCCGGCCCCGAAGCGGCCGCCGAGGTGCCCAGGGCCACGCGGCCGATCGCCGCGGGCGCGGTCGCGACCCAGGTGGTCGCCGGCGCGCGCTCCTCCGCCGGCGCCGGCTTCTCCTCGGTGGCCGGACGGAACGGCCGCGCTTCCTCCAGCGTGTCCTGCGCCTCCTCCGCTACCTCCCGCAACGGCGTCGCCAGCTGCTGCTCCATCCGCTGCGCCATCGCCGAGTTGCCCGCCTTGAGGAAGCACTCGCGGGCCCGGCCCACCTCCCCCTTCTGCGCCAGCGCCAGCCCCAGGTAGTTCTGCGCCTTGCGGTGGTCGGGGGAGAGATCGAGGGTGGTCTCGAAGCAGCGGGCCGCGTCGTTGGCCGAGCCGAGCTTCAGGAAGACCAGGCCCAGGTTGACCCGCAAGGTCGGGTCGGCCGGGTGGTCCTCGATGAGCCCGCGGTAGATCGACTCGGCCTTCTCCAGCTCGCCCAGCTTGAAGAGGGAGAGCCCGAGGAGATTGCGCGCCCGCTGGTTGCGCGGCTTGTAGCGCAGCGCCTTTTCCAGGATCTGCCGCGCCCCGCCCGCGTCGCCCCGCTGCAACGAATCGGACGCCTCCACCACCGACCGATCGAACTCCTGGTTGTCGGCCAGATCCGCGTCGTCCTCGAAGAGCCCGCCCTCGTCCAGCGCCCGCGGCGTGGTCGCATCCATCACGGAGCGCCCTGCGCCGCCGCAGGTGCGGGCGCGGACTCGGCCACCTGGGTCCGCCTCGCGGCGCGCTTGAGCTGATAGTAGTTGGCGAGCACCTTCTTCACGTACAGGCGCGTCTCCTCGTACGGCGGCACGCCCTTGTGCTTGCGGACGGCGTCCGGTCCGGCGTTATACGCGGCCAGGACCAGCACCATGTCGCCGGCGAACTCGTTCGCGAGCTGCCGCAAATAGCGCGTCCCGCCCATGATGTTCTGGGCGGGATCGACGGGATCCTCGACGTACATCTGCCCTGCCGTCTCGGGCATGAGCTGCATCAGGCCCACCGCGCCTTTGTGGGAGATGGCCGAGGTGTCTCCGGCGCTCTCCACGGCGATGACCGCCCGGATCAGCTCCGCGGGGATGTTGAAGATCTTGGCTGCCCGGTCGATCTCGTCGGGCGGTGCGTCGCTGCGGCGCTCCCACCAGCGCGCAGGCCGCTTCTCGCGCGCGGCCTGCGGCTTGGGGCTCGAGGCCTGGGGCGCGGTCGGCTGCACCCTGCGAGGCGGCTTTCGGGCCTTCTCCGGCGGAGTGTCGGCGACGTGGTAGACGCCGTCCTTGTCGACCCAGGAATGCAAGGGTCCGGCGCGTACGGCCACCGGGGCCGCCAGCAGGAACGCTGCAGCGAGGACGGAACGCGACATCTTCGAGGGAAACGATAACAAGTCTGCGAGCCGGCAAGCAAATCCCCGCACGGGCGCTCGTCCGGTTCGCGACCTGCGCTAGACTGCTCGAACCTCCTACCAGGGCACACCCGGCGGCGGTCCGCTAAGCTCCCAAGGATGCGTCATCAATCCGACTTCCTCGTCCTCGGCAGCGGGATCGCAGGGCTCTCGTTCGCCCTGCAGGCGGCCAGGCATGGGTCCGTCACCGTGCTCGCCAAGCGGGGGCGGTCGGAATCGAACACCGCGCACGCGCAGGGCGGCATCGCCGCGGTGCTCTCGCCGCAGGACAGCGTCGATCAGCACGTGCAGGACACGCTGATCGCGGGCGCCGGGCTCTGCCGCGAGCGGGTCGTGCGCGTCACCGTCGAGGAGGGCCCGGCCCGCGTGCGCGAGCTGATCGAGCTGGGCGCCGAGTTCACCCGCGACGCGACGCCGCTCGGCTATCACCTGACGCGCGAGGGCGGCCACTCGCAGCGGCGCGTCCTGCACGCCGCCGACATGACCGGCCGCGAGGTCGAGCGCGCGCTGCTCGGGGCCGCGGACCGCGCGGGCATCCGCATCGCCGAGGAGCAGGTCGCGATCGACCTCATCACCGCCGGAAAGCTCGGCGCCGCCGGGCGCGATCGGGCGCTGGGCGCCTATGTGCTCGACGCGCGCACGGGCGAGGTGCACGTCCACCTCGCCAAGGTGGTGGTGCTCGCCACCGGAGGGGCCGGCAAGGTCTACCTCTACACCACCAACCCGGACGTCGCGACCGGCGACGGCCTGGCCATGGCGCACCGCGCGGGCGCGGCGATCGCGGACCTCGAGTTCATCCAGTTCCACCCCACCTGCCTCTACCATCCCCAGGCGAAGAACTTCCTCATCTCGGAGGCTCTGCGCGGCGAAGGCGGCATCCTGCGCAACTCCGCGGGCGAGCGGTTCATGGAGCGCTACGATCCGCGCCGCGAGCTGGCCCCGCGCGACGTGGTGGCCCGCAGCATCGACTCCGAGCTGAAGCGCCGCGGCGACGATTGCGCCTTCCTCGACATGACGCACCTGGGGAAGGCGTTCGTGGTCGAGCACTTCCCGCACATCTATACGACCTGCCTCGCCTTCGGGATCGACATGGCGCAGGTGCCCATCCCCGTGGTGCCCGCCGCGCACTACGTCTGCGGAGGGGTCTGCACCGACCTGCGCGGCCAGACCACCATCCCCGGCCTGCTCGCCGTCGGCGAGGTGGCCTGCACGGGCCTGCACGGTGCCAACCGGCTCGCCTCGAACTCGCTCCTCGAGGGCCTCGTCTTCGGCCACCGCGCGATGGAGTGCGCGGCGGAGCTGGCTTCCGGGCAGCTCCCGGCGTTGCGGGTGCCGGACTGGAACCCGGGCCACGCGGTGCCGCCCGAGGAGGGCGTCATCGTCAAGCAGAACTGGGACGAGATCCGCGGTCTGATGTGGAACTACGTCGGCATCGTGCGCACCGACAAGCGGCTCGCCCGCGCGCAGCGCCGGCTCGACAACCTGGTGGGCGAAATCCAGGAATACTACTGGGGGTATCTGGTCACCCGCGACATCGTCGAGCTGCGCAACCTCGCCGACGTGGCGCGCCTGATCGTGGCCTGCGCGCAGGAGCGGAAGGAGAGCCGGGGCCTGCACTACACCCTGTCCTGGCCGGGCGCGGATCCGTCCTGGGTGCGCGACACCGTGCTCGTCCGCGGACGGCCGGCCCCGGAAGCCTGGCCGCGCTGATCGTCAGGTCGGCGCGGCGGGTTGCTCGACGAGGATCGGGTCGTCCTGCTCTTCGAGGATGGGCTTTCCGTCGACCTCGATCTGGTGCCCCGAGCGCAGCGCCTTGGTGAGCAGGTAGTCGCGGTTGAACTCGTTGGGCGGGATCACGTGCGGGATCCGGCGCGCGATCTCGACCCCGTAGCGCTTCAGCTGCGCGATCTTGTCCGGGTTGTTGGTCATCAGCGAGATCGACTCGACGTTCAGGCTGGCGAGCATGTGCGCCGCGATTTCGTAGTCCCGCTCGTCGTCGCGGAACCCCAGCGCGCGGTTCGCCTCGACGGTGTCGAGGCCCCGGTCCTGCAGCGCGTAGGCGCGCACCTTGTTGCGCAACCCGATGCCCCGGCCCTCCTGGCGCAGGTAGAGGAGCAGGCCTCGCTCCATCGAGCTGAGCCGCCGCAGGGCCACCTCGAGCTGGTCGCGGCAATCGCAGCGCAAGGAGCCGAGCGCGTCGCCGGTGAGGCATTCGGAGTGGAGGCGCGTGGGCAGCTCCGACGCGCCCATTGCGTCGCCGTGCACCAGCGCGACGTGCTCCTTCTCGTCCCGGTTGTTCCAGAACGCCACGATCTTGAAGCGGCCGAATCGCGTCGGCAGCTCGGCGACCGCGTCGACCTTCACGCAGATCCGGTGCGGGCCGAAACCGCCGCAGTCGTGGTCCTTGTCGCGCTCGACCAGATCTTCCAGCCGAGAGACGCGCCGCAAGCCCGTGCAAGGCGATGTCGAGGTCATTCCGCCATTCTAAGCATTTTTGCCGGGGGCGCCTTGCGGATCGCGGGTCAGTGCCGCCTGTCCCTCTCGGGGTGGAGCAGGCTCCATCTGAACTCCATCTTCCCCAGCGCTCCCGCGACCACCATGTCGGCTTCAGCCGGCCTGAAGTCGGGCGGCGCCGGCTGGCCCGGGAAATGGATCATGTACGCGACCGAATAATCGTCGAGGTAGGGATAGAGGACACGCAGCTCGGCGTTGAAGGGACGCTCGATGCGCTCGACCCGCTGAGGCCCCACCTGGCCCATCCCCAGGTTCATGGCGATCCGCCAGACCGAATCCTTCTCGTTCCAGTCGTTGGACAGCTTGTCGGGCGTGTAGAACACCGAGAACACGGTGGGCGTGGCGGCCTGGGCGCGCAGCCGTTCGCGCGTCCGCTGCGCCTCGTCGGGCAGCTCGGCGCGCATGTCGGAGATCTTCTTCGCCTGGGCGTCGATGAACTCGCCGGAAAGGTAGACGGTCCGGCAGAAGCCGCGCGTCTCGAGACCGCTGTAGAGCGCCACCTCGCGCGTCCACTTGGCCAGCACCTTCCCGTACTCCCCTTCCAGGTCCGGCTGGGGGAACGGCAGCGTCCTGCACCCGATCAGGGAAGACAACGCGAGAAGCACGACGAGTTTTGGGGCCGCGCCATTCACGGAAAGTCGCTCCTCCGGAACAAGGACCGCAGCGGCACGCCGGCGGCCTCAACGGCCGCGCGGCCGCCTTCCTCGCGATCGACCAGGGCCACCACTCCGCGCACGTCCAGCTCCTCGCTCCGGCACCGCTCCACCGCTTTGAGCGTGCTCGCGCCGGTGGTCACCACGTCCTCGAGCACGCACACGCGCGCGCCCTGGGGAAGGCCCTTCTTCCCCTCCACCCACTGGTGGGTGCCATGTCCCTTCGGCTCCTTGCGGACGTAGAAGGCGGGCACCGGCTGGCCGGCGAGGAAGCTCGTCAGGCTGACCGCGCTGGCGATCGGATCGGCGCCCATGGTCAGCCCGCCCACGGCCTGCACGTCGGGCACCAGCGCGCGCACCTCGGCGAGCGCCAGCCGGCCGACCAGGTAGTGACCCTCCGCCGAGAGGGTGGCCTGCTTGGTGTCGATGTAGAAGTCGCTCTCGCGTCCGCTGGAGAGGATGATCTTACGTCTCTCGTAGGCGAGCCGCGTGAGCAGCTCCAGCAGGCGCGCGCGCTCGCTCACGCTCCCCGCCCCGTCGCTGCGCGGCCTTGCGCGCCGCGCGCGCGCTCGTCGAGCCACCCGATCAGGTCGCGGAACACCAGGTCGCGCTCGGGCTCGTGGAACAGCTCGTGGAGCAGGCCGTCGTACGCCTTGTGCTGCTTGTCCTTGCTGGTCGCGTGGTCGAAGAACTCGCGGCCCGCGGCCGGGTCGGCGATCGAATCGGCGCCGCCGGTCAGGAGCAAGAAGGGCGTGACGAACTCGGTCGCCCGCCGCAGGCAGGTCTCCTGGGCAGAGCTGGATTCGGTGAACCACCGCGGCGTCGCGATGTGCTGATAGAGCGGATCGTTGCGGGTCGCGTCCTGGATGGCGACGTCGCGCGTGAGCTGCTCGACCTTGAGATCATTGCGCATCGGCAGCGAGGGCAGCACGTTCGCGATCAGGCGCCCGGCCAGGATCTTCAGGGGGGAGACGCGCAGCTTGAGCCGCAGGTACGGCGAGGAGAAGACGGCGCCGCGCACGGCGTCCGGCCTGTCCAGCAGGTAGCGGATGCCGATCAGCGCGCCGTGGCTGTGGCCGAGGAAGAACAGCGGCCGCCCCTGCGCCTCCTCGCGGACGCGGGCGAGGAAGACGTCCAGGTCCTGAAGGTACTCGTCGAAGGAATCGACGTGGGCGCGCTTGCCGCCGCTCTGCCCGTGGCCGCGGCAGTCGAACAGGTGGACGGCGTAGCCGGCCCCGCACAGCGCCCGGATGACCTCCTCGTGCCGCCCGAGGTGCTCGGCGTAGCCGTGCAAGACCACCGCGTGGGCCACCGGCGTCCCGGTGGGCCGCGCCGCATGGCGGAAGAGGCGCAGGCCGTCGCGCGCGCTGAAGAAGCCCTCGTCGATCTGCGGGTCGGGCACGCGCTCCTCCGGCGCGGAAAGACCACGGCATCAGCGCGCAGTCAAGGAGCGGAGTTTCTCTTCCAACTCGGCGCGCACCCGGGCGTCTCCCGGCTCGGGGGAACGTGCTTCCTGCTCGCCGGCGGCCCGCTCCCGGGCGTGCCGATCGCGCCCGCCCCGCGGCGCCCGGACCAGGCGCGCGAGGGCGCGGCGGAACGTCTCCGCCGCGTCCTCCCTCCGGCCCGCGGCGAGCAGGGCGTCCCCGAGGTGGCCCAGGATGACCGGATCGCCCGGGGCGAGACGCTCGGCGCGGCGCAACTCTTCGAGCGCGGCCTCGACGCGTCCCTCCTTCAGCAAGCAGAAGCCGAGCGAGTCCGCGACGGCGCCGTCGTCGGGTCGCAGCTCCACTGCGCGGCGCAGGAGGCCTTCCGCTTCGCGCAGGTCGCCGCCCTGCTCGGTCATCACGTAGCCGACGTAGTTCAGCGCGCCGGCATGGGCGGGCGCCACGGCGAGCACCTTGCGCATGGCGGCGAGCGCCTCGGGAACGCGCCTGGCGCGGTCGAGCGCCGAGGCGCGGGCATAGAGCAGCGACGGCGCGTCGGGGTGCTTGCGCGCGGCGTCCTCCAGCAGCGCCACCGCCGCGGGCACCCGTCCCGCCCGGTCGAACGCTTCCAGGAGACCCAGCGCGACGCCCTCGTCCCGCGGATCCGCGGAGAAGAGCGCCTTCATGCGGCGCGCGGCCTCGGCGGTCTCTCCGGCGCGGCCGCGGGCCAGGGCGGCCTGCACGCGCGCATCGAGCAGGAGCTGCGCGGCGTCGGGAGCGAGGAAGGCGGGACCGTCGGCGACGGCGGCGAGGGCGGCGTCCCGGGACCGCCCGGGCGCGCCCAGCGCGCGCTCGAGCTGCTCGAAGAGCTGGGCGGCCTCGCGATGCCGGCCCCGCTCCTCGAGCGCCAGCGCCCGGTAGAAGGACAGCTCGGGATGGCCGGGGAAGAGCCGCAGCGCCGCCTCGAGCGCCGCCTCGGCATCCACCGGGCGGTGCGCTCCGAGCAGAGGGACCGCCAGGCGGAACAGCGCGCCACCCAGCTCCCGACGCTCTTCGTCGTCCGCGCTCGAGCCGGCGGCCGAAGCAAGCGCGCGGAGCTTGGTGAGGTAAGCCGGGGTGACCTCCAGGTCACCCTCGGCGAGCGAGAGCCTCGCCAGGGCCGAGAGCACCTCCGGCGAATCCGGCCGGCGCCCGAGGAGGCGCAGCTGCAGCTCACGCGCCTCCGCCCAGCGGCGTCGCGACTCGAGGAAGGCGGCGCGGGTGGCGAGCGCCTCGTCGCCGTCGGGCCGCAGCGCCGAGGCGCGGGCGAAGGCGTCCTGCGCGCCGGCATCGTCCTGCCGGTCGGCCATCGCGCGCCCCACCTCGAGCCAGGAATCCGCTGCCTGGGCGCGCAGCCGTCCGGCCTTCGTGGTC
The DNA here is from genome assembly GCA_035635335.1 of Myxococcales bacterium. Taxonomy (GTDB): domain Bacteria; phylum Myxococcota; class Myxococcia; order Myxococcales; family 40CM-4-68-19; genus VBKO01. The sequence goes on along the minus strand of DASQBG010000127.1, from coordinate 18,694 downwards.
GCGGGAGGTGCGGGTTCGCCGGCACCCGCGCGCTCCGCCGCCTCGCCGAGCTGCCGCGCCGTCCCCGCGGCGGCCGGCAGGTCCCCCTGCCCGATCTCCAGGCGGACCAGGTCACGGTACGCGTCCGGATCCTCCGGTGCCGCCGCGATCGCAGCCCGCAAGTGCGCGCGCGCCTCGTCCCCCCTGCCGCCCGCCAGCGCGATCCGCGCCGCGAGAACGTGCGCCGGCGCGTGGCGTGGATCGGCCTCGAGCGCGGTCCCCAGCTCGCGTTCCGCCTCGGCGATCCGTCCCTGCCGCAGCAGCTCCTCCGCCAGCAGGGTGCGCAGGTACCCGGACTCGTAATCGTAGAGGAGCGCCTCGCGCAGCTCCCGCACGGCGGCCGCGTGATCGTCGCGCTCGCGCGCGAGCAGGGCCGTGAGCACGTGCTCGTGTGCACGGGCGCTGACGTAGCGCCGCGGCGCGGCCTCGGCGGGGGTCACCTCGGCTTCCGGCGCTGGCGGGGGAGGCGCTCGCTGCGCGCCGGCGCAACCGGCGAGCAGCGCGAGGGCGATCGCCCAGCGATCCGGAGCCAACCGTTCACGCGCCGTACGGGGGCGGCCCGTGCCGCGCGCGGGGCGCGCGCGACCGGCCAATCAGGTCCTCCCTCCCAGCTCGGCGAGCTGCGCCCGGCCCGCGTCGGGAGAAAGCTTGAAGACCATCTGGCCGTTCGCATCGAAATCCAGCTCGAACAGGCCGCGCCCGGTGAGCTGGCGCATCTTGGCCTGCGCGTCGCCGCTCGGCAGCCCGCTGGCGCGCGCCACCTGGTCGAGCCCCACGCGCCCCCCGTTCTTGCGGGCGAGCGAGGTGGCGAGCTCGGTGAATCCGCGATCCTCGTTCTCGCGCTCGAGCTTCGCCCGCCGGCTGCCCGCGGCCATGAGCAGCACCCCGGCTGCGGCCGGCAGCGCGCCCAGGACCAGCACCGCCAACAGATTCGAGAAGGTGCCGCCCTGCCCGCGGAGCAGCGGACCGATGAACACCAGGCCGCCGAGCCCGCCGAGCACCAGGAGCACGATCCCGCCGAAGAACAGGATCCCGCCTGTCTTCATCGCCCGCCCCTAGAGCGCATCCGATGACCTCCGCGCCGTGGAAAGCGTAGCGCCGCCGGAAAGGCGGCGACTACCGTTGGAACGACACCTTGGGGACCGCCTTCGCAGCGGCGTCGGCCTTGAAGTACTCCTTCTGCGGCGGGAACCCGCCGATGCGCGCCCACCAGGACCCCGGGATGCCGCGCACGTCGCTGTTGTACTGCTGCACGGACTCGTTGTAGCGGTTGCGCGCCACCGCCAGCCGGTTCTCGGTGCCGGCCAGCTCGTCCATCAGCCGCTGGAAGTTCGCGTCGGCCTTGAGCTGCGGATAGTTCTCGGTCACGACCAGGAGGCGCGAGATGGCGCCGTCGAGCTGGTTCGAGGCCGCGATCTTGTCCGCGCGCGAACCGGCGCCCACCATGGCCGAGCGCGCGTTGGCGATGTTGTCGAAGACCGATTTCTCGTGGCTCGCGTAGCCCTTCACCACCTCGACCAGGTTGGGGATCAGGTCGGCCCGGCGCTGCAGCTGGTTTTCCACCTGGCCCCAGGCAGCCTCGACCTGCTGCTCCTCGTTGACGATGCGGTTGTAGCCGCAGCCCGTGGCCAGCGAGAAGAGGACGATGGGGAGCCAACGGGGCGTGCGCATGGATTGCCTCCTCGAAGCGCCGGGACGATAACACGCCGCACCGCCTGCGGCTTCCGATTCGGCCCGGCCGTTCTTCAGTCGTCCCCGCGCAGGTATTCCGTCACGAGCTCCTTCGCGCCGCGGGCGGCTTCCGGCAGGGGCTTCCCCAGGGCGAGTCCGGCGGCCAGCGCGCTGGCCAGGCGGCAGCCGGTGCCGCGCGCGCCGGCTCCGGCGAGGCGCGGCCCCGAGAGATGCTCGCACGAGTCCGCCGTGCACAGCACGTCCACCGAGTCGGCGCCTTCCCCGTGCCCGCCCTTCACCAACACCGCCTTCGCGCCCCGCCGGACCAGCTCGCGCGCGGCGCGCTCCAGGGCGCCGGGATCCCGCGGCTCCTCCGGCAGGTCGAGCAGGACGCGCGCCTCGGGAGCATTGGGAGTCAGCACGGCGTGGGGCCACAGCAAGGCGTACGCCTCCCGCGCCGCTCCGGGACCGCCCTGGAAGAGGGCGGCGCCGCTGGAGGCCGCCAGCACGGGGTCCACCACGGCCGGAAGCCCCGCCCGCGCGAGCAGCCCGGCGATGGCGCGCGCCATGGCGGGAGTGCCCACCATGCCCACCTTGATCGCGCGAATCGGCTCCTCTTCCAGCAGCGCGTGCGCGGTCTGGAGGGCGAGAGCGGGCGCGAGCGGCTGGAAGCCGTGCATGCGGCGGGTGGTCTGGGCCGTGAGCGCCGTCGCGACGCACAAGGGTCGCCCGCCAGCTTCGCGGATCGCCTCCGCATCGGCGAGCAACCCTGCCCCGCCGCTCGGATCCAGGCCGGCGAGGACGAGCACGCACGGGGCTCCGGGGGACGATGCCACGGCGCCTCAGCGCGCGGCCGCGCGCGCCGCCTCGACGAGCGCGCGATAGAGCGCCCGGTGCTCGGCCCCGGCCATCAGCTCGGGGTGCCACTGCACGCCGACCGCGAACCGATCGGGCAGCTCGATGGCCTCGATCACCCCGTCCGGAGCGACTGCCGAGACGACCGCCGGACCGGCATCGCGCACGGCCTGGTGGTGGGTGGAGTTCACCTGCACGATGTCGGCTCCCACGATCCGCGCGAGCTGCGTCCCCGAGACGATCCGCGCCGAGTGGCCGGGCTGCCGTGGATCGATCTTCTGCTCGTGATCGGAAGCGCCGGGAACCTCCTCGCGAATGTCCTGCCAGAGCGTCCCGCCCAGCTCGACGGCGAGGAGCTGCATGCCGCCGCAGACGCCCAGCACCGGCTTGCGCGCCTCCAGGGCTGCCCGCAGCACGCCCTGCTCGAACCGGGTGCGGCCCGGCTTGAGGCGGCCGAGCAGGCGATGCGCCTGGGCGCGGTACGCCTCCGGCGGAATGTCGAACGCCCCGCCGGTCACCACCACGGCGTCGCAGAGCGCGACGGCTTCGGCGGCCGCGCTCTCGTCCTCGCCGTAGGGCAGGATGACCGGGAGCCCGCCCGCGCCGAGAACTGCGTCCGCGTACGCCTGCTTCAGCTCGTACTGGGGCAGCGCCGGGCGCGCGGGGCGCGGCGCGGTCTCGCCGACGTCGGGCGTCAACCCCACCACCGGCCGGCGGCGCTCAGCCACGCGAAAATGCCTCCGCCAGCGCCCGCGCCGCCCGCTCCGGATCCGCCGCGTGGCAGAGCTCGCCGATCGCGGCCGCGCAGGCGGCCCCGGCGCGCGCCACGCCGGCGGCGGACCCGGCCGTCAGACCGCCGATGGCGACCACCGGGACGGGAGCGGCCCGCCGGACGGCGCGCTCGAGGCCGGCCAGACCGTGGGGCGGCGGAAGCGGTGCGCCAGGCTTGGAGCGGGTCTCGAAGACCGGGCCGAAACCGAGGTAATCCGCCCCCGCGGCCAGCGCCGCGTCGATCTCGGCGTCGGAATGCGTGGAGACGCCGATCAACGCGTCCTCGCCGAGCACCTCGCGCGCCGCCCCGGCGGGGAGGTCCTCCTGCCCGAGGTGCACTCCGTCGGCGCCCGCGGCCCGGCCCACGTCGGGCCGGTCGTTGACCAGCAGCAGTGCGCCGCGTTGCCGGCAGGCCCGGACCGCTTCGCGCGCCACCTCGCACAGCTCCCGCGCAGGCATCGACTTCAGGCGGAGCTGGACGACTGCGGCGCCGCCGCGGAGGAAGGCCTGCACCAGCTCCAGCGGGGGCCGCGCCGCCGAGCCGTCGACGATGGCGTACAGGCCGCGCAGATGCGCGAGCCGCCGCTCCTTGAGCTGCCGCACAGGCACCGGGCCTTTACCATAGCGCACGATGTGTTAAGTTGCCCGGCCCTTCGGGTCCAAAGGAGCATGCGAGTGGCAGACAAGCAGCACGACCTTCCGCCGAAGTACCTCGATCGCCGCGTGGTCGAGCGGTACGTGAAGAAGGGGCTGGTCGACGAGAAGGAGTACGCGCGGCTGATCAAGACGCTGCCCGATCTCGCCGAGAAGGCCGCCAAGGTGGAGACCGATTTCACCTCCGCCGACGAGCTGGGCCCCGCGCGATAGCCGCCGGCGATAGGGCGGCGCTGCGCTTTTCACTGCGCGGACGTTTAGGGATGCCTCGTGGCCTCCCCGGAGGTGCCCAGTTGGTCCGAGCCGCGCCGGCCCTGCTCGCGCTCGTCGCCGCCCTGCCCGCCCAGGCGGACCGCGCGTCCAGCGCGCGCCGGACGCCCACCGTCCAGGCGGTGGAGCGCGCCAAGGGCGCCGTGGTCAACATCAACGCGCAGGAAGTGGTCAAGGCGCGCGCCTCGCAGGACCCTTTCGATATTTTTTTCGGCGGCGGCCGCGCCCGCGACCAGGTCCGCACCAGCCTCGGGTCGGGATTCGTCTTCGATTCCGCCGGCTACGTGCTGACCAACTACCACGTGGTGGAGCGCGGCTCGCGCATCCAGGTCAGCTTCGACGACGGGTCGGACTACACCGCCAAGGTGGTCGGCACCGATCCGGGCGGCGACCTCGCGGTGCTCAAGATCCAGGCCGAGAAGAGGTTCCCGGCGGTGGCGCTGGGCAGCAGCACGGAGCTGATGTTGGGCGAGCCGGTCATCGCCATCGGCAATCCGTTCGGCCTGAACCAGAGCGTCAGCGTCGGGGTCGTCTCGGCATTGCACCGGACGGTGCGGGCCGACAACCGCAGCTACTACGACTTCGTGCAGACCGACGCGTCGATCAACCCGGGCAACTCGGGTGGTCCTCTGATCAACGCGGACGGCGAGGTGATCGGCGTCTGTTCGGCCATCTACGCGAACGCCCAGGGCATCGGGTTCGCCATCCCCATCGAGCGGGCGGTGCGCGTCGCCCGCGCGCTGGTGAAGAGCGGCGAGCTGGCGGCGAGCTGGTGGGGATTCGAGGCCGGCGCGGCCGAGGGGAAGCCGGGCGCGCGGGTGGATTCCGTGGAGGACGGCTCCCCGGCGGCCAAGGCCGGGATCCAGCGCGGGGACTTGATCGTGCGCGTGGATCGCTCGCCGGTCCGCGATCCCGACGAGCTGCGCTTCCTCCTCCACGACGTGCCCCTCGGCACGCGCGTGTCGCTGGAGTTGCAGCGCGGCAGCGCAACCCTCGAGCTGTCGCTCGCCCCGGCGCCGCTCACGCCCGAGCGGGCGATGACGACCTTCCAGAGCGCGACCGGCCTCGAGCTCGCCGAGGTCTCTTCCGCGGAGGCGCGCCGCGCCGGGATCGAGGCCCCTCGGGGGTTGGTGGCGGTCGACCGGGTGCGCCGCGGATCGCTGGCGCAGCGGGGCGGCCTCCGGCCCGGCGACATCGTCCTGGCGGTGAACAGCGCGGAGGTCGACACGCTGAAGGACTTCCACAAGGCGGTCGCGCAAGCCCGCAAGAGCGGCCGCGCGGTGCTGCTGGTGCAGCGCGGCTACAAGCTGATGGAATTCGCTCTCGACCTGGGGTGAAACATGGCGGACGATCCGAAGCGGCCCCGGCTGGACTTCAACGCATTCGTGCTCTCGCTCGGCTCCTCCGCGCTCATCAACCTCGGGGAGGCGCCCGATCCTCTCAGCGGCAAGACGCAGGAGGCCGACCTTCCCCTCGCGCAGCAGTCCATCGACCTGCTCGTGCTCCTGCAAGAAAAGACGCGCGGGAACCTCAGCGAGGAGGAGGCGCATTTCCTCGACACGCTGCTCTATGACCTGCGCGTGCGCTACGTGGCGGCTGCCGGGAAGCGGCCTTCCTCGACGAACAAGCCGTAGCGGCGGCTGCCGGGCGACTCGTCGATCGCCCAGCCGACGCGGGCGTGCGCGAACGGCAATGGACCCAGCCCGCACTCGGGGGTGAGCAGGAAGCGCAGCAGCCGGCGCGCGCGCTGCGCATCGATGCCCAGGGCCTGCGCCAGGAACACGGTGGCGGCGGCGGTGAACTCGTCGAGGGGGACCCGGCGGCCGTGCTCGTCCTCCGTGGTGCCCCCGTAGGACAGGTCGGTCCGCGCCAGCGAGGCGTCCATCGAATCGAACACCAAGATCAGGCGCCGCACGCGCCCGTGCGCGTCGGGGACCGCCTCCAAATCGGCGAACGGCGCGCGGAAAACGAGCCCGGGAAGCCGCTGCGCGGTGCGGGCGAAGGCGCCGGTCACCACCGGACTGTGCTCCACGCGCGTGGCGGGAGCCCCGAGAAGGCTGACGTGCGCTGCGCGCCGGGCGGCGTCCCGGAGCCCGGCGAGCCGGGCGTGCAGCGCGGGCTGCGGTCCGAGGCGCGTGAGGAGCGCGGCCAGCTCGCGCGCCGCGCCCTCGTCGTCGCCCAGCGCCTCGAGCGCGGCGGCCCGCTGCGCGCGGGCGCCGGTGTGCTCCGGATCGAGCGCGAGGGCCTCGGCCTGCGCGTGCGCAGCGAGGCCCACTTCGCCCAGCTCCAGCAGCGCCAGCCCGCGCTCGTGCCGCGGCTCGGGGTCTCGCGGGGTCAGCTCGGCGGCCCGGCGCAGCCACTCCGAGGCCAGGCGCGGCGTTCCCGACTTGAGCGCGAGGAGCCCGGCCTCGCGGAACCACCGCGCCCGGTCCGGATCGGCCGCGCCCCGCTCGACCAGCTCCTCGGCCTCGGCAAGCCGCTTGGCCGCGAGCAGGGACCGGAGCTCCTCCGCCGGAATGGATGCCATTGCGTCCGCGCCGTGAAGAGCGCAGCGCCGCCCTAGGGGCGGCGGCTGGCCACCTGCCCGGAGCGCTGCAGCAGCTCGGCGAGGTGCTGCTTCCAGACCGCGGGCAGCGAGTGCGTCCCGTGCCCGCGCGTCTGCGGCGCGATGGGGAGTACGATGGCCTTCCCTCGCCGCACGCGCTGGATCTCGCGCTCGAGGATGCCCAGCTCGGGCGGGTTGATCACGTCGTCGGCGGAGTTCACCGCCACGAGCGGAGCCTCGATCGCCGCCAGCTTGGGCGAAGGATCGTACTCGCGCGAGGCGTCGAAGGCGTAGAGCATGTCGTTCGCATCGCTCGAGGCGAGCCGCTTCTGCAGCATCTCCTCGTACAGCTTGTCCGCCGCGTCCCGCGACGGCGCCTGCGCCTGCCAGGGGAGCGGCGCGCTCCCCATCAGGAACAGCACGTCCAGCGCGGCGACCAGCCCCTGCCGCGGCTGGGTCTCGTAGTCGCCTCCCTTCCACGCCGGGTCGCCCCGGATGCCGTCCAGGATCATCTTGCGCATCACCCGGTTGCGGCCGGCGATCTGCACCGGCAGCGACGCGAGCGGCAGCAGGGCGTCCATGAACGCGGGGTGCTGCTCACCCCACAGCCAGGTGTGCATGCCGCCCATCGAAGTGCCCAGCACGAGCCGGAGGTGCGTGACGCCCAGCTTCTCGCGCAACAGCCGGTATTGCGCCTCGACCATGTCGTCGTAGGTGTAGCGCGGGAACCTCGCACGCAGGCCGTCGCTGGGCTTCCCCGACTTACCGTGCCCGATCCCGTCGGGCAGCACCACGAAGTACTTCTCCGCGTCCAGCAGCTGCCCGGGAGCGAAGAGGACGCCCGCGAACGACTCGGTGAGGAACTGGGCCCCGCTGCCGCCCGTGCCGTGCAGGACGAGCACGGCATTGTGCCCGTCGTGCTTGCCCAGCGTGCGGTAGTGGATCCGCAGCTCGGGCAGGGTCTCTCCGGAGGCAAATTTGAAATCCCGCAGCACGTGGTCGCCCTCGGCCACGGGTGGCGTGGGAGCGGCGGCCAGCAGGGTCAGCAAAGCGAGCAGCATGGGGCACCTCCGGGTGGGGAAGCCTCGCATTTCCTTGGGGGTTCGTCACGCGCCGGAACCGGCCGGGCGCTCCTTGCCACGCTGTGTCGGTGCGTTACCTTCGGTGCCCATGAAACTCGACAAATTCACCGTCAAGGCACAGGAGGCGCTGCAGGAGGCGCAGTCGATCGCGCGCCGCCGCGACCACCAGGAGATCCTGCCCGAGCACGTGCTCGCCGCGCTGGTCGCCCAGCAGGACGGCCTGGTCGCTCCGCTGCTGCAGCGCATCGGCGCCGATCCCAAGCTCGTGCAGGCCCGCCTCGACGACGAGCTGCGCAAGGTGGCGCAGGTCCACGGCGGAGAGGGCGGCCACCTCGCCCAGCGCAGCCTCAAGATTTTGGATGCCGCCGAGGACGAGGCGCAGAAGCTCAAGGACGAGTACGTCTCGACCGAGCACATCCTGCTGGCGCTCGCTTCCGAGAAGCGCGGCGCGGCGGGCGAGGCGCTTCGCGCTTCCGGCGCGACCCGGGACCGTATCGCGCAGGCGCTCACCGCCGTCCGCGGCTCGCAGCGCGTCACTTCGCAGGATCCCGAGTCACAGTACCGGGCGCTGGAGAAGTACGCGATCGACCTCACCGACCGCGCCCGCAAGGGCAAGCTGGACCCGGTGATCGGGCGCGACGAGGAGATCCGGCGCGTCATCCAGGTCCTCTCCCGCCGCACCAAGAACAACCCCGTGCTGATCGGCGACCCCGGCGTGGGCAAGACGGCCATCGTGGAGGGTCTCGCCCGCCGGGTGGTGGACGGCGACGTTCCCGAGGGGCTCAAGGACAAGCGCATCGTCGCGCTCGACATGGGCGCCCTGGTCGCGGGCACCAAGTTCCGCGGCGAATTCGAGGAGCGCCTCAAGGCGGTGTTGAAGGAAGTGACCGCGAGCGAGGGGCAGGTCATCGTCTTCATCGACGAGCTGCACACCATCGTCGGCGCAGGCGCGGCCGAAGGCGCCATGGACGCGGGCAACATGCTCAAGCCAGCGCTGGCGCGCGGCGAGCTGCACTGTATCGGCGCCACCACCGTCAACGAGTACCGCAAGCACATCGAGAAGGACCCGGCGCTCGAGCGCCGCTTCCAGCCGGTGATGGTCGGCGAGCCCAGCGTGGAGGACACCATCTCCATCCTGCGGGGCCTGAAGGAGCGCTACGAGGTGCACCACGGCGTGCGCATCCAGGACAGCGCGCTGGTGGCCGCGGCGACCCTCTCCAACCGCTACATCACCGACCGCTTCCTCCCCGACAAGGCCATCGACCTCATCGACGAGGCCGCCTCGCGGCTGCGCATGGAGATCGACTCCATGCCCGCCGACATGGACGAGGTCCGGCGCAAGGTGCTGCAGCTGCAGATCGAGGAGCAGGCGCTCAAGAAGGAGTCCGATCCGGTCAGCAAGGGGCGCCTGGCCGAGCTACAGAAGGAGATCGCGCAGCTGGGCGAAAAGCTCTCCGCTCTCAAGGCGCACTGGGAGAACGAGAAGCAGGCCATCGCCGGCATCCGCGCGGTGAAGCAGAAGATCGAGGACGCCAACCAGGCGATGGCCGACGCCGAGCGCAAGGGCGACCTGGGGCGCGCCGCCGAGATCAAGTACGGCGTGTTGCCGGGCCTTTCGAAGGAGCTCGAGGCGCAGAACAAGAAGCTCGCCGAGCTGCAGAAGCAGAACAAGATGCTCAAGGAAGAGGTCGACGCCGAGGACGTGGCGTACGTCGTCTCCAAGTGGACCGGCATCCCCGTCTCCAAGCTGCTCGAGGCGGAGATGCAGAAGCTGGTGCACATGGAAGAGCGGCTCGGCCTGCGCGTGGTCGGCCAGGAGGAGGCGATCCGGGCGGTGTCCAACGCCGTGCGCCGCGCGCGCAGCGGGCTCCAGGACCCCAACCGCCCCATCGGCAGCTTCCTCTTCGCCGGCCCCACCGGCGTGGGCAAGACGGAGCTGGCGCGTGCGCTGGCCGAATTCCTCTTCGATGACGAGCAGGCGCTGATCCGGCTCGACATGAGCGAGTACATGGAGAAGCACTCGGTCGCCCGGCTCATCGGCGCGCCCCCCGGCTACGTCGGCTACGACGAGGGCGGGCAGCTCACCGAGGCGGTGCGGCGCCGGCCGTACTCGGTCATCCTCTTCGACGAGATCGAGAAGGCCCACCGCGACGTCTTCAACGTGCTGCTGCAGATCCTCGACGACGGGCGCCTCACCGACGGCCAGGGCCGCACGGTCGACTTCCGCAACGCGGTGGTGATCCTCACCTCCAATCTCGGCTCGCAGCACGTCGCGGGCGGCGACCCCGAGGAGGAGAAGCGCCGCGTGAACGAGGCGATCCGCGCCGAGCTGCGGCCGGAGCTCTTGAACCGCATCGACGAGGTGGTGGTGTTCCACAGCCTCGGCCGCGAGGAGCTGGCCCGCATCGTGGAGATCCAGCTCGCGCGGCTCTCGAAGCTCCTGGCCGACAAGCAGCTGCGGCTCGAGCTGACCGACCGCGCCAAGCAGGCGGTGGGGCGCGCCGGCTACGACCCGGTCTACGGGGCGCGCCCGCTGAAGCGCGCGCTCCAGCGGATGGTGCTCGATCCGCTGGCCATCAAGGTCCTGCAGGGCGACTTCGCTCCGGGAGACACCATCAAGGTCGACGTGGGCGCCTCGGACGACGTCCTGACGTTCACGAAGGTGCGCGGCTCCCACCCTGCGGGGCAGGCCGCGGAAGCCACGTTGCACTGAGATCTCGCTCGCGGATAGCACGCGCGCCGGGCACCACGCAGCAGCGAGGGGGAGCTGCTCGCGGCGCCCGGCGCGCGCTTCGTACACCGTCAGCCGCCGGCAAGGGCCTGGTCGTGGCGCTCCTCGTCCTCCCGCTGGATCCCGTGCGCCAGGAACCTGCCGTCCGCTTGCGGCCAAGACCTCTTCTGCTGGCGGGCGAGGCGCGCACCACTCCCTGTGAGGCGAAGTCGGGCGCCCGTTCCCCCACCTGCCAATTTACATACCCCCGCGCCCGGCGCGCAGTGACAGGCATCACGAGGCGGGGCCCCGGTCCCAGCGACCGGGGTCGCGCACGGGCGCCATCCGCCTAGAATGCTTGGCGAATGGACCCCCAGCTGCTGCGCAAGCTCCGGGAGCAGAGCGGCCTGCGCCTCGACCGCGAAGGCCGGTTCTGGCACCGCGGAGACCTGCTCGAGCACGCCCGCACCATCGCGGCGCTGCACCGTGGGCTCCACCGTGCGGAGGACGGGAGGTGGGCGGTCCGGATCGGTCCGGAGTGGGCGTACGTGGAGGTCGAGGACGCGGGACGCTTCATCCGTCGCATCGAGCCCTGCGGACGCGGGCTGCGCGCTCAGCTCGCCACCGGCGACTGGGTCGAGGTGGATCCCGCCACGCTCGCGTCGGGTGCGGAGGACGCGCTGTACGTGCGCGTGCCGGACGGCGACCGGGCGCGCCTGACACGCGCGGCGCAGCTCTCTCTGGTCGATCACCTGCGCGAGGAGGCAGGAGCCTTCTGGCTGGAGCTGGCCGGCAGGCGCCACAGCATCGGGCAGGACGGTGGGCCCGAACCCGTGAAGGGCGGCTGACCCGCCGACCCCGACCCCCGACCTCGACCTCGACCTCGACTCGACCTCCACCTCGACCGTCGGAGATCACTCCTCCGCGACATCCTCCGCCCCGGTGGCGTGCGGGTCCGCGTTGCCCGGCAGGTAGAACACCTCGTCCAGCAAGAGGCCGTGGGGCGGAGCGGTGGGGCCTGCGCGGGTCCGGTCGCGTGAGTCGAGCAGGTCGCGCAACGACTCGGGAGATCGCTTGCCGTGCCCGACCTCGACGAGCGTACCCACCAGGTTGCGCACCATGTGCTTGAGGAAGGCGGTCGCCTCGATTCGCAGCTCGATCAGCTCACCTTCCCGCAGCGGAAGGGCCCGCAGGGAGAGGTCGCGCACCTCCCGCACCGTGGTCCGCGCCGGGCAATCGGCGGCCCGCAGCGCCGAGAAGTCGTGGCGCCCGCGCAGGTGCGGCAGCGCGGCTGCCATCGCGTCCGCGTCCAGCGGCCGCCGCACCTCCCATGCGCGGCCGCGCCAGAGCGGCGACCGCACCGGAGAGCGCACCAGCGTGTACACGTACCGCTTTCCCCGCGCCCACCTCCGGGCGTCGAACCCGGGCGGGGCTTCCTCCGCGCGCACGCAGGCCACCTCCGGCGGAAGGTGCGCGTTGAGGCCGGCGGTCCAGGCCGAGAGCGGCAGGTCGCGGGGCGGATCGAGCGAGGCGACCTGCCCGCGCGCGTGCACGCCAGCGTCGGTCCGCCCGGCTCCGGTGACGCGGACCGGCGCCCCGCAGAGCTTCTCGACGGCGTCCTGGACCGCCCCCTGCACGCTCGGCCCGTTCGGCTGCACCTGCCACCCCACGAACGGCGCGCCGTCGTACTCCAGCGTCAGCTTCAGCACGGCCTACTTCGGCTGCTCGACCGCGGGCCGCACGCTGCGGCCCCGCTCGTCCTCGATGCGCGCGGCCGCGTACCGGGAGATGAGGTCGTTCACGTTCATCGTCTGCAGCGCGGCCCCCTTCGAGGCGGAAGGGATGAACAGGATCTGCTTCCCCTCCAGCGCCTCGGCCACCCGCAGCTTCACCATGGTGCGCCCGCCCGCGCCGCTCATCGCCGCGTTCTGCTTCTCGATGCCCTTGGCCCGGGCGCGCTTCTCCGCCAGGATCGCCTCCGCCTCGCGCTGCGCCTTGAAGTAGTCGGCGTCCGCCGCCAGCCTCACCTGGCCGAGCGCGCCCTGCGCCTTGGCGATCTGCTGCGATACCTGGCCCTTCGCGGTCTCTAGATTTCGGTGCGCCTCCTGCAGGGCGGCGTTCCCCTCGCTGACCATCCGCTCGGCGGTCTGCTCCGCGAGCTTCTTGTCGTGGATCACTCTCTCGTACTCGGGGTTGAACCGGTGCTCGCCGAGGATCACGCGCTCGACCACCACGCCTTCGGGGCCCATCACCGCCGCGAGCTGCTGCCGCGCCTGCTCCGCCTTCGCGAACCGCTTGTCGGAGACGTAGAACTCCTCGCTGGTCATCGTGTTCAGCGCGTCGCGGACCACGCTGCGGCAAGCCGGGCGCACCAGGTGCTCCTTCACCTCGCTGGTGGTCCCTCCGACGCGCGCGAGCAGGTACGCGGCCTTGGCGGGATCGATGCGCCAGGCGACGGTGACGTCGACCGCGATGTCGTTCCCGTCGTGCGTCTTGAACTCCAGGTCCTCGCGCGCCTCGGGATCGGCGCGGGCGCCCTTGATCCCCACCATCTGGAGGTTCTGCAGCGCAACGTTGAACACGTTCCAGCCGGTGATGATCGCGGGGAAAGTGTAGGTCGCGCCGGGCAGGTACGTCTCCTCCTGGATGCCCTGGTGGCCGAGCAGCCCGAAGAACGTCACCTTGCGGGTGAGCACGCCGACTTCCGTCGAGTCGGTGGAGTGGAAGGTGCACGCGCCGCAGAGCGCCGCGAGAAGGACGCTCGCCGCCCGACGCCCGACGCCAGCCATGAGCCGGTCCATCACTCCCCCCTCACGTCGAAGCGGCGCAGCATCGACTTCAGATCCAGCGGGTTGGTGCCGCCGTCGCCGTCGGTCGGGAGCACGATCACCTGCGTGTTGCGCAGCGCCTCGGCCATGCGCAGGCCCACCATGTTCTCGCTGCCCACCCCGCGCAGCGCCTGGTTCTCCAGCTCGGTGCCTTGCGCCTCGGCTAGCTTGACCAGCAGATCGCCTTCCGCCGCGCGCTTGCGCCGGTAGAGGTCGGCGTCCGCTTCCAGCTTCTTGACCTCGCCCTCGCCGCGCGCCAGCTCGATCTGCACCGCCGCGGCGCCCTCGGCCACGACCTTGTTCTTCGCCGCCGCCGCGGTGGCTGACTTCGCCTCCGCCTCGTTCTTGTAAACGGTCTGGTCCTGGATCTTCCGCTGCTCGATGGCGTTCTGGTAGCGCGAGTCGTAGATGTACTTGCGCACGAAGACCTGCACCACCTCGATGCCCTTGTCCTTCAGCTCGGCCGCCAGCTGCGCGTGCGCCTCGCGGGCTTTCTCCATCCGCTTGGTGCCCCGGTAGAAGTCCTCCGCGTCCAGCTCGCCCAGGGTCCGCCGCAGGTCCTGCGCGGCGCGGGGGATCACCGCGCTGTCCTCGAACAGGCGCCCCGGGCCGATGCTGCGCATCAGCTGCAGCGGATCGACGATCCGGTAGAGCACGGTCGCGTCCACCCGCACGTTGTAGCCCTCGCTGGTCTGGATGTTGATGGCGGCGGTGGTGCGGTGGCCCTCCACGTCGTCCTGGGCCGCCTCGCTGCGCGAGTTGGTCAGCTCCAGGACCTGCACCCGGGTGGGGAAGCGGTGCATGGTCTCGCCGAATCCGACGTAGTGCAGCCCCACGCCGTACACCGCAGGCTCGATCCCCTTCCCCAGGCCGAACTTGATCTGCTTCACGCCCGCCTCGCCGGGGCGCACGTAGGTGGTGCACGAGTTGTAGCCGATGAGGAGGATGACCAGCGCCGAGCCGACGAGCCACAGGGCGCGGCTGCGGCTCGCGCCCGGTTCGCCCGGCCTGGGGAACCCGATTCTCGGGATCGCGAACGCCATGCCTATCCTTTCGTCTGCGCGCGCGGCGCGGGCGCCGGCGCATCGATGGTCGGGAGCTGCGCCCCGTCGGCGCGGAACCCGAGACTCTGCTGCACTTCCGAAAGCGGCCGGTATGCCTCGAGCGTCGCGCCTTCGCGGGCCAGGTCCGTGACCAGCGCTTCGAGGCGCTTGCGGTGCTGGCGGCGGTACCACCAGGCATACGCGTCCGGCAGGAAGGGACCGAGCACGAACAGCGCCCAGGGGACCCACTTCTCCTGCACGGGGATCCACGGCACGGCGAGCGCGATCGCGCCGAGCACCAGGCCGCAGAAGGCGAACGCGGCCCGCGCCACCAGGTCGCCGCCGCGCCACATCCCATAGTCGCGCGCGGCGGCGGCGTTCTCCGCCTCGGCGAGCCGCGCGTAGCGAGGCAGCAGCGCGTCGTGCACCACCGCCCGGGCGCGCTGCCAGTGGGGCGGGTCGTCGACCCCGAGCTCGCGGCACTGCTGCTCCATCTGCTGCAGCGCGGATTCCGCCTCGCGGCGGAAGCGCTCCTGCGCCTCCGCATCCCACCGCGCGATCCCCGGCCGCCGGACCTCGAACAGCGCGAGCAGGTGCTGGGCAACCGCGGCGAGCGAGTACTTCTCCGGAACCATGTCGCGATCCTAACACGAGGCTGCCCGCCCTCCGGCCGGGTGACGCGGCGCTTCTTCTGCTGGTACGGTAAAGCGCAGGGAGGAATACAAAACGATGGCCTACCTCGGCCTCCTGGCCGCCGCGCCGCCCGTCTCTCAGGAGCAATTCGCCCACCTCGCAACCGTCGTCGCGGTCTGTTGGTGGGCGCTCTGCTTCGCGATCATCTTCTTCATGCAGTGCGGTTTCCTGCTGCTCGAAGCCGGTTCGGTGCGCGCCAAGAACGCCGCGCACGTCGCCGCCAAGGTCCTGGCCCACACCGCCATCGCGACCTTCTGCTTCTGGCTGGTGGGCTTCGCCATCAAGGCGTTCGCATGGCCCCTCTGCTACATCATCCACCAGCGCGGCACGGGCACGCTGCTCGCGAATCTCGAAGACGCGATCACCGGATACGTCGGCTGGGCGGGTGCCGCAGCCTCCTGGGCGCCGTGGCACTTCAACGCAGCGCCCGACGTCTACGTCTCCAACTTCTTCGGGTCGCTGACGTTCTGCATCACCTCGACCGCCATCCCGGGCACGGTCTTCAGCGAGCGGTTCAAGTTCAAGGCGTACCTGCTCTTCGCCGCGCTCTACTCGGGCATCGTCTATCCGATCTTCGGGTTCCTCATCTGGGGCGGGCTGGGCGGATCGCCGCTGCTCGATCCGCACGGCTGGGTCGTCCAGGCGATGGACCGCCTCTTCACTCCCGAGGTCGGAAGCGCGCTCGGCAAGAAGCTGATCGCGTACGGCATGTCGGCCGACGCGACCGGCACGCATTTCTGGGCCCCCTACACGGACTACGCCGGCTCCACCGGCGTGCACGCGCTCGGCGGGCTCGTCGGCCTGGTGGGCGGCTGGTACGTCGGACCACGCCTGGGGCGGTACCGGCGCGACGGCAGTCCAGTGGCGATCCCGGCGCACAACGTGCTGCTCACCGCCTTCGCGGCATTGCTGCTCGCCTTCTGCTGGTTCGGCTTCAACGGAGGCTCGGTGATCGCCAACGCCGCCGCCCACCCCGTCCTGGGCAAGGGGGCCGGAGCGCGCGGGCTGTACCTCGCGGACTACCTGTTCTCCGACATCTGGTGGGTGATGGTCACCACCGCCCTCGCCGGGGCGGGCGGGACCCTCGGTGCGCTGATCGCCGGGTACCGGCTGCACCGCGCGGCCGATCCGCTGGTGCTAGCAAACGGGCTGCTCGGCGGGCTGGTGGCGATCTGCAGCTGCGTGGGATTCGCGCCGCCGGGCTACGGCCTGCTGGTGGGCCTCGTCGCCGGATTCCAGTTCCCCTACACGTTCCGCTGGGTGGAACGCACCTTGAAGATCGACGACGCCATCGGCACCATCGCCTGCCATCTGGCCTCCGGCGTGATCGGAGGGTTGATGGCCGGGATCTACGGACAGCTCTTCTGGTGGGGCGTCTTGCCCCCGGACTGGATCCACCCGGGCGGCGAGCTGCAAGGCGGCACCAGCATCCCCACGCTGGGGATCCAGATCTGCGGCTTCCTCGCGCTGGTCGTCTACGGGCTGCCCGTCTCGTACGCCATGTTCAAGATCTGCGACAAGCTCGTCGGGGTCCGCTCCAAGCCCGAGGACGAGCGGACGGGCCTCGACCTGGCCGAACACGGCCTGGAGGCCTACCCCGCGGAAGGCGGCGTCTGAGCTATCTTCTGGGGATGGACCCGCTGCTCGTGGTGTACGACGCCGACTGCGGCGTCTGCCAGGCCAGCGTCGAGTGGCTGCGCAAACGCGACCGGCGCGGCAGGCTGCGGTTCGCCGGGAACGACGGCGAGCTCCCGGCCGGTGTCTCCCGCGAGGAGACCGAGCACACCGTCGTCGTGATCGACGGCGCGCGGAAATTGACTCGTGGAGCAGGAATGGCCCGCCTCCTCCGCGAGCTGCGCGGGTGGGCTCTCCTCGGCCACGCGCTGCGCTTGCCGGGCATCGCCTGGATTGCCGACCGCGCATACGATCGTTTCGCGCGCAACCGGCACCGCATCTCGGTAGCGCTGGGGCTCTCCTCCTGCCCCGCTCCGCGCGACCCACCCCGGACCACCTAGCACCACGTCCTCGGACCGGGCGGATTTGCTGGCCGAGCCGAGGAGGTCTGCTACGCTCGCGACCTGCAGGGGGGAAGTTGGCCGAACGCGCGCAGACCAGTGGACTTTCCGCGCCCGCCGGCGATGCGCAGGCAGCCTCCGCTGCTCCTCCGGCGGCCGGCTCCGCGCCGCCGGCCGCGCCCGCTGCCGCCGCCGTTCCGGGCGCGGCACCGCCGGGCGAAGTGGTGAAGCTCGCACCGGCGAAGATCGAGCCGTTCCTCGCCCGCTGCGAGCTGTTCAAGGGCGCCGACAAGTCCATCGTCGCACGCGCGGCCGCGCTCCTCAGCGGCGTCGAGGTCCCCGCCGGCGCCGCGGTGGTGACCGCCGGAGCGCCGAGCGACGGCCTCGGAATCGTATTCTCCGGAAAGCTCAGTGTCCGGCTCCCCGACGGCAGCGAAGTGGAGACCCTGGGTCCGGGCGATCACTTCGGCGACGCGGCGCTGGTGCTGGGCGGCCCGAGCCCGACCACGCTCGTCGCGCAGGACCCCACGCGCATCCTGTGGATGCAGAAGGATCCGGCGGTCGGGCTGATCCGCAAGGTGCAGCCCGTCGCCGAAGCCGTGCTGCGCAAGGTCGCCGGCCAGCTCGCGCGCGTCTGCGCCATGGAGCGCATGCAGCTCGCGCTGACCGAGCTGATCCCGGACGAGCAGGAGCCCTCCGCCGCTCCGCCCGAAGGGCAGCGGGGGTTCTCCGGAAGCATCCCCTTCGTCGAGGTGAGCGACTTCGACCTGCAGCCCTCCGTGCTGGCGATGATCCCCGCCAAGCTGGTGCGGCAGCACCGCATCCTGCCCCTGCGGCTGTCGGGGTCGCGCCTGACGGTCGGCATGGTCGCTCCGCGCAACACCGGCGCGCTCGCCGAGCTGCGACGGACGCTGCCCACCGTCGAGCCGGAGGTAGTCGCCATTTCCGCCGACGACTTCGCGCAGGCGGTGGTGCGGCTCCGGGTGGACGCGACCGCCGCCGCGCGGCCCGCCAAGGTGAGCGGCCCTTCGGTGAACCCGGACTCGCTGGTGTTCGAGGCGGCGGCGGAGAGCGATCGCGAAGCGGCGCCGCCGCGCGCGATGGGCGACGAGGTGATCAAGTTCGTCAACCGCCTCATCGTCGGCGCGCTCGACCGCGAGGCCTCGGACGTGCACATCGAGCCGACCGCCGGCGCGCCGCGCATCCGGCTGCGCGTCCACGGCGTGCTGCAGGAGTACCCCGAGGCGGTGCCGCCCGCGGTCACCCTCAAGGCGCTCACCGCGCGCATCAAGGTGCTGGCCGGCCTCGACATCACCGAGCGGCGCATGCCCCAGGACGGGCGCATCGGGCTCGCCGCCGGCAAGCGAGAGGTCGACCTGCGCGTGTCCACGCTGCCGGCGAACCGCGGCGAGAAGATCGCCCTGCGCATCCTGGAAGCAGCCGGCTCCACGCGCCAGCTGGAGCAGATCTTCTTCGAGCCGAACACCGTGCAGGCGGTGCGCCGCGCCCTCAACCGGC
>DASQBG010000126.1:0-12215 GCA_035635335.1 Myxococcales bacterium | reverse complement strand
GGGGTGGGGTTTGGATTGGGAGGAGTCTTCGAGGAGGCCCTGGATGCCTTCCAATTCGCGGAGCATGGGGCCGGCTTCGAGGGCGTGCTCGCCGCCGCCCTCCTCGACGGACTGGAGCTTGCGGCGGGCGGAGAGGACCAGCTTCGCCGCCTGGAGCAGCTCCTGCCGGGCGGCGGTGAACGCCAGCTCGCCGCGAAGTCCGGCGAGCTGCTGATGCTGCTCGGCGGTGAGGCCGGGCAGCGCGTTCGCGCGCTCGACCAGCCGCCCCGCCTCGGCGATCGACTTCTCCTCGCCCTTCTGCGCATTCGCGCGCGCCCAGGGCACCATCAGATCGAAGAGCGCCCGATCGAGCGCCGTCTGGTCCTCGAACTCCTGCTCGGAGACCTTGGCGCCCTGCGGGATGGGGATCGGCCCGTAGACCTTGCCGAGCTGCGGGTCGTCGGCGGCGATGTTCGCCATTCCCAGGGGGAAGAAGCGCCCCTTGGAGATGGTGAGCACCGACTCGTCGGGCCGCCAGGCGAAGCGGCGCAGGTTGCGCTCCGACGCGAGCCACCAGACCGCGGCGAGGAGGCCCAGCACCAGGAGCCAGAGGACCAGCTTGGAGAGACCGCCGCCGCGGCGCGCGGGCTGCGTCTGCGCGTCCGCCATTCAGGCCCCCTTCACCGCGCCGATGAACGGCAGGTTGCGGTACTTCTCGCCCGAGTCGAGCCCGTAGCCGACCACGAACAGGTCCGGCACGGTGAAGCCCAGGTACTGGATGGGGATGCGCGTGCGCAGGCGCGAGGGCTTCTGCAGGAGCGCGCAGATCTTCACCGACGCGGGCCGCCGGGTGGACAGGTTGTCGAGGAGGTACCGCATGGTGAGGCCCGTATCGACGATGTCCTCCACGATGAGCACGTGCTTGGCCTCGATGGGCCGGGTCAGGTCCGAGGTGATCTTCACCACGCCCGAGCTCTCGGTCTCCTCGCCATAGCTGGAGAGCCCGATGAAGTCGACCGAGAGCGGCAGGTCGATCAGGCGCGCCAGGTCGCTGACGAAGACGAACGCCCCCT
The DNA here is from genome assembly GCA_035635335.1 of Myxococcales bacterium. Lineage (GTDB taxonomy): Bacteria > Myxococcota > Myxococcia > Myxococcales > 40CM-4-68-19 > VBKO01. The sequence continues at coordinate 11,163 of DASQBG010000126.1, read as the reverse complement.
TGAGGACGCCGACCAGCACCAGATCCTTGCCCCGGTGGTCGCGCTCGATCTCCGCGGCCATCTCCCGGACCCGGGCGGCGATCTGCTGCTGCGTGTACAGGACCTCGAGCTCGTCACCCAGCTTCATCAGATCTCCTCGGGACTCACACGTACGCGTTGTTCATCAGCTCGCCGAATCCGCCGCCGCCCGGAACGATGTACTGCCGATCGTCCAGCCCGCGCTCCCGCTCCCACAGCGTGCCAGGGACGGTGTCGAAGACCTCGGGCGGGGAAAGCCCCCGGTCGAGGCGCAGGGCGTAGATCAGCGTCCCGGGGTGCTGCGCGGTGACGCGCTTCACGTACTCGGGAGTGACGATGAGGTGCGCGGCGATCACCTTGCGCGGCGCGCCCACCTGGGTCTTGTAGGCGTCTAGCGCGGTGCAGATCGAGCCGCCGGTGGCGCCCATCGGATCGGGGAAGATCAGGATGGCGTCGTCCACGTCGCCGCCGATCTTGCTGCCCGAGATGCGGGCGCCGATCACCCTCGAGGCCTCGTCCAGCACGCGGGCCATGACGAAGTGGTCCTGCCGGACCAGGCGCGGGTCGAGCAGCGTGTTGAGGAAGTCGTAGGCGATCTGCGAGGGCAAGGTGCCGGCGCGCGCGATGTTCACGGTGATGACCCGCACCTCCGGGTCGATGGTCTCGCCGTGGAACACCCCGTGCGGGGTGTGGTCGATCATGCGGGTGGGAGTGGCGGCCGCGCGCCGGGGGAACTCCGCGTTGACGACGACCCGGAGCAGGTCGCGATAGAGCTCGCCCACCAGGCGGTTGATCTCCGGCTGGTTGGTCCCCTTGGCGCACAGCTTCGCCAGCTGGGTGAGCGCGAGCGGCTCGGCGAGCACGTGCACCGAGGGCCCATAGCGGTGCGGCATCTCGGGCGCGCGGTAGGGGATGTCGTCGTACGCGTGGTCGCGCATGGACAGCCTCCGTCAACTCCCCTGGGGTCCGGCTCGCTTCAGGAAGGGGAAGAGCTCCTGCTCGGGCGGTGCCGTGGCGGGCCGCGGCGCGGGCGAGAAGCACTTGCGGCAGCCCGAGAACATCGGCCCGCAGATGACCTCCAGCGTGCCCATCAGCGCGGCGACCCTCCCTCTGGGCCGCCGGCCGGGGTCCTGCCGCGGTCGCGGCGGAACCGCAGCGAGAGGCTCGCGTCGACGCCCTCGGGGACCGGCCGCGCCAGGAGCAACGCGTCGCGCAGCGCCGCCATCCGGTCGGCCACCATCCGGGCCCCGGTGCTGACCATGCCGCCCTCCCCCTCGGCGGCGGCCTGGAGCGAGCGCAACAGGCCCTGCACGTCGAACCACCCCACCTGGTCGCGCGGGGAATCGAACCCGGAGACGCCGGCCTCCTTGAGCTGGTCGCTCAGTGTGCGCGCCCCCGGCTCGGGCGCCAGCGCCAGCCCGATGGGGCCGAGCCGCGAAGGACGCGGAAGCGGCGGCGCGCGGCGGCGGCTACCGCGGCCGCGGCGGGGCGGCGGCGCCGGCTCGGGCTCCTCCTCGTCCTGCGGCAGGCCACCGACAGCGAAGTAGAAGAACCCGTCCTTCACCGCGGCCATGGCCGCGCCGCCGCCGAGCTTCCACAGCGTGGTGCCTCCGATCGGCACGCGCTGCGCCGGGCTGACCTTCCGGTCGATCGCCTGCTGCAGCGTGCGCGCCCGCTCCGGCGCGAGCTCCGCGGCGACCAGGAAGCCCGAACGGTCGAACGCGCTCACCTCTTCCCCCAGCACCGCTTCCAGGAGCGCGGCGGCGTCGAGGTACAGCGCGATGCCGAAATTGCCGGTGAAGGCCGGCAGGAGGTCCTTCTCCAGATCGAGGCCGGTCAGCTCCTCGGCGCGCTCGCGCGCGCGATTGGCGTCCGCCTGGCTCGCCTTGAGCAGCTCGCGCCAGAGGGCGTCCGGCCGGCCGGACAGCTTCATGTACGCGGCGGGACCCTTGGGGAGGCGGGCAGCGAGGTCCGGCGGCGGCTTGAGCGGGGTGAACGTCTTCTGCAGCTCCTCGCCGGACAGACGGCGCGGCTGCGCGAAGAGCTTCATCTGCAGGGCTTCGGCACCGTCGAGGAGCGAGAAGGCGGCCAGGCCGAGCTGGGTGGCGAAGCGGCCCTGCCGGTCCTTCTCCGACGGCCTCGAGAAGAACACCGCGTCGCCCTGGCCCACGTGCTGGAGCGCGAGCTGCCAGGCCGGATCCGCCGCCAATCCGCCCGAGGGGGGAAGCGCGATCGCCCCGCGCAGCGCGAGCGTCGGATCGGTGAGCCCCGGCAGGCGCAGGTAGAGGTACCCGTACCGGAGCACCACCGCGACCTGCTCGCCGCCGCGCCCCGCGCCGAGCAGGACCGCGACGCCGTTCTGCGTCCGCGTGTCGGTCAGCTGGAACGGTCCGCCGGCGAAGCGCCCTTCCGAGGCGCGCGAAAGCAGGCGCCTCACCGCCGTCAGGGCCTTCGCGTCGTCGCTGGTGCCGACGGCGGCCACCAGCGCCTCCGGGTCCTGCGGCACGGTGAACAGCGCCAGGCCCTCGTCGGGATCGAAGCCGTGCTCCTGCGCGGCACCGGCGTCGAGGGCCTCGAATCCGAGCGCATCGGACAGCTCGGCCGCGGTCTCGTCGAAGACGTCGCTCAGCGCGAGCTTCGCCGCGGTCGCCCGGTGCACGTTGACGCGCTCCCACGGGCGCTCCTGCACCCAGGCGGCGCGCACGTCGGCCGGCACCGCCGCCGGGACGGGACGGCGCAGCACCGTCACCTTCGCGCCGGCGCTCCGCTTCTGCCCGTCGGCGTCCACCACCGTCTCGGTGACGCGGTACGCGCCGGCGCGCGGGAAGGCGTGCTCCACGCGCGCCCCTTCGGCGGGCGGGGTGCCGTCGCCGAAGTCCCACACCACGCGGGTGCCTTTGGGCAGGTCCTGGTCGGACCCGAACACGACCGGCACTCCCGAGACGACCGTGCGGTCCTCGCCCGGCGCCGGCGCCACGTGCCGGGCGCAGGCCGCGACCAAGAGCAGCGCCCCGCAGGCGAGTCGGCTCGGCATGGCGCTCCCATCTACCACAGCGCTAGAACCGCATCAGGACGTTGGCGTTGGCGCCGCCGAATCGGGCATTGCGGATTTCCCAGGAGAGGAGCGCGCGGAACGAGACCGGGCCCAGGGACAGGTCGCACGAGCCGTAGAGCTTGTCCTCGTAGGGAGCCCTGTCGAGCGCGGGACCACCGCCCGTCCGGCGCAGCACCGGGAGGGCGAACACGTAGCCCAGCTCCCAGAGGGCATTTCCGTCTTCCCGCTGCGCGGCGACCCGCGCAGCCGGCTCTCGCCGGGTGATGCTGAAGGGCACGCCGTCGCTGTCTCCCAGGGCCTCGCCGGTGAGCGCCCGCACTCCGAGGCGGGGCCGCCAGCCCGTTCCGGCCAGCGGCGGCAGCAGGCCCTCGAGGCGCAGCGCCGCGACCGTCTGGCGCAGCGCCGACGACGCGCCCACCTGGGTGCGCGCCTCGTGGGTGCGGAGGACGTCCAGACGCGCGTCCAGCTCCAGCCTGGGGATGGCGTAGCGGCCGTGGACCGACAGCTCGCGCCGGGAGCCTGCCTCGAACGTGACGAGGGGCGCGCCGGGAAAGCTCGTCTCGCTCTCGGTGGTGGCATCGAGGGCGCCCCTGACCGACCACGCCCCCTCCTCCCAGCGCGCTTGCGCCTGCACGTGCAGCACCGGCGAGGCGCGCGTCCCCCCGTCGAGGTTTGTCCGGTTGTAGAGGAACTGGTCGGCGACGACGCGGGCGAGCAGGTACCGGCGGCGCGACTCGCTGACGAGAAGCACGCTGCCTCCCACGCCGTAGTCCTGCTTCCGGGCCGCAGGGACCCCGGAGGCGCCGAGCCAGAGGCCCGGGGCGACCCTCACCAGGAGGTCGGCCACCGCGCGCGTCACCCGGCCTCGAGGATCGCGGTCGTTGCGCAGCTCCCCGTGGAGCGAGAAGCGCGAGGCGAGGCCGAGGTTCACCACTCCGCGCTCGACCGCGTCGTAGCCGCCGCCCTCGATGCTGCCGAGGTCGATCCAGGCGATCCCGCGCTGGGCGATCTGCCCGGCTTCCCACTGCGCCAGGCGGCGCGGCGTGAGCTGGTACGTGTCCTCGTGCAGGTAGAACATCGGGTCGTCGAGCGCTCCGGCCGACGCGGCGCACGCGACCAGCGCGGCGAGCAGGGCGACGCGCATCAGAAGATCACCTGGAGCCCGCCGCTGAATCCTCCGAAGGCGCCGGTGGTCACCTGGTGGCTGATGAGGAAGTGCAGCCACACGCCTTCCCGCGGCGCCCAGCGGACCGTGCCGTACGCCTTGTCCCCCCACCGGTCGAGCGAGGCGCCCGCGAGGTCCTGCGCGCTGTGGACCCGGACGTAACCTGCCTCGAAGGTCCACTCCTCGAGCGGGGTCCAGACCGCGCCCAGGCGGCCGCCCAGGTCCCAGCGCGAGAACCCGTATCGGGCGCCCGCGTCGAGGCCGCGCGCCCGCTCCTTCCAACCGAGCGCGACCGCGCGCAGCGCGAGCCGCGGGAGCACCGGCGTGAGCAGGTACGCCCGCGCGTACGCGAACCCGCGCCGCAGGGCGCTCTCCTCGCCCTGCGCGGTCCGCGCCGCGTCGAGGCGCCGCGCGGTCACCCGCACCCCGGCCGCGCTGCCCCGCTGCGCCCAGCGGAAGTGCGCGTCGACGTCGCTCCGCTGATCCGAGGTGGCCTGCACGCCTCGAGGGGGAGCCCCTGCGAAGCGCACCTCGTTGCTCGTCCCCAGGTCGGCCCGGGCCCACCCGGAAAACGGTCCGGTCGCCCAGCGCGCTTCCGCCTGTGCCCGCCAGACCGGCGCGTCGCGGTGGGCGCCCGAGGGGTTCTGCACGTTGAAGAAGGCCGCGTCGTCGAGGAGCCGCAGCACCGCGTAGCGGGTCCGATCGGCGCTGGTGATCAAGAGACCGCCGCCGATGGCGCTGTCCTGCTTGACCACGTCGGGGGTGCCGGACACGGCCAGCTCCACGCCAGGCGCGACGCGCAGCAGCACGTCGGCGGAGAAGCGCGCCACCTCCGCCTCGCGGGTGCGGTCGTCCTGCACGTCGAGGTGGAAGCCGAGCCAAGGCAGCGCGCGCAGGTTGACCTGCGCTTCCTGGACGGCGAACAGCTCTTTGAGCGTCACGCTCCCCAGGTCGAGCCGGACGGCGTTGCCGGACCAGCGCGACTCCTCCCAGACCGCCTGCTCCTCGGGAGCGAAGTCGTAGAGGTCGTACTCGATGGCCTTGAGCGGATCGACCAGCTCGTCGGGCGGAGCGGCGCGAGCCGCGCGGGCGAGCGCGGTCGCGAGAAGGACTGCGGCCGCGGCTCGCACGCGCCTCTCTTCGCAAAAACCCGTCGGGCGCACAAGCACCCGCATCACGCCCGGCGGGATCGAACGCTGGGATCAGTCTTCGTGCACCGGCGGGATGCGCCGCTTGATCCTGGACACCGTGTGCGTCTTCACCTGCTGGGTCCACTGGGTGTCGACCGTCTGGAAACCGAACCCGGTGGTGTCGAGCGAAAGATTGGTGACGAGCACGAACTCTCCGCTGAACACCAGGCTCGCCGGGAAGAGGAAGCCGCGCGGCTCCCCGCGCTCGCCGATGCCGTCGAAGTCGCCCAGCTTCGCGATCGCCTTGCCCGTCTTGTCGACGACGACGATTTCGTCCGACTGATTCGCGCAGACCCAGATGTTGTCCTGCTCGTCGATGGCGAGCCCGTCGGCGCCGTTGATGCTGTTGGTGAACTCGACGGCGGTTTCGACGCCGCCCGCGGCCGGAATCTTGAGGATGGTGTCGTCCCCGGTGTTCGCGACGAACATCGCGCTGTGGTCCCTGTTGAAGGCGATCCCGTTTGCGCCGAACGGCGGCTTGCCCGTGGTGGTGAGCAGATGGCTGGAAGCCCACGAAGTCGCCGGGCCGCCGGTCGCCGGCGTCCTCCAGATCACGCCCTGGAACGAATCGGAGATGTAGACGTTGCCGAGCGCGTCGAAGGTGAGCGCGTTCGGCCCGGCCTTGGGGCCCAGCTTGGTGAACAGGGTCGAGTCGCCCGTCACGGGATTGACGTTCAGGACCTGCTGCATCCCGAAGTCGATGACCAGCAGCGCGTGCGTGGTCGGATGGAAGTCGAGGCCGAGCAGTGCCGGGCTCGAATTCTTCACGTCCAGCACCCGCCGCAGCTTGCCTTCCTTGCTGAAGACGATCACCTGCCCCACTCCGCTCCGAGTGCCGCGCACGTCGAAATCGGCCACGTAGACGTCGCCGGTGCTCTTGTCGAGCGCGATGCCCTCGGGATTCCGCGTCGGAGAGGGTAGCCGGGCAAAGGTGGTCGCCTCGCCCCGATCCCAGGCCGGAGCGGCCGGGGAAAGCGACAAGACGGAGAGCGCCGCGAGCAGCGTGGTGCGGACGGTCATGGGAAGGCCTCCTGTGGGGCGCAGGAGCATATTCCCCTACCTGCCCGGCGACAATGAGACCCAGGTGCGCTCCAGGAGAGCAGGCAAGGCGGCCATTCGCCGCATCCTGCCGGCGGTCCGCGGTTGACAGGGGCGCCGGCGACCGTTAATTGCTTCAAAAGATTCTGAAAGTTCCGCAGCCCGGAGGCACATGGCGGCGCTCACTTCAGCGGGCCTCTCGGACCTCGTCGAGGCGGCCGCGCGGCCCGAGGCACGTCCCTCCGCCGCGCAGCTCCTGCCGGTCACCGCCGCGGCCGAGGGGCTTCCCCGCCTGGAGCGGCTCCTCGTCGAGAGCGCCCGCCGGGGGCCGCGCGAGCTGGCCCCGGCCGCCGAGGCGCTGGTCCGCTCCGGGGGCAAGCGGGTACGCCCGCTGCTCACGCTGCTGTCGGCGCGCGCGGCCGCGCCCGGACGGCGCGCGCGCGGGCGGGTCGCCCTGGCGGTGGTCGCCGAGCTGGTGCATTCCGCGACGCTGCTGCACGACGACGTGATCGACGACGGGCTCACCCGGCGGGGCATGCCGGCGCCCCGGGTGGCGTACGGGAACGGCGTCTCGGTGCTCGCGGGGGACTGGCTCCTGGCCGCCTCGCTCGACCTGGCGCTGCGCTCGCGCGCGCCCGGAGCGGTCGAGGCGCTGGTGCGGACGCTCCGCACGCTGGTCGAAGGGGAGGCGCGCCAGCTCGCGCTGCGGGGGCGAGCCGACTTCACGCAGGAGGACTCGCTCACCATCGCGGCGAAGAAGACCGGCTCCCTGTTCGCCTGGTGCGGCGAAGCCGGCGCGCTGGCGGCGCGTGCGGCGCCCGCGGTGGTCGCCGCGCTGCGCGAGTTCGGCCAGCGCGCCGGGTCCGCCTTCCAGATCGCCGACGACCTGCTCGACTTCGAGGCGGACGCGAGCACCCTGGGGAAGGCGGTCCTGGCCGACGTCGCGGAAGGGAAGCCGAGCCTGCCGCTCGCCATCGCGCTCAAGCGGCTGCCGGTCCTGCGCGAGGAGATGGGCAAGCTGCTCGTCGCGCAGGGCGCCGAGGCCGAGGATCTGCGGCAGGCGCGCGTGCGCGCCTTCGCGGTCAAGTTGAACCGGACGGGCGCGCTGGGGGCGGCGCGCCGCATCGCCGAGCGGGAGCGCGACGCCGCCCTCGAGGCGCTCGGCCCCGTCCCGCCGAGTCCCACCCGCGACCTGCTCGCGCAGGTGGCGCAAGCGCTCCTCTCCCGCTCGCGCTGACTCAAAGGGAAGAGACGATGCCCGACGCTCCGGCGGCGAGTACACTTCCCGAGATGGCGACGCGGGAGGAAGAGCGCGAGCTGATCCACGAGGTCGCGGACGCGGTCGGCGCCCTGATGGAGTTCTGGGGCTTCAAGCGGGTGATGGGCCGCCTGTGGACCGTCCTCTACCTGACCGGGGAGCCGCTCGGCGCCGCCGAGCTGTGCGAGCGGCTGGCGATCTCCAGCGGGGCCGCCTCGATGACCCTGGCCGACCTCGAGCGGTGGGGCGTGGTGAAGCGCTCGCGCAAGGCAGGCGACCGCCGCGAATACTTCGAGGCGGAGACGGACGTCTGGAAGATGGTCTCGCGGGTGCTGCGCGAGCGGGAGCTGTCCCAGATCGAGCGCGCCGTGGAGATCTTCGACCGCGCCCGCGAGCGCCTGCTGCGCGCGGTCCCGCCCGGGGAGCAGGCGCGGATCTCGCGGATGGTGGACCGCATCGCGCGCCTCGCCGATCTGGCGCGCGTCGGGCGCGGGCTGCTGACCGCGATGGTGCAGCAGCACAAGGTCGACCTGGCACCGCTGGTCCGCTTCACCACCGGCCGGCGGCGCTAGAACTCCACCGAGATGCCGAAACGCCAGGCGTGGTCAGTGAGGATCAGCGCGCCCGACTTGCCGAAATCGCTCAGCCGGGTCCAACCGTACTCGGCGAACAGCGACGTGCGCTGGATGCCGGTGTCGAGGTACGCCTCGCGCGCGAGGCTCGCGTCGATGGCGCTCAGGTCGATCGCGACGCCCAGCGCCGTGGTGTAGCCGTAGCTCCATCCCGAACCCCGACCTCCCGCGGAGGGCTTCGAGACGCTCCCGGTGCCGTTGTACGAAGTCCAGAGCGCCGCCTGCAGGCCCACCTGCGCGTAGGGGATCACCGGCAGCCAGCGGTAACGCTCGGCGAGCCGGTCGAAGCGGTACGTCAAGATGGCGCCGAACGGCACCACGTCGAGGCGCGCGGTGTCGCCGGACGGTTCGCCGGCGCGGTGCATCACTCCCGTGTCGGGGTCGGTATAGTCCGAGCCGAAGATGCCTCTCCCCACGTTCTGCCAGTAGCCGGCCGTGCCGCCCACCAGGATCGAGCCGAACGGGTGCGCCAACTGGTAGTCCACCTCGATCTGGTACCGCAGCGGCGCGCGACCGTGGAAGATGTCGTGGTACGGCTGCTGGCCGGCTGCGACGAGCCCCTTCTCGGAATCGATCTGCGGGTCGTAGCGGTCGATCTTGAATCCGACCAGCCAACGGGGCGGGGGCCGGTCGAGCCCGGTCCAATCCGCGCGCGCGGCCGGAGCGAGCGCGACCAGCAGGGCGGCCACGCCGGCCTTGCGCCTCCGTCTCGCCAGCGCGAGCGCGAGGACGCCGAAGGCGAGCGCGCCGGCCTGCCCGCCCGTGGCGCATCCTCCGCCGCCGGAAGCGGAGCCTCCCCCGCGGCGATAGCGCGCGTAGAAATCCTCGATCAGGACGGGCTCGATGGAGGTCCGGCCCGACAGCCGCGAGACGTTCTGGTAGGCGTCGATGGAACGGACGTACGAGTCGTAGATGGTGCCGTTGCGCAGCGACGTTCCGTTGCTGTCCTTGTCGACGTCCGCGTGCGTGATGGACACGTTGTGCGCGGCAGTCTTGGTGAGGTCGATCTCGTTCACAGGGGTGTTCTGGGCGACGACGAAGACGTCGAACAGCCGGTCGCCGGAGTCGTTCGAGGTCCAGTCGAGGACCACGTGCGAGTCGCCGGGCGTGGCGGTGGGCTTCGAGGGGGCGTTGGGCGGGAGGAGGGCGAAGCTGACCTGGAGCGTGCCGGAGTTGACGACCGTGCCGCTGCCGAGCAATCCGGGGGTCTTGCGCCGCATGCAAAAGAATTCGCGGAACGGCGACGAGGCGCGGCTCGTGGTATTCGCGCACCCGCCCGGGAACGTCGCCTCCGGCAGCAGCAGCTCGCCCGAGCGCGGACGCAGCAGCAGGACTCCGGTCTGCGACCCCTGCGCCGGGACCGACAACTGCTGGTTGGGGGCCGGGGGGTCGGCCTCTGCCGAGCAGATGCTGGTATCCGTCACGATCCAGGCTTGCACCGTGTCGTTGGTAGAGGGCACCACCTGCAGGTCGAAGCGAAAATCGACCACCTGCTCCGGGATGCAGAGGGGTTTGCCGATACGGACCGACGGGGTCTCCCCCGCGATGACGCTCGTCGTCGCGAAGGTGCTCGTAATGAGGATCTGCTGGGCGGAAGCGGCGGCGGGCGCGAGAAGCGCCGCGACAAGGGCAAGTCGTCCCACGCGCGGTGAGACAGCAAACCGCGGGCCAGCAGCGAACCGCCCGCTCGCTCGCGTCCGGCCCCAGGTTGCGCCGCTGGAGCGGACAATCTGTCCGCTCGCGGCGCCGCCGGCCGGACAAACTGGCAAGTCCATCAGTGTTTCAGTCCGAGCGCCGGCTCGTAGTCCCGCAGCAGCAGCTCGGCGATCTGCACCGCGTTGGTGGCGGCGCCCTTGCGCAGGTTGTCGGAGACGACGAACAGCGCCAGCGCGCGCTCCTGCGAGAGGTCCTTGCGGATCCGGCCGACCAGCGTGTCGTCGTTGCCGGCGCCCAGCAGCGGCATGGGGTAGACGTGCTGCGCGAGGTCGTCCACGACCTTCACGCCCGGCGAGGCGCGCAGCACTTCGCGGGCCCGCTCCGGCGTCAGCTCCTCGCGGAAGGTGAGGTTCGCCGCCTCGGAGTGGCAGTAGAAGACGGGCACCCGGACGCAGGTCGCCGACACCCGGAGGTCGGGCAGACCGATGATCTTGCGCGTCTCGTTGACCATCTTCATCTCCTCCTCCGTGTAGCCGTTGGAGTTGGCCGGCCCGATCTCGGGGAGGAGGTTGAAGGCGATGCGGTGGGGGAACTTCTTCGGCGTGGCCTCGGCCATGTTGAACAGGGCCCGGCTCTGCTCCTGCAGCTCGTCGATCCCCTTCTGGCCGGCCCCCGACACTGACTGGTAGGTGGAGACCACCACCTGCTCCAGCCCGGCGGCGTCGTGCAGCGGCTTGAGCACCAGCACCAATTGAATGGTGGAGCAGTTCGGGTTGGCGATGATGCGGCGCCCGCCGGGCCGGAGCGCCAGCTCGACGGCGTTCGGGTTGACCTCGGGCACCACCAGCGGCACGTCCGCGTCCATGCGGAAGGCGGACGAGTTGTCCACCACCACCGCGCCGGCGCGCGCGGCGTAGGGAGCGAACTCGCGCGAGACGGACGCTCCAGGCGAGAACAGCGCGATGTCGACGCCTTCGAACGATTCGGGCTTGAGGCGGCGGACGATCACGTCCTGGCCGCGGAACTCCAGCGTCTGGCCCTCGCTCCTCTCCGAGGCGAGCGGCACCAGCTCGGAGACGGGGAACTCCCGCTCCTCCAGCACCTTCAACATCTCTCTTCCCACCACCCCCGTCGCCCCCGCCACCGCCACT
>DASQBG010000125.1:0-11744 GCA_035635335.1 Myxococcales bacterium | reverse complement strand
CCCTCCGCTATTCGCGGCGCTGGCTTTTCCGAGTGCGGACGTTGTGGGATACGCTCGAGACGTGCTGATCCGCTGCGCCCGGTGCCAGGCGATCTTCTCGGTCCAGGACGGGCTGGCCGGCCCGGTCCAGCGGGCCTTCCGGGTGGAGTGCGGCCGCTGCCAGGCCGTGTTCGATGCGCAATCGGGCCAGCTGCCCGAGGCGCATCGCACGCCGGCGCCGCGGCGGATTCCGACTCCGGTGCCGTTCCAGCGGCCGGTCGCCGTCGCGGCGCCCCCGGCCGCGCCGCAGGCGGTCGAGCGGCATGCGACACCCGAGGAGATGGCGGACATGGGTCCGCTGCGACCGGTCATCTACGGCCCGGTCGCGCGGCAGAACCCGTTCACCCGGGGAGGTGCATTGGCCATCGCGCTGCTCGCGGTCGCCGCCGCCGTGGCGATGCTCGTGTTCGGCTGGCCCCGGGGGTCGCGCGAGGCAGGCGTCAGGGCGGAGCAGGCGATGCAGGCGCTGCTCCTCGACGACGACAAGAGCCTGGAGCAGGCCGCCGCGCTGTTCGGCGAGGCGGCCCGGTTGACGCCCGCTTACGAGGGAGACCGCGCGGTTGCCCTGCTCCTGCGCGGGTCGGCGCAGCAGGATCTGGCGGAACGGCTGGAGCCGCTTTCCCGCGGGGATCCGGCGGCCGCGGCGGAGCGGGAGGCGCTCCTGCTCCAGGGCGCGCGGCTGGTGCAGGAAGGCTCCGCAGCCGCCCAGGCCGCCGCGGCGCGAGCTCCGGAGGAGGTACCCGCGCTGCGCGCGATGGCCCTCGCCGCCGCCCTGACCAGCGGCAATCCAGCGCGCTGGCTCGAAGCCGCGGAGCGCAAGGCCCCCGGCGACCCCTTGGTAGCGGTTGCGCGCGCCGCAACAGCGCTCGCCGGCGGCCGGAGCGGGGAGGCACAGGACCGCGCGCTGGCCGCGCTCTCGGCGGCACGGGCGGCGCAGCCCCGCCTGCTCCGCGCTCAGGTGGACGCGGCGGCACTCGCCCTGGACCGCGGCGAGCTTGCCTCCGCCCGGCAGGGGCTCCAGCGTGTCGTCGAGGAAAACCCGGCGCACGAACGGGCCAAGCGGCTGCTCCTCTCCCTGGCGCAGCCATAGGGAAAAGCCGTACCCAGTAGGAACGCCCGTTCCGCGTTCTGCTGCGAACAGTGCGAACAGCACGGGACCGCCCTGTCGGCGGCCACCGGGCACGTGACTTGCTCCACGGGCAGGCATGGTCGCCATCCTCTTCTGGGCCGCGGTGCTCGCGGTGCTGCACACCTACCTCTTCTATCCGTTGCTGCTCATCCTGCTGGACGGTTTCGAGCAGGCCCGAGGGGCCTGGCGGTACATCTGCGGCTCCGAGCGGCGGCGGCCTCCCGCGCAGCTCGGCCTGCCGCACGTCTCGGTGCTGATCGCCGCCTACGACGAAGCGGCGTGCATCGGGCAGCGGATCGAGAACCTGCTCGCGCAGGACTATCCGGCGGAACACCTCGAGATCCTGGTCGGCTCCGATGCCTCGACCGACGGCACCGATGCCATCGTGCAGCACTATGCGGCCCGCGGCGTGAAGCTCTCGCGCGGCGAGCGCACCGGGAAGGCGGGCGTTCTGGCGCGCCTCATCGGGATGGCCAAGGGCGAGGTGCTGGTCCTCACCGACGCCAACACCGAGTTCGAGAAGGACGCCATCCGCTGCCTGGTCCAGCCGCTGCGGGAGCCGGGCGTGGGCCTGGTCTGCGGACGGCTGCGCCTCCACTCGCCGTTCGGCGCGCCCATCGTGGAGAGCGCCTACTGGAAGCTGGAGAGCCTGCTCAAGATGTACGAGTCGCGCCGCGGCTGCGTGATGGGCGCGAACGGCGGCATCTATGCCGTCCGCAAGCACCTCTTCCCGGCGCTGCCCGCCGGGACCGTGGTGGACGATTTCGTCGCCGCGCTGCGCGTCCTGCGGAGCGGGTACGAGATCCGCTACGAGCCCGAGGCGGTCGGGCACGAGCAGACGGCCCCCGGCCACGCCGACGAGTACCGGCGCCGCGTGCGCATCGCGGCGGGCGGGTTCCGCGCGTTGTCGCAGTTCCGCGATCTGCTCGCGCCCCGGCACGGGTTCACCGCCTTCGCGCTCTGGTCGCACAAGGTGCTGCGCTGGCTGGTCCCGCAGGCCCTCTTGATCGCGCTCCTGACCAACGCGCTGCTGGCGCCGCGCTCGCACCTGTACGGGCTGCTGCTGCTCGTGCAGTGCGCGGTCTATACCCTGGCGGCGCTGGGGCTGCTCGGCACCAGCCCGCGCCACCTGCGCAAGCTGACGGACCCCGCCGCGCACTTCGTGGAGATGAACGCGGCCCTGCTGGTCGGCTTCCTGAAGTTCAGCCGCGGCACCCAGGGACAGACCTGGACGCGGACGGAGCGGGCCAAAGCGGCTTGACGGAAAAAAGGCCCGGCTGTCTCACTCAGCCGGGCCAGAGATGGTGACCCCAACGGGATTCGAACCCATGTTTGAGGCGTGAGAGGCCTCCGTCCTAGGCCACTAGACGATGGGGCCAGCCTTTCAAAACCTCGCTCGCCCCACGTCTCTGACACGCGAGGCCCCGCATGGTTGGGGGACTAGGATTCGAACCTAGATAGTAGGAGTCAGAGTCCTACGTCCTGCCGTTAGACGATCCCCCAGCGAAAGGGAAGCGCTAGGTAGCCGAACCCCCCTGGGGTGTCAAGGATTCCCCGGTGTTGCGGGGACGTCGAAGCGGCAGCAACTCGCGCAGGCGCGGCTCGCGCAGGTAAAGCCCGACCCAGGCCAGTACGCCGAGCACCGCCGGCGGGATCCAGACGTCCGAGACGCGCACGTGGGTCGCGACCGCGCCGCCGAGGTAGCCCGTCACCAGCACCGCGCCGAGGATCGCCGTCCGCGGGATGGCGTAGAGGACGGCGCACGACAGCTCGACGACCCCGAGCCACATCAACGTCTGCTCCGGGTACCCGAACTGGCCCGTGAAGGCCTTCACGACCTCTGGAGGCGCTCGGAACTTCAGGAACGCGCTGAACAGCATCAGCAGGACGGGCAGCGCGGACAATACGCGGCCCACCCAGACACTCCAACGACCCATGTGAACACCTCCCGTTTGGCTATCTCGGCAAATCGGCGCGTCGCAGTTTCAAGGATTCCCGCTCTTGCGGGGGCGCGGCTGCTCGGCCTTCCGCGGAGGCAGCGGTGGCGGAGGTTCCTCCGTCTTTTCGGGCTTCCCGGTCACGAAGACCCTGACCTCGCCGCGCGGGGTCTCGTACAGGTTGGCGCCTTCCCACTCGGCAGGGGACGGGTTGGTGATGTGCATGGCGCGGACGCCGGACTGGTTGCGCAAGGTGCGCCGCGGGAACTTCGCGGGCGGATAGGTCGCCCGGTAGAACTTCACCGCCTCCTCCCAGGGCTGGGGCAGGCGGTAGCGGTCCTCCTCCACCTTGACCGCGCCGTCCGGCAGGAAGAACCCGCGCGCCTTGAACCCGCCGGCGGCGTGGGCGGGCGAGACCGCGAAGGCGACTGCGAGCAGTGCGCCCAGGGCGAAGGGAGCTCTCATCGTCATCCTCCGGTTCGCGCCAGCGCCGCGTCGATGCGCGCCAGCGCCTCGTCGCGGCCGAGCAGCACCAGCGTCTCGAACAAGGGCGGGCTCACCGTCGTTCCCGTCACCGCAACCCGCACCGGCTGGGCCAGCTTGCCCAGCCCAAGGCCCTGCTGGGTGGCGAGCTCGCGGAAGGCCTGCTCCAGCGCCTGCGGGCCCTCGCCGATGCGACGGGCGACCAGCTCGCGCGCAAGGGCCAGGAGCGGACGGGTCTCGGGCGTCAGGTTCTTCCGGGCAGCCGCCTCGTCGAAGCGGACGCCGCGCTCGAAGAAGGTGCGCGCCTGGTCCGCCATCTCCACCAACGTCTTGGCGCGCTCGACGATGGGCGGCAGGACCCGCGCGAGCCGCTCCGGATCGACCTGCACGCCCCGCTGGGCGAGCAGGGGCGCGACGTGCCGGGCGAGCTCGGGAACCGGCGTCTTCTTGATCCACTGCTGGTTGAGCCACAGCAGCTTCTCGGGGTTGAACACGCCCGCGGTGGCGCCGACGTGCTCCCAGTCGAACTTCTCGATCAGCTCCTCGAGGGAGAAGATCTCCTGATCGCCGTGCGACCACCCCAGCCGGGCCAGGTAATTCAGGAGGGCGCCTGGCAGGTACCCCTCGTCGCGGTATTGCAGGACGCTGACGGCTCCGTGCCGCTTCGACAGGCGCTGCTTGTCGGCACCGAGGATCATGGGCAAGTGCGCGAAGACCGGAGTCGGGTAGTCGAGGGCGCGATACATGAGGATCTGGCGGGGCGTGTTCACGACATGGTCGTCGCCGCGCGCGACGAGCGTGATCTCCATGTCCACGTCGTCGACGACCGCGCCGAAGTTGTAGAGCGGCAACCCATCGGCGCGCAGGATGACCTCGTCCTGCAGCTCCTTGTGCTGCGTGGTGATCGGTCCTTTCACCAGATCATTGAAGGTGGTTTCGCCGCCGTCGGGCATGCGGAACCGGACCACGCCGCCGGGAGCTCCGAAGGGGATTCCCTTGTCCCGGCAAGTCCCCGGATAGCGAAATGCGCGCTTCTCCTTGGCGGCTTGCTCGCGGAGGCGATCCAGCTCCGCCTTGGAGCAGGTGCACACGTAGGCGGCTCCTTTCGCGATGAGCCGCTTGGCGTACTCCTGGTACTTGTTCAGCCTCTGCGACTGGTAGTACGGCCGGTGCGGACCCTCGACTTCCGGGCCCTCGTCCCAGTCGAGCCCGAGCCATTTCATCGCGTCGACGATGACCTGCTGCGACTCGACGGTGCTGCGCGCCAGGTCGGTGTCCTCGATGCGCAGGATGAAGGTCCCCTTCCGCTGCCGCGCCCAGAGCCAGTTGAACAGGGCGGTGCGCGCCCCGCCGATGTGCAGGTACCCGGTGGGGGAGGGGGCGAAGCGCACCCGCGGACGATCGGCCATGGGGCGCGGCCATAACAAAGGCAGCGCCCCGGGGCAACCGCCGATAGCATCCCATCATGCCGGAGCAGGGTCCGCTCGTCGTCGCCACGTATGCGCTTCCGACGCACGCGGAGATGGCGCGCGAGCTGCTCGAGAGCAACGGCATCGATGCGCGGCTCCGCGACCAAGGATTCATCGGCGTTCACCCGTGGCTGAGCAACGCAGTGGGCGGAGTGAAGCTGGTCGTTTCCGCGGACGATGCGGAGCTCGCGAGGGAGATCCTGGAAGACGCGGGCCTCGCGAACGGCTGAAGGGTGCGGGCGGGAACCCGGACGGTGGGAGATCTCCCCGGAGGCGAGATGTACGAGCTGTACAGAACGAGCTCCGCGGGTTCCCACCCGGGTGGAAGCCGCTCCACGACTCGGTACCGCCCCCACGGCTCCTCGCGTACAGTGCGCGCCCCATGACCACCCTGATCGCCTTCCTCCTCGCCACCGCCGCGGTGTCGCCGCAGGGCGTGGTGGCGAGCGGACATCCTCTCGCCAGCGAAGCGGGAGCCGCGATCCTGCGGCACGGCGGCAACGCGGTGGATGCCGCGGTGGCGACGGCGTTCGCGCTCTCGGTGGTCGAGCCGCAGTCCAGCGGGATCGGCGGAGGCGGATTCGCGCTGGTCTACCTGGCCCGCGAACGCAAGGTGCAGGTGATCGACTTCCGCGAGGTCGCGCCGGCCGCCGCCACTCCGCAGATGTACGTGCAGGACGGCAAGGTCCGGGAGGACCTGGCGCGCGCCGGGCCGCTCTCGGTCGCGGTGCCGGGAGCGGTGCGCGGGTATGTCGAGCTGCTGAAGAGGTTCGGCAAGCGGCCGCTGCTCGAGGTGCTCGGCCCCTCCATCGACTTCGCCACCCGCGGGTTCCGCGCCAACCGCGCGTACGTCCGCGAGGCCGAGGAGCGCAAGGACTGCCTCGCCGCCGATCCCGAGGCCTCCCGCATCTTCCTCCGCCGCGGTCGCGACGGGCAGTTGCACGCGCCCGAGCCGGGCGACCGGCTGGTGCAGCCGGACCTGGCGCGGACCCTGAAGGCCATCGCGCTCCGCGGCGCGGACGCGTTCTACAAGGGAGACATCGCGCGCCGTATCGCCGCCACCGTGCAGTCCGGCGGCGGCATCCTCACCGAGCAGGACCTCGCCTCGTACAAGGTGCGCGAGCGCGAGCCCCTGGAGGGGACCTACCGGGGCCACCGCATCGTCACCATGCCGCCGCCCTCGTCGGGAGGGATGATCCTCATCGGGCTGCTCAACGTCCTGGAGCGCGAAGATCCGTCCGCCGGCGGCTACAAGCCCGAGCCGTTCCTGCACGTGATGGTGGAAGCGGAGAAGCGGCTCTACGCGCACCGCGAGGGCTGGGGCGATCCCGACTTCAACCCGGGGATGGCGCAGGCGGCGCGGGAGATGACCTCGAAGGACTTCGCGGGCACGCTCCGCGCGTCCATCGGCGACCGCGCCACCCCCGCGCAGCAGCTGGCGCGCTCGACCGAAGGCACTCACACCACGCACATCTCCGTGGTCGACGGGCAGGGCAACGCGGTGGCGCTCACCACGACCGTCAACCTCGTCTTCGGCTCGTGCGTGGTCGCGCGAGGCACCGGAGTCGTGCTCAACGACGAGATGGACGATTTCGCCGTGGCCCCGGGCGTGATGAACGCGTTCGGCGTGCGCGGTGGACCCGAGAATGCGCCGGGACCGGGCAAGGTGCCGCTCTCGTCGATGGCGCCGACCATCGTGTTCGGTCCGGGAGGGGAGGTGCGGCTGGTGCTCGGATCGGCCGGCGGGTCCACCATCCCCACCACGGTCGCGCAGGCGATGATCCAGGTGATCGACTACGGCATGCCCATCGACAGCGCGCTCGCGGCGCCGCGCATCCACCACAACCTGTTCCCCGATGCCATCCTGGTCGAGCCGCAGGGCCTCGAGGCGGCCACCGCGCGCGCGCTGGAGGCGCGCGGGCACCGACTCCAGTACCGGCCTCACCCCTGGGCCAAGATCTCCGCCGTCGAGGTGGATCCGCAGACCGGCTGGCGCACCGCAGCCGTCGATCCCTCGTTCGAGGGAGCGGGCGCGGCCCAGTAGCGCGTCGATCCCATGCTACGCTTTGTCGATGCGCCGCATCGTCCTCCTGCTGGTGGCGTCGTTCCCTGCGGCCGCGGCCACCGTCCGCGGGCCCGCCGACGTGGCCTCGCTCACGGCGGCCGCCGAGGCGGTGCTGCACGCGCGCGTCGTCGCGCAGGAAGGCGGATGGGGCGCGGGCGGCAAGTCGAGCGGACTCATCTTCACCCGCGTCACGCTCCAGCCCGTCGAGTGGTGGAAGGGCAACGGCCCGCGCGCGACCGTCGTGGTGAGGGTACCGGGCGGCACTGTCGGCGAGCTGACCCAGACCGTGGAAGGCGTGGCCGCGTTCGCTCCCCGCGAGGAAGTGGTCGTGTTCCTGCGCAAGCTGGGCG
Organism: Myxococcales bacterium; assembly: GCA_035635335.1. Classification (GTDB taxonomy): domain Bacteria; phylum Myxococcota; class Myxococcia; order Myxococcales; family 40CM-4-68-19; genus VBKO01. The sequence goes on along the minus strand of DASQBG010000125.1, from coordinate 4,272 downwards.
ACGAGCGCGGCGCCGCGGTGTACGCGGTGGAGCGCCTCGCGCTGGGGAAGTTCAGCGTGGGTCAGGCGGCGGGCCGCCCCGCCCGAGCGGTGCGCGACCGGAGCCATGTGGCGTGCGCCGGTTGCGCCGCGGGCGAGGAGGACGACCTGCTCGTCGGCGATCTGCGCGAGCGGGTCCGGCGCGCCGCGGGGAGCGCCCGCTGATGCGGCTGTCCGCGGCGCTCGCCGCGCTCTTGGTCGCGCTCCCTGCCTCTGCTTACGAGCGCGCCCGGGTCAACGACAGCGGACCCTTGCTGTTCTGGGCGACGCGAGGGCACTCGTTCCAGATCGACTCGCGCGGGACCTCGGACCTCTCCGCTGCGAGCGCGTTCGAGGCGGTGCGGCGGAGCTTCGCCACCTGGGCGGCGGTGAGCTGCTCGAACCTGACGTTTGCCGAGATCGCGCCCGCCCAGACCGACCGAAGCGTGGGCTACGTGCCGGGGGCGACGAACCGCAACCTGGTGCTCTGGCGCGCGCAGAGCTGCGCCTCGACGGTGCCGGCGGGCGATCCGTGCGTCACCCAAGGCGGCTGCTCGAACAAGTACGACTGCTGGGACTACGGCTCGACCGCGATCGCCACCACCACGACGACCTCCAACACCGCGACCGGCGAGATCCTCGACGCCGACATCGAGCTGAACGATTCCGGGTTCACCTTCACCACCGTGGACGGCCCGCCCTGCGCGCCGGGCGGACCCCAGGTGGGCTGCGTCGCGTACGACGTGCAGAACACGGTGACTCACGAGGCGGGCCACACCCTGGGGCTCGCCCACAGCACGGACCAGACCGCCACCATGTACGCGCTCGCTCCGATCGGCGAGACGAGCAAGCGGGCCTTGCACCCCGACGACCTGGAGGGGATCTGCGCCATCTACCCGAAGGGCGGGCCGACGTCGGTCAGCCCCGGCGTCACGCCGCCCGGGAGCGCCCCATCAGGCGGTTGCGGCACCTCGGGCGCGCCGTCGTGGGAAGCGCTGCTCGCGGCCGCGGCGCTCGTCGCGCTGCGCAAGAACCACAGAGCGAGCGCGACGGCGACCGCGGCGAAGACAACCGCCCACGCCGGGTGAGCGGCCCGTAGCCAGGCCACCGCCACGCACGCCCCGAGCGCGAGCCGCCCCAACTCCACCGCCGGCGCCCAGCGGCGGCGCTCCATCAGCCCGCCCCAGCCGAGCAGGGTGAGCAGCACCAGCGCGGCGAGCGCGAGCTGCAGCGGAACGGGAAGGGTGAACTGGGTGAAGAGCAGGTACGTCGTTCCGGCGATTGCCACCATCAGATTGGCCGCCAGGTACGCGACGAGCCCGGAGGGGATGCCCGGGTCGTGCTTGCGCTGCGCCGCGCGCGTCACCTCGGGCGCCTCGATGCGCGGCCCGCCGGGTCTCCAGTCGGGTCCTTTCAGCCAGACGCGCAGGCGGTCCAGGCCGCGCGCCTCGCGCGAGGCGTGCCACAGCGCCGCCCAGGCTTGCACCTGCGCCCAGAGGGGATTGAAGCTCGTGAGCGGCTTCACCAGGCCGAAGACGGGCTGCTCGCGCTCCTCCTGGAAGGTGCCGAACAGCCGGTCCCAGAGGCACAGCGTGGCGGCGTAGTTGCGGTCGAGGTAGCGCGGATTGACGGCGTGGTGCACGCGGTGTTGCGACGGCGTGTTGAAGACGCGTTCGTACCAGCCGAGCTTCCCGACCAACTCGGTGTGGATCCAGAACTGGTACAGCGTGGAGAACGACTCCACGGTCGCGAAGACCACCGGCGGCACGCCCAGGAGCGCGAGCGGCAGGTGGAACGGCCAGATGGTCCACACCGACAGCACCGCCTGCCGGAGGGCGACCGCCAGGTTGTAGTCCTCGCTCTGGTGGTGCACGACGTGCACCGCCCAGAGGAAGCTCACCCGGTGGCTCAGGCGGTGCCACCAATAGTAGATGAGGTCGACCGCGAAGAACGCGAGCAGCCACGCTACGGGCCCGCGCAAGGTGAAGAAGCGGTGCTGGTAGAGCCACACATAGCCCGTTCCGAGGACGCCGACGGCGAAGACGAGCAAAACCTGTTGGCTCATGCCACACGACAGGTCCACCAGCGCGTCGTTGAAGCGGTACACCCGCGCGCCGACCCTGCGGGCAGCCCACAGCTCGACGCCCATCAGCAGGAAGAAGAACGGAATCGCCAGCGCGATGTAGTTCGTCATGCGGCGGTTGTATTGTACGGCTTCTTGCTAAGATGGTGCCGGGCGCGCCCATCGGTGGGCCCCGGAAGGAGGGCACCGTGCCGCACGACCTCCGCCACGATCTCCTCGAGCTGCCCTGGGTCGACGTCAAGCGCTGGCTCGAATTCACCGATGTGGTGCTGGTGCCGATGGGTAGCTGCGAGAAGCACGGGCCCCACATCCCACTCGGGACTGACAGCTACGTCACCATCGAGGCCGTGCAGCAGGCCGCCCGCTTGAGCGACGTCCCGCACGCGCCGCTGGTCCCGATCGGCTTCTCGCCCCACCACATGGGAGAGCCAGGGTGGGGGACCGGGACCATCAGCCTGCCGGCCGACACCTTCCGCGACGTGCTGTGGGGGATCGGCAAAAGCCTCATCTACGCCGGCTTCAACAAGCTGATCTTCGTCTCGCACCACGGGTCGAACTCCAGACCGATGGAGGAAGCGCTCCGCCGGCTTCGCTTCGAATGCGGCGCCTTCACCGCCTGGTACAAGACGCCAACCGAGCGGGAGACCTCGGTGCTCAAGGAAGTCCTCGAGGGACCGCCCGAGGAAACGCCGGGGTGGCACTCGGGGGAGCTGGAGACGGCGGCGATGATGGCCTACGCCGAGGACCACCACCTGCCGGGCGCCGTCCGCATGGAGCGCGCCAAGCCGGACCGCGCCCACGCTCCGAAGTGGATGGGTCCGGCGTTCAGCAAGAGGGACGGCATGGGCACGGTGATCTTCCGCAACTCGGAGAACATCTTCGTGCCCATGAACCACCACGAATATTGCGACACGGCCACCATCGGCAATCCGCTCCGCAACACCAGCGTGGAGAAGGGCCGGCGGATCTTCGAGAAGATGGCGGAGCACCTGGCCGGCTTCGTCAACGAGGTGAAGAAAATCGAGGTCCGCGTGCCCGACGACAAGCGCGACTGGCCGAACCGCGGGTGGTTCTGAGGCGCCGCCGGCAGCCATGAGCGACGCCGCGCAGATCGTCGTCCTGGCCACGCTGGACACCAAGGGGTCCGAGGCTGCGTACGTGGCCGACTTGCTGCGCCGGTTCGGCCGGCGGCCTTGCCTGATGGACACCGGATTCCGCCACCCGCCCGCGTGCCGGCCGGACGTCGACCGCGAGCAGGTCGCCGCGGCCGCCGGCTTCGATCCGGCTTCGGTTCGACTGCTCACGCGCGAGGAAGCCGTCCAGGCGATGGGAGAGGGCGCCGGCCTGCTCCTCGCCCGCGGCGCGGCGGAAGGGCGCTATGCAGGAGTGATCGCGCTGGGAGGCAACCAGGGGACGGCGATCGCCGGTATCGCCTTGCGGCGCCTCCCGTTCGGCATTCCGAAAGTGGCCGTGTCGACGGTCGCCTCGGGAAATATGCGGCCCTACTTCGGCCACAAGGACGTGGCCGTGCTCTTCTCGGTCGCCGACCTGCTCGGGGGGCCGAACCTGGTCAGCCGCCCCATCCTCGAAGCGGCGACGGCGGCCATCGCAGGCATGGTGGCCTCGAGTCCGCGGCTCAGGCCGGGCGCGCAGCCGGCCATCGCCATCACCGCGTTCGGCAACACGAACGCAGCGGTGGCGACCGCGCGCGCGCTCCTCGGCGAGCGCGGGCGCGAGGCGGTGGCGTTCCACGCCTCCGGCGCCGGCGGCTCGGCGATGGAGGAGCTGATCGAGGTGGGCCTCTTCGACGGGATCCTCGATCTCACCACGCACGAGCTGGCCGGCGAGATCTGCGGCCAGGACGTGTACGCGCCGACGCGGCCGGGCAGGCTCACCGCTGCCGCCCGGCGCGGCCTGCCACAGGTCGTGGCGCCGGGCGGCCTCGACTACTTCTGCTTCGGCGCCGCCGGCACGATCCCCGAGGCCTATCGCGGCCGGGCCATCCACCGGCACAACCCGTACAACACCAACGTCCGGACGAGCCCGGCCGAATCGGCCCGGCTGGGCGAGCTGGTCGCTTCCAGGCTGAACGCCGCGCCGCCGGGGACGGCTGCCTTCCTGTACCCGCAGCGAGGGTGGAGCGAGGTCGGCAGCCCCGGCGGGCCGCTCCAC
>DASQBG010000124.1:0-23701 GCA_035635335.1 Myxococcales bacterium | reverse complement strand
CTTGCCGGCTTTTTCCCAGCCCATGATGCCGGCCGGCATGATGTACACGTTCTTGTAGCCCAGCTGGAGCGCCGCCCGGGCGCCCTGGTGGCACGCGTGTCACTTCTCGTTCGCGCAATAGAAGACGAGCATCCGGTCCTTGTCCTTCGGCAGATCGGATTCCTGCACGTTCTTGAAGTCGACCCACTTCGCCGTCGGAACGTGGCCCTTCTGCCACATGTCCTTCGGGTTGTTGTCGTAGACGGACACGTCGCCCTTGGCGACGTGCTCAGCCACCTGATCGACAGTCAGGCTGCGGAGCTCCTCTTTGTCGTCGGCCCTCGCGGCGGCGCCGCAGAGCAGCGCAGCCAGCGCGAGCGTGGTGCAGATGCGGACCATCGAGCCTCCCGGTAAGGGTGTTTCGCAAGTAACGCCTGGCGTTCCCTCGGTCAAGCACAACGCCGCACGCGCGGCTGCATTTCCGGCGCGTCAGGCGGTGCGATCCATCCGCACGTGGGGAATGTCCGCGTCCTTGAAGATGGGCCCGACGGCCTGGTATCCCGCCTTCTCGTAGAAGCGCCGCGCCGACACCTGCGCGTTCAGGGTGAAGAGCCTGGCTCCGCGCTTCCGCGCCTCGTCCTCGAGGAAGCGGAGCAGCGCGGTGCCGATGCCGTTGCCGCGCGCGCCGTCCACCACCGCCATCCGCCCGATGCGCGCGACGCCGGGCTCGACCGCGACGAATCGCCCCGTCCCGGCGGGTGCGCCGTCGAGCAGCGCCAGCGCGTGCACGGCTCCCGCCGGGTCGTGCTCGTCCACTTCCAGCGAAGGCGGCACGTTCTGCTCCTCGACGAACACCGTCCAGCGCAGGCGCAGGCAAGCGCGCCGCTCGGCCTCCTTCTCAGCCAGCCGGACTTCGACCATCGCGCGGGCTCCGGAGCAGGCGCTCGCTGGCAACGAGGAACAAGACCCCGGCGAGGCCCAGGAAGAGGAGGAACGAGACCAGGTCGCTCGCGGCGAACCGGCCCAGCTTCTCCGTCAGGTTGATGCCGCGCAGGAAGTTCCGGGTCGGCTCGGACAGCTGCAGCATGGCGAGCACGGTGCCGGTCACCGAAGCGCCCGCGATGAGCCCCGAGCTGAAGAGCACGCCAGGACCGCTCTCCGCCTCGGCGTCGCTCAGCTTGCGCTTGTGCCGGCGGTCGACCAGCCAGCGCACGATGCCGCCCACCATGATCGGCGTGGAGGTGGAGACCGGCAGGTAGACGCCGACCGCGAACGCCAGGGAGGACAACCCGCAGAGCTCCAGGACGATGCTGATGAACACCCCGATCAGCACCAGCCCCCAGGGGAGCTTCTGCGACATGATGCCCTCGATGATGAAGGACATCAGCACCGGCTTGGGCGCGGAGAACTTGGAGGTGACCTTCTCGCCGTTGTCGCGCTGGGTGAGCTGCCCGTTGATGCCGGGGTCCTCGAGGTACTTGATGTGCCCGCCATCGTCGACCAGGTACTTGCCGGGCGGCACCGGGCCGCGCGGATCGCGCAGCCGGACCACGTTGTACTCGGCGGCGTCGCGCCCCGCGTCGGGCCCGCGCAGGCGCTCGCGGCCGTCGTATTCGCTGGAGGAGAATTGGATTTGGGGATAGTCGCGACGGGCGAAGACCGTCCCCGCGTCGTTCAGCTTGAGGATCACGAACCCGAGCAGGAGCGCGCTGGAAAGCGCGCCGACCAGGATCGCGATCTGCTGCCGCGAGGGCGTGGCCCCCACGATGTAGCCGGTCTTGAGGTCCTGCGAAGTGGTGCCGCCGTTGGAGATGGCGATGCAGGCGATGGCGGCGATCGAGAGCGCCGCGATCTTGTAGGGCGCGCTCACCCAGCCCAGCGAGAAGAAGATGAGCGAGGTGATGATCAGCGTCGCGACCGTCATGCCGGAGATCGGGTTCGACGAGCTGCCGACCTCGCCGGTGAGGCGCGAGCTGACGGTGACGAAGAGGAAGCCCAGGACCAGGATCAGCAGCGAGCCGAGGATGTTGATCTTCAGCGACGGCACCAGCGCGCAGATGACGACCAGCACGAGGGATCCCACCCCCACCACCCAGAGCGGGATGTCCCGGTCGGTGCGGGGGATCTGCACGCGCTTGCCGCCCACGCCGCCGGAGAGGCCCTTCATCCCGCGCATCGCCCCGCCCACGATGGTGGGGAGCGACTTGAACAGCGAGATGATCCCGCCCGCCGCCACCGCGCCCGCCCCGATATACAGAATATATTGATGCCAGACGTCGTCCGGCGTCATGTCGTGGATCAGCTTGGTGGCGGGATAGATCGGCTGGGTGGCCGAGTTGCCGAACAGCTTGATGGCCGGCATCAGGACCAGCGAGCTCAAGATGCCGCCGGCGCCCATCGTCAGGGCGATGCGCGTGCCGATGATGTACCCCACCCCGAGCAGCTCGGGGCCCACCTCGAGCGAGACGTTCCCGCCGTCGTAGGTCTTGCCGAAGATCTTCTCGGGGATGTCCTTGAAGAAGCCGAACGCCTTGTAGCAGAGCGCGAAGAGCGACCCGGCGCCCAGGCCGGCGAAGACGGTCTTCGCGGTGGTGCCGCCCTTCTCGCCCGAGATCAGCACCTCGGCGCAAGCGGTCCCTTCCGGGTAGACCAGCGTCTTCGCTTCCTTGACGATGAGCGCCCGCCGCAGCGGGATCATCAAGAGGATTCCCAGCAAGCCGCCCAGCACGGCGACCACGATCAGCTGGCTGATCTCCATGTTGTAGCCGAGGATCAGCAGGGCCGGCATGGTGACGCCCAGGCCGAAGGCGATGCTCTCGCCCGCGCTGCCCGTCGTCTGCGTGATGTTGTTCTCCAGGATGGTCGCGCGGCGGACGCGGAACACCTTGGTGAAGGCGCGGAAGATGGTGATGGAGAGCACCGCGACCGGGATGCTGGCGCTCACGGTGAGGCCGACCTTGAGCACCAGGTACATCGAGCTGGCGCCGAACAGGATGCCGAGCAGCGCGCCGACGATGAGCGGGACCGCCGTCAGCTCGGGGATGTCCTGCGAGGCCGGGATGAACGGCTGGTGGTCGTCTTCCGCCTCGGCGACGGGGGCGCGATCGACGGTGGCGGCATGCGGGTGCTTGGACTCGGGTGCAGTAACCGGCATGGACATGAAGTAGGGAGAGGTAACACACGCCCGAGGCGCGAGTCACTGTCGTCGACCCATCCCTCGTCGTAAGATTGCACGGTGTTCAGCGTGAAGATGGTGGCGCGGCCGGACGCGCGCATGGTCGAGGTACCCCTCGAGATCCAGGCGGAGCTGCCGCGCGATTTCGAGGGGGCGGCGCTGCTTTCCTCGAGCGGACTGCCGCGCAAGGTGCGGCTCAAGGCGCAGCGCGACGCGCTGAAGCTCTCGACGGCCTATCGCGCGGACCAGCTGCTGGCAGATCTAGTGAAAACGGCCCTGCGTGGATCGCCGATCGACGTCGAGAAGGTGCAGGTCGCCGCGCGGAACTTCGTCCGCTCGGTGCGCGAGCGCCGGCAGGACGGGGCCATGCTGACCGTCGAGTCGAACGGCCGCGGGAAGATCGAGGTGAGCGAGTCGCTCCCACCCTCGCCCACCCCGGCGCGCGTCACGCCGGCGGAGGGATCGCGCACCTCGCCCTCCAGCCCGGCCGACCGGCTGGCCGCCCTCGAGCGCCGCGTGGACCAGATCGAAGGCCGGATCGCGCGCCTCTTGCCGCACGGGGACGAGGGAGACCGCGTATCGACCTTGGAGAAGCGGCTGCTGGCCCTCGAGGCCCGGCCCCAGGCGCCGGGCGTGGGAGAGCCGGCGCGGGGAGTGCTAAAGGGGCGCGGCACGGCCATCGAGGCGTTCGCGGACGGCTTGCGCACCGAGCTGCGCGAGCGGGTCGCCTCGCAGCGCGCGCAGGCCGAGCAGGCGGCCGCGCGGTGCGACAAGGCGGCCGCGCTGGCCTTCGAGGCGGAGCGCATGCTGCGCGCGCCGCAGGAAGGGATCTCGCAGCACCTGCGCGCGAGCTCGGCGCAGGCTGCCGCGCGCGAGCAGTCCCTGCAGCGCGTGCACGCGGAGGTGGACCTGTACCCGGCTTCCGACCTCGCGCTGGCCGAGCGGCTGGTGGCGCGGCTCCTGGAGGGTGCCTCGACACCGGATCCGGCGGGGCCGCTGGAAAGGCAGGCGCAGTCGATGGTGCGCGCCGCGCGCGGCGAGAACGCCGAGCTGCGCGCCTGGCTCTTGCGAGCGGCGGCTCTCTGCGGGTGGGAGCTGATCGATCCGCCCTCGGGCGAGCCGCTCTCGCCGCAGCTCCATGTGGCCGTCGACTCCGGCGGCGATCGCGTCGCTCGCGTGGCCGCGCCGGGGGTGCGGCGCCGGGACCACTCGATCCTCTGCCGGGCGCGCGTCGAAGTGTCCCCCGAGGCGCGAGCGGCCGAGGCGCCCGTCGCCCCGGCCGACGCGGAGGAAGTCGAGCTGCTCGCCGAAGAGGTGGTGATCGAGGTCGCGCCGGCGCGGCGGATCGACGACACACCGCCGCCGATCGACGAGCGGACTCCCGCCCAGGGCTTGCTGGCAGTCGCGGCTCCGGCGCGGGCCGACCGGACCAAGCGCCTCGCGGCCCCCGGCGAACCCGACCGCACCAGGCGTCTCGCGGTCCCGCCCGCGCAGGCGGGCGATGCAGCGGCACCGGCGCAGGCTCCCGCGCCCTCCGTGCCGGAGACGAACACCGCTCCCCCGAGCACCGGCCCGGCCGGGGAGGCTGCCACCGGCCCGCGGACCGCGCGGGCCCCGGCCGATCCAGCGCCGGAGCAGGCCGCCCCGCCCGAGCGCGTGCCAGGACCCCCGCTGAAGCTGCCCGGGCGCGAGGCGCGGGACGTCGATCAGCGGCCCGCACGCCGTAACCAGCCGGTGCACGTCGCCGAGCTGGCGCCGCCCGCGGAGCCGTTCAACGAGCTGGACCGCGACGTCGCGGCCGCCGCGCGGCAGTTCCCCGAGCTCGGTGGGGACGACCTCGCGCTGGCCGCGGAGGTGGCTGCCGCGGTCGACACCGAGACCGACGAGGATCCCGAATGGGCCCAACTTGCGCGCGGCCCCGCAGCCTTCCCCGGCGACCAGTCTCCCGACGCCCTCACCGAGGACGAGGACGAGGGAAAGGCGGGCCCGGACCGCCAGAGCGAGTAGCCGCGAGGGCGGACTAGAAACGTTTCACGCGAAGCGCGGAAGGGATGGAAGCCCGGAAGATCATTTTTTGGGTGTCGGCACGGACGCCGGAGCCGGCACGACCAACTGAGCTTTCCGCGCTTGCCGATCTTCCGCCCTTCGCGTGAAACGCTTTTGGCCCACGCGGTGAGCTGATCGAGGTGGTGGAGCAGCTCGAGCCGGATGGGCTACCCCATCTCGGCGGCGAGCGCCCTGGCCGAGGGCAGCCCCGGGAAGACGAGCAGCGCGTCGTGCACCAGCCGCTTCGCCTCGGCGCGCGCCCCGCCGTCCTGCTCCGAGATCCAGCGCTGCCACTGCTCGCGCGCTTCCTCGACCATCCCTTCGGCCTCGGCGCGGACCTCGGCGGTCCGGTTGGGATTGAGGAACGGGGCGACGGCCTTTCCGGTGGCCGCGGCGCCGCCCACCTGGAACGGGTGCGCGGCGCGCTTCCCGTCGCGGGAGCGGACGAGGACCGCGTACCAGCCCCGCGCCTCCCGGGGAGTCACGTTGTCGATGACCGCGCTCACCGAAGACGGGACTGCCACCGCGGTGGTGAAGTCGGCGCGGCCGGCGAGGGCGTCCTCCAGCTCTTCCCCGAGGATCTGGTGGTCCGACACGATGACCTCGTAGGCCGCGGCGCGGGGATCGCGCTCCCAGCAGATGCGCAGCCCGTCCCAGGTCTGATCGGCGCCGCTCATCCGCACCTCGAGGCCATGCTCGAGCGGAATGCTGGACGGAGGGGCGGGAAGCTCGGGCGCCGCCTGCGGCCCGGCACGGGACGACTCCTGGGGCGCGGCACGGGGCGCCTCCTGGGGCGGGCGGGCGGGCGCCTGCTGCGGACGGGCAGCTTGCACCGTGGCAGGGCGCGTTGGTTGGGCGGCGGCGCGGGGGGATTCGGGACCCGGCGCAAGCCGGATGAACGGCTGCCCGCGACCGAACACCTCGGCGGGACCGGGCGGCTCGGTCAGCGATTCCGCCGTGACGCGGGCGCGGGCCTCTCGCTGGGCGCGCTTGCGCGCCTCGAGCGGATCCTCCGCGGCCGCCGCCGGTGGAGGGGACGCGACGGCGGCTGGAGGCGGCGCCCTGCGCGTGGGGGCGGCGGGGCGAGCGGCGCCCTGCGCGCTGGAGAGCGCCAGCGAGGCAGGCGTCGCGCCGTCGGGCATGGCGCGGAATCGGGCCGGCTTCACCGTGCCGTCCGCGAAGAGGATCGCGACTGCGTAGAAGCGCGGCTCGCCCGTCGGGGTGACGTCATCGACGACCGACTTCACCTCCGGTCCGACCTTGGCGAACAGGCAGTCGTCCGTTCCCCCCAGCGACTCGGCCGCCTCCAGCTCCTCGGGCGACAGCCGCTTGTGCGCGACGAAAACCTCATAGGCCTGTACACCTTCCATCTCGCCCCAGGCCAGGGCCATTCCCTTGCTGCTCTGCCGCTGTGGGACGAGGACCAGGTTCAGGGCCATGGCGAACCCCCTCGATGTAGGCGGGCAGCCTACCAGATGAGGCGGCGCTCGAAAGCAGAGCCCCGGCGTTTGACTTCCGCGTACCCGTGGTCTATGTGCCGCCCCGCTCGGACCTCCGAGGGGGACGATGGCGCGCGACCTGGGCACCAAGTACGTCTGCTTCAAGTGCGGTACGAAGTTCTACGACCTGAAGAAGCCTGTCCCCGCGTGCCCGAAATGCGGCGCGGACCAGCGCGAGGCGCCGTCCGCCAAGCCCGCCGGCAGGGGCTCGCGCGCGGCTCCTCCAAAGGAGGTCGAACCGGAGGAGGCGGCGGCGGCCGGCGACGAGGAAGAAGCCGAGGCGGAAGAAGAAGACGAAAAGGCCGAGGCGGAAGAAGACTGAGCCGCTACTTGAGCCTCTTCAACAGCGCTCCGGCGTGGAAGTAGTACACGGCCGTGTCGTCGACGCGCGGCCCGAACCAGTTGAAGTCGCTGCCCGTGTCGACGCCCGTCCAGCCGGTGCCGTCCGCCAGGGCGCGGAACAGTCCCTTCGGCCGGTTCGTGCCGTCGCCCCAGATCCACCAGACCACGGAGGCGTTCACGTCGAGCTCGGTGTTCGAGATGAAGGCGTTCGATCCGTTCGGCGAGGAGAGCTGGCGCAGCGTGCCGCCAGACTTGCTCCGGGACCAGACCACGCCGTTCAGGTCCCGGAAATAGACGTTCTGCGGATCGACCCGCAAGGCGAGCGGCTGCGCCGAGGTGGCGACCACCGTCTCGACCGATCCGCCGGTCCTCGGCACCCGCCGGATCGCCTGATCCGCACCGTCGCTGGAGGAGCAGGTGAAGTAGGCGTGGGTCGCGTCGACGGCCACGCCGAAGTTCTGGTTCTGCCCCGACGCAATCACCGCATCCGTCCGGTTCTGCATCCGATGAAGCGAACCCTTCCCGCCCTGGAAATCGCGGACCAGGACCCAGTAGAGCGCGCCGAGCTCGTCGAGGGCCAGGCGCCCGATGTTTCCGGTCGCCAGCAGAGACCCGGTGCCTCCCTCGACCGGAGCCGAGTAGATGCCGGCGCCGTCGGTCCAGTACACGAATCCGTCATCCGCGACGATGTAAGCAGCCGACCCGGTAGCCACGCGCACCGGCGTTCCGCCCGACTTCGGAACCGACCAGATCGCGGACCCGTCGGAGGTGCGGCGGCCGAAAAAGACCTTGGTCGAGTTCAGCGCGAACGCGAACTGGTTCGTGTTGTCGTTCGCGGCCAGGGTCTGGAGCTCGAACTCGAAAGCGGCAGTGACCGCGGCGTCGCTCTGCACGGTCAGCTGGCAGGTGGCCGCGTTCCCGCTGCACGCGCCGCCCCAGCCCATGAACCTCGCTTGCGGAGCCGCGGCGGCCGTCAACGTCACCGAGGAGCCCGGCGCCATCGCGGCGCTGCAGGTGGTTGCGCCGTTGCCACACGACAGTCCGCTGCCCGTGACCTGACCGGGTCCCGAGACGGTCGCGGACAAGCTCACCTGCGCGGGAGGCGCCCCTTCGAAATGCGCGAACACCTGCACGTCGCTGCGCAGCGCGAGGCTGCAGGCGCCCGGACCGCTGCAGCCGACGCCCCATCCCGTGAACTTCGAGCCGGCGGCGCTGGTCGCGGCGAGCGAGACGGTGGCGCCGTCGGGGAACAGGGCGCTGCAGAGCGACGCGGCGCAGTCGATCCCCGCGGGATTGGAGACCACGCGCCCCTGGCCCTCGACCACCACGGTCAGGCGGCGCATGTCCGCCGGCCGGGTGAAGGTCGCGGTGACCGACACCTCGCCGTTGACGGTGACCTGGCATGCTCCGGTCCCGGTGCAGGCCCCCGACCAGCCGGCGAATGTCGCCCCGGTATCGGCCACCGCCTCGAGCCGGAGCTGCGTTCCGGCCAAAGGCGTCGCGGTGCAGCTTCCGCGGCAGTCCGAGCCTGCGCCGCGGACCAGGCCGTCACCTGTGGTGGTGATGTGCAGGGCCGCCTGGCCGGAGCCGACGTTGCCGACGGGAGGCGAGCTGCCGCCGCAGGCGAGGCAGAGCGCGAGGACGATCGTCACGGTGGTGAGCGGGCGCACGGGACCTCCAGCGTTCACCGCTCAACTTTGGGCTGCGTAGTGCACCGGACAATAGGAAAGGCGTTTCCCTCCCACTCTCCGGTGGCGGGCGACCGCTCGGTTCCTCGCTGAAAGGGAACGCTGGCGAATGACGGCTGGCGGTCAGGCCGCGCTGAAAGACAGCGCCGCCGAATGCGGCGGCGGCTGCCGGTCAGGCCGCGCGTTCGACGCGCGAGCTCTTCAGCCAGTCCGGCACCTGGTCCTTGCGGTAGATGAAGATGGCGTCGTAGGGGCACGCCTTCTCGCACTCGCGGCAGCCGGTGCAGTTCTTCTCGATCACCGAGACGATGCCGAGGAAGCTGGAGGGATCGCTCACCGGCACCATCTCCAGCGCCTCGAACGGGCAGCGCTCGACGCACTTCTCGCAGCCGGTGCAGCTCTGCTCGTAGACGAACGCGATGGGACGCTCGGTCTTCTTCAAGAGCCGCTGCACGTTCCCGTACTGGTCGAGGATGGCGTCCACCGGGCACACGGGCCCGCAGGCGCCGCAGTCGATGCACAGCTCGGGCGAGATGATGTGCAGGGCCTTGCGGTCGCCCGTGATCGCGTCGGTCGGGCACCGCTTCACGCACGCCGTGCAGCCGATGCACGTCTCGATGATCCGATACGCCATGTGCTCACCTCTAGCATGCCGGCGCGCGCCGCGGCAGGTTCCCTGTGACGATCGGTCGCAGTCAGGCCATCCAGCGGAACAGGGCGGACGCCGAGGCGGCGTTCATCGGGCAGCGAGACCGCGCGCTGCGCGCAGCACGGCGTTGAGCCCGGCGTCGTCCGCAACGTAGTACCCGCGGATGCGCGCGTCGGCGTCGACGAGCACCAGGCGGTCGCCGTGCATGATGTCGAACGCCTGCGCGCGCAGCTCGTCGTCGCTCTCCCGCGCGGCATCCTGCAGGGGCACCTTCGCCATCGCCATCTTGAACCCCTTCACCACCGTGCGCTGCACTTCGGTGGGAGAGCCGGTGAGGAAGCGCCACAGATCGTCGCGCGCGCCGTACGTCTCCCCGTAGGCGTGCAGCTTCTCGGGAGTGTCGCGCTCGGGGTCCACGCTGATGGAGAGCAGGCCCACGCGGCCGTGGGGATCGAGCCGGTCCTGCAGCGAGCGCATCCGCTGGGTGAGCCGGGGGCATGCGTCGGAGCAGCTGGTGAAGACGAAGTCAGCCACCCAGACCTTCCCGCGCAAGTCGTCGCGTCCGAAGGCGCGCCCGCGCTGGTCGGTGAGGGAGAACGCGGGCAGCTCACCCAAGTCGGGGAGCGCGGGCGCCCGCGGGGACAGGAGCAGCGGCGCCACCGGGATGGCCAGCGCGAGCGCCGCGAACAGCAGCCACGCGGGCGAGAGCCGCAGGTGGCCGGGAGTGGTCGGTAAGGATGTCTCTGCCACGATCTCCATCTCCTCGGGTCGGCCGGGAAACCACGGCCCGCCCCGGTTGTCAAACACCGGCGGAGCGCCCGCCATTTTCCAACCTCGGCCGCGGTCGCTACCATCCGCGTCGGTCGGTCGACGGCTCGGCGCTTCATCAGCCGCCCGGCAGGAGGAGTGTCATGCCGCGAGTCGAGATCCGCGATCTGGAGGAGCTGCGGCGGCAGATCGGACGCGAGGTGGCGGTCAGCGATTGGCTGCCGGTCACCCAGGAGCGCATCGATCTGTTCGCAGAGGCCACCGGGGATCGGCAGTGGATCCACCTCGACGCCGAGCGGGCCGCCGCCGAGTCGCCGTTCGGCGGCACCGTCGCGCACGGCTTTCTCACGCTGTCGCTCCTGCCGCGCCTGGCGGCGGACACGCTCGTGTTGCCCGAGGCGAAGCTGACCGTCAATTACGGGCTCAACCGGGTGCGCTTTCCTTCACCAGTGCGCGCCGGGCAAAGGATCCGCGCGCATTTTTCCCCCGCGGCCGTCGAGGACGTGCCGGCGGGCGTGCAGCTCACCTGGAGCGTCACGATCGAGGCGGAGGGCAGCGACAAGCCCGCCTGCGTGGCGGAGACGGTGTCCCGGCGGTACGCGCGGTTCTAACGCGCGGCGCCCGGCCCGCCCGGCGCGCCACCTGCTGCTGTGTCGCGGCGTACCTTGACTCCGCGATCGGCCACCGAGTACCGGCACCGTGCCGATGGGGAAGACCGCCCGACCAAGACTCTGCCCCCATCCTCGACAAAGGGGCCTGACATGAAGCGCAAGGATTGGATCGCCGCCGTCGCGGTCGCGCTCGTTTCCGCCAGCGCCGAGGCGCGTGTGACCCGAGTGGTGATCAGTTCGCAACAGGTCGTCGCTGGAGGCGCGCCGTTCGGCGACCGGGGGGCCTACGAGAAGCTGACGGGTACCGTGTACTTCGAGGTCGACCCCCGCAATCCGCACAACGCCGCCGTATTCGACCTGGACAAGGCGCTGCGCAATCGCGCGGGAAAGGTCGAGTTCTCCGCGGACATGGTCATCCTGCGGCCCGTGGATCGCAGCAAGGCGAACGGCCGCCTCTTCTTCGAGGTGAACAACCGCGGCAACAAGATCGCTCCCACCATGCTGAACAGCACACCGCCGACCGCCAACAACAACAATCCGACGACGGCCGCGGACTTCGGCAACGGCTGGCTGCAGCGCCAGGGCTACATCATTGCTTGGGTCGGGTGGGGCGCCGACATCGCGCCTGGCAACAGCCGCCTGACAGTGAGCTTCCCGATTGCGATGGAGAACGGGAAGCCGATCACCGAACGCATCCTGACTGAGTTCTGCGACCGGAATTTCGCTGGCGGCACACCGTTCACCCTGCCGCTGAGCGGCGGTACGGCGTTCAACAGCTACCCGGCCGTGGCCACCGACAAGTCGGCTGCCCAGGCCGAGCTGCGCGTCCGGCCCAGCGATTCGCCGCGCCCGAGCGGCCCGGAGATCCCGGCCGGCGAGCTGGTGCCCGACTCGCAATGGTCGTTCGCGAGCTGCCCGGCTGGGCCGCCTGGCGTTCCGAGTACGACCGACATCTGCCTCGCGGGCGGTTTCCAGAACGACCGCGTCTACGAGCTGCGCTACCGCGCCACCAACTCTCCGGTGATGGGGCTCGGGTACGTCACCTCGCGCGACCTCGTCAGCTTCCTGCGCCACGCGAAAGTCGACGACGATTTGAAGCCGAACCCCGCTGCCGGGGCGACGGCGACGCTCTGCGTTGGCATCTCGTCCAGTGGAATGTACTACCGGGATTACCTGTACCAGGGGTTCAACGCGGACGAGCAAGGCCGGCGCGTTTGCGACGGCGTGTTCATCGACATCCCCGGGGTGCAGAAGCTGTTCCTCAACTACCGATTCGCGCAGCCGAACCCGTTCACCGTGCAGCACCGCGAGCGGTACGTGCCTGACACCAACTTCCCGCGGACGTACGCGGTGCGGCACAATCCGCTCTTCGGTCCGGGCGATCGCGATAGCGACGACGACGATGACGATCGAGGGGGCGGCAGGCATCGTGAGGAGCTCGACGGCATCCTCAAGCGGCCGAGCACCGATCCCAAGGTGATCCACACAGACAGTGCCACCGAGTGGTGGCAGTTCCGTTCCTCGCTGGTCGACACCGACGAAGAGGGAACGCGCGATCTGCGGCAGCCGCACAACGTGCGCCGGTACCTCTTCGCCAGCAAGCAGCACTTCCCCACCAAGGGCGCCGCGCCGACCCGAGGCACGGCCAACCGGCAATGCCAGCAGGTGAACAACCAGTCCCACTACGGGCCCAGCGCGCGCGCCCTGCTGGTGGCGCTCGACGAGTGGGCGCGCCACGACCGGGCCCCGCCGGCGAGCCGCGTACCTCGCCTCGCGGATGGGACCCTGGTTGCGCCCGACCAGGCCAGCACCGGTTTCCCGAGCATTCCCGGCGTCACCTACAGCGGCCGTTACAACGGCTCCGGCGACCGCGACTTCGGGCCGCGCGTGGAAGGGAATGCGGGAGTGATCGACAATCTCATCCCCGTGGTGCTCAGCCGGCACCGAATCCTCGTCCCGCGCGTGGACGCGATCGGCAACGACGTCGGCGGCATCCGTCAACCAGAGGTGGAGGTCCCTACGGCGACCCTCACCGGCTGGAATACTCGCACGGCGGAATTCACCGATGGGGATCTCTGCGACCTGAACGGGATGACGATCCCGCTCAAGCGCACGCGCGCAGAGAAGGCTGCGGCCGGCGACCCGCGGCCTTCCCTCGAGGACCTGTACCGCGGCCACGACGACTACGTGTCCAAGGTGGCGGCCTCGGCGCGGGCGCTGAAGGCCCAGGGGCTCATGCTGCAGGAGGATGTGGACGCGTACATCGCGGAGGCGATGGCGGCGCCGGTCCCGTAAGCGGCCCGCGCGTTTGAGGTCGAGTGCCCAACTGAACGGAGTATCCTCATGACACCTACCAGATCGCTTCGCCGAATTCCGTGTTCAGTCTTGCTCGCTGCGGTCTCGCTCGCATTCGCTGCTCCCGTCTCGGCCTCCGGCCGGGGAGACGAGGGCGATCGCGGAAACAGGGAGCGGCCCCAATGGATCACCGGCTGGGGAACGTCTCAAAATGGCGCCAGCGCGGTGCAGCTCACCAATGCCACGGTCCGCATGATTGCCCGCGTGAGCATCCCAGGTGATGCCGTGCGCATTCGCCTCGACAATACCTATGGCGCGGCCGTGACGATCGGCAGCGCTTACGTGGGGCCGCGCGTCCAGGCGGGGGACGTGGCGGCAGGAACGAATCGGCAGGTGCACTTCGCAGGCTCCCCGAGCGTGACCATACCCGCCGGCGGAAGCGTCACCAGCGACGCCGTTCAAATCCAGGTACTCGCGCGGCAGGACCTGGCGGTGAGTCTTTACGTGCCGCAAGCCAAGGTGAATGCGAGCCAGCACTCGGGAGCGGTGGTCAGCTCCTATTACACGAGCAACGATGCCGGGAACGTGGCGGCAACCGAGGCTCGAACGCCGTTCGTCAACACGACGACGTCCATGTGGTGGCTGAAGTCGATCGACGTGCGCTCGTCTTCTTCGCCCGGAGCGATCGTTGCCTTCGGCGATTCGATCACCGACGGCACCTGCACCACGCTGGACGCGCACGACCGATGGGAGGACTGGGTCTCGGTGCGCCTGGACTCCACGGACGCTCCGGGAGCGCCGGGATCAGGCCGTTTCAATCAGCGCGGACTCAAGGCGGTGGTGAACGAGGGCATCGGCGGCAACACCGTCACCCGGACCTCGTCGCCGCCGCCGGACAGCGCCCCTGGCGTCGAGCGACTGGAACGCGACGTGCTCTCCCACACCGGGGTCACGCACGTCGTGCTGTTCATGGGTACCAACGACATCCGGCGGGAAGCGTCGGCGGCCCAGGTGATCGACGGGATGCGAAACATCATCGAAAGAGTGAAGGCGCGCGGTTTGAGCATCATCGGTGCCACGATCATTCCCCGGCACAATCGCCCTCCCGCGGGGACCAACACCGGGTGGAATCCAGCGAAAACCGCGATCCGCAACGAAGTGAATCGCTGGATCCGCACGGAAGCGGCGTTCGACGACGTGCTCGACTTCGACAAGGTGGTGCGCGATCCGGCGGATCCGGACCTGATCAATCCGCCCCTGAATTGTGGCGACGGCATCCATCCGAGCCCCGCGGGCTACTACCTCATGGGGCAGTCCGTCGATCTGCGGCTGTTCGACGACTCGGGACGCCACTAGCGGCAGATCTACGACGACACCACCGCGCCTCGATCGAAGGATCGGGGCGCGGTTTCCACACGGCGCATCGGACCGCGTTTCGATAGCCAGGCGGCGATTACCCCTCCGCCTCGCCGGGGCTCTTGCCGGCCGCGTCGTGGACGGGATCGTCGTCCCGGCCCGCCTCCCGGAATCTACGCACGCGACAAAGGGGCGGGCGGGGTATGGTCGGCGCATGGCGAACGAGCGCGCGGACGTCGTGGTGGTGGGCGCGGGACACAACGGTCTCGTCGCCGCGCTGCTCCTCGCCCGGGCAGGCCTCTCGGTGCGGGTGCTCGAGCAGCACGGGGTCGTGGGAGGGGCCGCGCGAACCGAGCGACCGTTCGCGAAGGCGCCGGGGCTGGGCACCTCGACGGGGGCCTATCTGCTCGGCCTGATGCCGCCCGAGCTCCTGCTCAAGCTGCGCATCGAGCTGCCGCTCCTGCGGCGCGACCCGCACTATTTCCTGCCCACCACCGGGCAGCGCTATCTGCTGCTCGGGTCCGACGCGCGCGCCGTCCGCGACCAGATGCTGGCGTTCTTCTCCGAGCAGGACCTCCGCGCGCACGAGGCGATGCAGGCGGAGATCGCGCAGCTCCGCGAGGACGTCGCCCCGACCTGGTTGCAGGAGCCGCTCTCCATCGAGGACACGGCGGAGCGGTTCGTGCGCGCCCCGCTGCGGCGGGCCTTCGTCGATCTCTGCCGCAAGCCGGTGGGGCACTACCTCGACCGCTTCGGCTTCAAGAGCGATCTGCTCAAGGCCATGTACGCGGTGACCGACGGCTTCTCGGGGCTCAACGGAGACTGGGACACGCCGGGCACCGGGATGAACTTCCTGGTCCACAACCTGTGCCGGCTGCCGGGCGCGGACGGGACCTGGATGATCGTGAAGGGCGGCATGGGCACCGTGACCCGCACGCTGGCGGACGCGGCGCGCCAGGCGGGAGCGCGCATCGAGACGGGCCGCGCGGTGCGCCGGATCGCGGTCGAGCGGGGCGCCGCGAACGGCGTGCAGCTCGAGGACGGCGGCGAGATCGGCGCGCGCGCCGTGGTGGTGAACGCCGATCCCTTCCGGATGCGGGAGCTGGTCGGACGCGACCGCCTGCCGGCGCCGTACAACGCCCGCATCGACGGGTACCTGCGGGACGGAACCACGCTCAAGGTGAACCTGGCGCTGCGCGATCTGCCGCGCTTCTCCTGCCTCCCGACCGATCGCGGGCAGTTCGGCTCGACCATGCACCTGTTGCCCGACGAGCCGCAGGTGATGGCCGCGATGCGCACGGCGTTCGCCGACGTGAAGGCGGGGCGGCTGCCGGAGTTCCCGACCATCGAGTGGTACGTCCACACCACGGTCGACCCCTCGCTGCGCGACGCCGAGGGGCGGCACAACTCGGCGCTGTTCGTGCAATGGGTGCCGTACTCCTTGCGGGGGACTACCTGGGAGGCCGAAGAGGAGCGTTACGTGCGGCATCTCCTCTCGCTCTGCGACCGCTTCGCCCCTGGCACCAGCGACCTGGTGGTGGACGCGTTCACGCTCACGCCGCCGAAGATCGAGCGGCATTTCGGCATCTCGCGCGGGCACATCCACCACGTGGACAACTCGTTCGGGTTCGCGGACCGCCTTCCCTACTCGACGCCCGTGCAAGGGCTCTACTCGGCCAGCGCCGGATGCCACCCCGCCGGCTCGGTGATCGGCGCGGCGGGCCACAATGCGGCCGCCCGCGTGTGGCGCGACCTGGGAGCTGCCCGGCCCCTCTAAAAAATCCGTGGCGCACGGGTTTTTCCCTGCCGCTCGATGCGCAACATTACGCAACAACTGTTCGCGAGCGAGCGGTGAGCTCGCCGAGGAGGCGAGGGTCGTGCAGGCCCGGCACAGGCGCGGAGCAAGGGACGAGGTCGCCCTGCTCCGATGGCTCGGTCGCAGCGCGAACAGCGCGGTGGGACTGGTGCGGGGCGACCGCGTCAGCCTGACGAACGCGCTCTTCCGGGCGCTGGACCAGCGCAAGGGGGAGTGGCGCTGGAGCCGCGGAGGGCACGCGGCGCTGCGGTATCCTTCGCTGCGGCATCTCGCCTGCGCGGAGGCCTTTGACCTGCTGCGGACCGGCGGCGCGGTGCGCACCTGCCGCTTCGAGCGCGGCGACTGCGCCTTGGAGCTGAGGCTCGAACGCCTGCCGACCGCGACGGGTCCGTCGGTGGTGGTGCTGGGCCACGACATCTCCGAGCAGGTGCGCAGCGACGCCCACCGGCTCCGCGACCGCGAAGCCCGTCTCCACGAGGAGCGCATGCACGCCATGGGCGTAGTCGCCTCCGGGCTGGCCCACGATTTGAACCACTCGCTCAACGTGATCGCGCTGCGCATCGCCGCGCTGCGGGCAGACCCGCGTTTCGGGCTCGCCCACCGGAGCCTCGACGGTATCGGTCGCGTGGTCGACGGCGCGGCGGCGACCGTTGCGAGGCTGCAGGACCTGGCGCGGCGGCGGCGCGACCAGCCCGCCGACGGAGTGGACCTGAGCGCCGTCCTCCTGGGAGTGCTGGAGATGGCGCGCACCGAGCTGGACGGCACGGACGCGGGGCTGCGCATCGAGGAGGACGTGCCGCCGCTGCCGCTGGTGCGCGGCACCGCTGCCGAGCTGTCGCACCTCTTCGCCGATCTGCTCGCCAACGCGCGGGGCTCCACGCCGGTCGGCGGTACCGTCGAGGTGGGCGCAAGCGAAGGGCGCGGGGGGGTGGTGGTCGCGATCGCCGACCAGGGACCGGGAATTCCCGAGGAGAACCTCTCGCGGGTGTTCGATCCATTCTTCTCCAGCAGCGAGTCCCCCGAGACCGGGCTGGTGCTGTCGGTCGCGTACGGGCTGATGCACCGCATGGGCGGCAGCATCTCGGCCGCCAACCGCACCGGTGGCGGATCGGTCTACACGCTCACCTTCCCGCTCGCCTCCCCGCGGCGGCGGCGCGAGCGAGGGCGGCCCCGGCAGCGGCAAAGGGCCAAGGTCCTCCTGGTGGACGACGAGAGCGACAACCTCGACGTGCTCGAGGAGCTGCTCGAGATGGAAGGCCATCGCGTCGAGACCGCCGCGTCCGGGAAGGCGGCCGTGGAGCGCTTCCAGCGCGGCGAGCGCTACGACCTGGTGCTGTGCGACGTGGGGATGCCGCAGATGAGCGGCTGGCAGGTGGTGCGGGAGATCCGGCGCATCGAGCCGGGGGCGCGCATCTGGCTGCTCACCGGGTGGGCCAACGAGATCTCCGAGCACGATCCCCGCCTCGCGGACGTGCAAGGCGTCCTGGGAAAGCCGCTCGATCTGGAGCGGCTGCGCTCGCTGCTGGGCGACCCGGGGGGATCCACGCCGGACCAGCACGCACTGGCCTAGCCGCTCGCCGATAGGGCGGCGCTATGCTCTTTGACGGTTCACCTTCACGGCACGGTCGGGCAGGAAGACTGGCTTCCCTGGGGCGGGCACAATCCGATGGGGACCGGCAGCGCCTGGCAGATCGGCGTGATGCTCAGCGGATCGACCACGTAAGTCAGGCAAGCGGTGGCGTCCCAGCACTCGTCCAGGGTGCCGGTCTGCCCGCCTTTCGTGAGCACGGACATGTGCGCCTTCCCCGCCCCGGCGGCCGTGAACGCGGTCTGCACCGAGAAACGATTCCCGCTCGCGTCGGGAAAGAGGTAGTCGAAGTGACCGCTGCCGTCCGGGTTCCCCGAGAAGAAATAGCTGAACTGGGACAGGCCGAGTCCGGTCGCGCCCAGCTCGATGCGGATGGTGCGGACCGGAGCGCCCAGGTCGTAATGGATCATCATGACCCCGGTCGGGTCGGTCGATCCACCGATCTGCAGGGCGCGCGAGTTGTCGAAGTCGATCGCGATCACGCCCTGCCCCCTTCGCGCATCGGCCCCGACGAAGTACGCGTAGAGGATCTCGAGGAACGGGCCGCCGTCGCGCCGGGCGTCGATGGCGAAGGACCACGGCTGCGCCGCCGGATCGCTCCCGGGCTGGGTCGCCACGCGCAGGAGGCTGGCTTCAAGCTGCACACCCGGGTGCTTCTGGTCCGGAAAGCTCCAAACGCGCAGACCGGGCTTGCGGCTCGTCGGCGAGGAGCCGCGGATGGCGTCGACGACGCCGAGCACCGTGTCGACCGCGAGGTTGAGCTTGTCTCCAGTGTCGCGCGCACCGACGGCCCACTGAGAGGCCTCGCCCAGAGCGCACGCCGGCTGGGCCGACTGGACCGGCACGCGCACGTGCAGGTCGCCCTTGCGGGGAAGCGCCTCGGCGAAGGCGATGTCCTCGTTGGAGAGGTTCCCACAGGCGGTCAACAACCAGGCCGCCGCGAGGGCGCCGGAACGCAGCCCATTCAGTCCGCGCCATGAAAAGGCATGGCGCCGCCGAATACGGCGGCGGCTAGAAGCCGAATGCATAGTCGACCCCCAGGGCGAGCTCGGCGTAGCCGAGGGACTGGTCCTTGTCTACGTTGTAGAAGAGGTAGTTGGCGCGGGCGCGAGCCACCGCGGTCCAGCGCGGGCTGAAGCGCCACCCGAAGGCCAGCTCGGCGCCCGGCGTGAGCGTGAAGAAGTTCTGCGAGGGCAGGTCGCCGCGACCGCTGAAGCTGCGGAACAGGTAGAGGAAGGCGAGGCGCGCGCCGACCGACGCGGTCAGCCTCTCGGTCACTTCGAAGTCGCGCCACAGCGAGATTCCGCCCGACAGCTCGCCGAAGCGGACCGGGATGTCGGGTACGCCGGACAGCCGCAGCGTCGAGGTGCCGCCGCCCACGGCCACGTCGATGCCCCAGGCGAGCTGGTGGCCCAGGTCGTCGCGAGCGGACATCTCGACACCGGCGAGCACCGCCGGCGGGAAGAGCCCGTTGCGCGCCGCGGAATCGAAGAAGAACTGGTAGCCGCCGGTGCCCAGCACGCTCCAGCGCGGCCCGGAGGCGCCCTTCTGCGGGTCGTCCTCGAGCTTGCGGCGCGAGAGCTGCGCGTCGGCCACCTCGAGGACCCCTTCGCCGACCTTCACGTCACCGACCAGCACCGCATCCTCGAGCCGCTTCTTGACGATGTAGCTGCCGGGCGCGAGCGCCAGGCGGCGCGACGATCCGGCCGCCTTGGCCACTTCCGCCACCGCGCGGCGCTGGCCATCGAGCACCACGTAGAGGCCCTCGTCGGCGGCGCCGAAGAGCAGCCCGCCGCGGGCGGGAGCAAGCTCGGTGAGCACCACGTCGCCCGCTCCGCCCAGGTCATAGAGGTAGACCGGGTGCTGCGCGCCGGCGCGCGTCTCGGCGGTGGAACCGACCGTGCGCCCGTAGGCGTAGGTGTACGCCTCGGCCAGCGTCACCTTGCCGTCGCCGCTCGCGTCGGCGTCGCCCAGCAGGCCCGAGGCGAGGTAGTGGGTGAAGAAGCTGCCGGCGATCTCGTCGGACTCCTGCGACTCCTCGTCGGCGGCGGAGGAGGCGATCAGCACCAGGCCGCGCGGGCCGGCGTCGCGAGCGCGCTGCACGTCGAAGGCGGGCGCCGGGCGCACACCCTTCATGCGGGTGATGGCGCCGGACTGGCACGAGTCGAGCAGCCCGATGCGCACGTCCGCCGGCGAATCTTGAAGACGCTGGCGCAGCTCGGCGAGCGGCATGCGGGTGTCGCGCAGCCGCAGGTCGCCGTCCTTGGCGTGGCCCGAGTAGTAGACGAGGAGCAGCGTCTCCTCGCCGCGTTGGCGCGCCGAGCGCGCGCGCTCCTCCAGATCGAGCAGCGCGCGGCGGACGTCATCGGCCTCGGCGCCGGTGAGCAGGCGCGCGTCGTCCTCGCGCACTCCCCCCAGCCTGGTCAGGATGCCGTGGATGCGCCGTGCGTCGCGCTCCGCATAGCGGAGCTGGCGGGTGCCGGCGCCACCTTGAGAGTCACCCACCACCAGCGCGAAGCGGTGCACGTCGGCACGCGCCGCACCGGCTGCGACCAGCAGCGCGAGCGGCACGGCGCGCTTCACTGGCCGCGCTCCAGCGGGACCTGGACCACCTCGGCGCCCTTCGGAGCGCCCTTGGCGCCCTCGCGGCGCAGCGTCTCTCCGTCGAGCGGCTTGTCGGCGAACACGGTGAGGAGCGTCGCCCGGCGAGCCGTGCCCGTCCACTCGAATGCCTCGGGCAGCTCGGCGCGCGCGGGGCCGGCGTAGAGCAGCGAAGATTCCCCCGGCTCCACCAGCACCACCGCGGCGTACGCGTGGCCCGCCGGCTCGAGGTGCACCATGATCGGGCCCTTCCCGACGACCGCCTGCACCGCGTGCACCTCCGCTCCGCTCCGCTGGAACAGAGCGACCGCCGCCCCGCCCTTGCTGCGCACCCCGCCGTCGTCCGACGGCCGCAGCGTCAGCGTGGTCCCCACCGCGAGCAGCAGCGCTGCGGCGGCGGCGAGCGGCGCCCAGCGCGCGAAACGGGGCGGCCGCTGCGTGTGGGCGAGCTTCTCCGCCACTCCCGCGGCGAACGCGTCGAACGGGACGTCGCGGGCGAGCCGCGCGCGCTCGTCCGCCAGCTCTCGCAGCAGGGCCTGGCAGCGCGCGCAGCCGTCGACGTGCTGCTGGGTCCGGTCGCGGTCGGCGCCCTGCAGCTCCCCCGCGGTGAGCCGGCGCACGCGCATGGCCGAGCACGCGGTTCCGGGGCCTCCCAGATCGACCATCATGGCTCGTCTCCTTCCGGCAGCGCGATGCCGGGCAATGCCTCGGCCAGCGCGGCGCGGGCGGCGGCGAGGAAGTCGCGCAGCCGCTTGCGCACGGTGGGCAGGCTGCGCCCCGTCGCCTGCGCGATCTCCGCCTGGGTCAGCTCGTCCACGAAGTAGAGCACCGCCACCTCCTGCGCCTCGGCCGGCGCGGCCGAGAGCAACGCCCGGACCAGCGCGCGCCTCTCGGGCGGCTCGACCTCGTTGCGCCGGTCCTTCGCCAGCTCCGCGAGCTGGTCGCGCCAGGCGGCCCGCCGCGCGCGCAGCTCGTTCAGGCAGTGGTGCGTCGCGATCCGCAGCACCCAGGTCGCCGGCGAGGCAGCCTCGCGGAACTCCGGCAGCGCGCGCAGCGCCTTGGCGAACACCTCCTGCAGCGCGTCCTTCGCCCCCTCGTCGTCCCTCAAGAGATACCGGCAGCGGCCGTACACCGCCGCCGCGTGCTTCTCGTACATCTCGGCGAGGAGCCCCGCGTCGGCCCTGACGCGGAGCGGGCCGGGGTCCTTCTCCCCGGCCCGCCCGCCCGCGATGACGCGCAGTGCGCTCACGGCCATCCCCTTGGCTAACCAGGCCTGTTGATGTTGGTGCCGAACGCCGCGTCCGCGTAGCTGCAGTCGCTGACCGAGCCGGTGGCCGAGAGCGAACCGAACACGGTCACGAACCCGCTCGCCGCGACGCTCCAGCAGTTGGAGATCTCGAGGTTGACGCCGGGCTTCACCACCTTCACGTCAGCGCGGCCCGAACCGTCGGCCTTCCAGCGCGAGTGGATGTCGTCGCGCTCCTCGACGGTCACGTCGTGCCAGGCGATCTCCATGTCGCCGCCGCCGGAGATGTCCTGCTGGTAGTTGTAGTAGGCGTTGCCGAGGTGCCCGGCGTGCTGCGCGTCCTGGCTGATCAGGTTGTGGAAGCTCGCCTCGACGTGCGCGGGACCCACGTTGCTGTAGGTGATGTCGATGGTGCCCTGCTCGGTGGCGTGAGCCGACAGCTGGCGGGCATTGTCCAGGTTGATGGTGAATGTGCCGCTGCCCCGGTGACGCTGCCCGCTGGGCACGGCGTTACCGGAGATGAGGGTCACGAACTGCGCGGTAGCGTTTGCCTTCGACCGCGCGTCCAGGTTCCAGTTGAACGACGCGTCCGCGGTCTGCGTGACGGTCAGCTTGTACTCGTTCGGGTCCAGCGCGCCGGAGCCGGGTCCCCAGGTGCAGCTGTCCGCCGTGCAGCTGGTGGGCTCGGTGGCGGTCACGGCCTCGACCGCGCCCAGCGTCCACGCAGTACCTGCGTTGATGGACAACGCGAACGCGACGGTGGCGTTGTACCAGGGATCCGCGCCGACCAGGGCTTGCGACGACCCTTCGGCTGAGAGCGCGTTGGACTTCGGCGCCTGCGCCTGCTGCGGGCCCATGGCGACACCCGAGCTGTTCGGCATCGCGTCGCGCGCCTGGTCCTTGAACGCGGCGCTTCCACCGCACGCAGCGGCGAGGGCACACGAGAGAGCGAGTAGCTTGCGCATTGGGAAAGCTCCTTTTTGCGCGGGCGGTCTTGGTGGTGCCCGCTTCTATGCCATGGACACGGAGCGCCCGCCCGGATGGAAACCAGGAGCGATCGCCTCCTGATTCTGCGGGGTTCCGGCAGCGCACCCGCGCGCACATCGGGGCAGATCCCGAGGCTGGGAGCGCGACTCCGACCGCGCCGCGGCCAGTGGTGCGGAGTGGACGTCTGCGCGGCGCCCTCTGCCTTCCTGGGGCGAGCGCGCAACCTGCCTATCCGTCTGCGAGCGCGGCGAGCCCCGGGGCAGCGCGAATCCGCCAACCGATGCTGAGCAACCACGTCCGCGGTGGCGCGACCGGCGGATCTGTCCCCTGCTCGCGCCAGGCCGAGCTGAACCGGTCACGCGCGTCCTTCGCGTACCGAGCCGACTCCTCGGGAAAGTGGTGCAGGTAGTTCATCAACACGTACGCCAGCGCGTTCGCCACCTGCGTCGGCGAGCGCAGGATCCGCGCGTGGTAGTGGTCCGCAAACACGGCGCCCTTGCGCGCCATCAGCCGGTTCAGCGCCTTCGCGATGCGCACGCCCAGCCCCTGCATGCCGCGCGCGAGTGCCCTCTCGTCGTCCGCCTCCACGACGAGGTGCAGGTGGTTCCCCTGCACGGAAAAGTGGACGATGCGGAACCCGAAGCGATCGCGGCCGCGCGAGAAGCTTTTCGCGATGCGCGAGAAGCACCGGCGCGACCGCAAGTTCCAGACGTGAGGCAAGACTCGCCAGGTCGCGTGCACCGGATGGAGCGACGACAACGCCGGCCTTTTCCGATGCGGCACCTTCGCGAGCCGCCGCTCCTCCTTGCGCCGTCGTTTCCGCTTCCTTCGCCCACCCCACGTGGGCAACTTCAAGTGCATCTGCTTCGGCTTCCCCTTCCCGCCCATCCTCCACCTCCCCGCCGCCGCCCCACCGTTCATCTTGCCAGGGGAGAGATTCTACCTGTGGGGTCTGACACTCGTGCTGACCGGGTGCACGCCCAGATTGAGGTTTTTCTTGGGGGCTGGAAAAAGCCGAAGCGATTTCGATCGCTTGCACGAGGGGGCTTTACGTC
>DASQBG010000123.1:0-30062 GCA_035635335.1 Myxococcales bacterium | reverse complement strand
GCCTTGATCTGCAGGTTCAGGCCGTACGGCAGCCCGGGAAAGGTGCGGGTGAAGTAGCCGCCGTCGCGAAGGTGCTCGTACTCCTTGCGGAAGCGGAACTCCTTGGCGCCCTTGTCGTCCTTCCCGTCCTTGTCGTCGTCGTCCCCGTCATCGCGGGACGGATCGACGGCGCGGACCTTCACATGGGAGATGTTCCCGGCCGGAGTCGTACCAACATCGAAAGCCGCGGTGCTGACCTCGAGCTGGGTGTTCCCATCCTTCCCGAGCAGTGCGCGCGAGCGCAGCGTCAAGTCGCTGGTCTGCGCCTTGGCTGGCTTGGACCCGCGGTCGCGGTGATGGTCGGATTCCTCCCCGTCGTGGTCGGCGCGGTGGTGGTGGAAGACAGGACGGCCGGCGAGTGCCCCACCCGCGGGGGCGAGTAGCGCGGCGGCGGCGAAGATGGATAGAACCTTGCGCAGGCGTTCCATGGTCCCCTCACTTTCCAGCTACACGAAAAGTTTTGCACCAACCCGGATATTGAAGCGGGGAATGCTCCGGCGCGCAATGACACACGCGGGGTCGGTTATCGACGGTTGTGCCGCCTCTGGGGGGCGGCTGCGCTGCTGGAGAGCGGCGCCGGGAAAGGTGAGCGTCGCACTTCACTGAACATGAACAGGGGTGTCAGGGGAACCCTCCATCCGTACGTCGGACGCGGGAGGGTCTCACCCTTGCCTACCTGGGGACCGTGGCGCTAAGACGAGCCTCGGGATGGCGGGGGATCCTCGCAGGCCGTCCGTGCGCATACCGGGGCGGCTGCCGCCCGCGGTACCGCCCAAGCCTACCCGCACGATCCCCGATTCGGACCTGCTGCTCTCGACCGTTCCGGGCGGCGCGCGGCACGCGGACGACGACTCCCCGACGCTGCAGCAGACGCTCCCTGCCGAGCAGCGCGCCGACCAGAACCTCACTCCTGAGGCGCCGGGCCGCTACCAGGTGCGGCGCGAGTTCGGCCGCGGCGGCATGTCGGTCGTCTACCTCGCCCACGACTCGCACATCGGGCGCGACGTGGCGCTCAAGCAGCTCTTGCCCGAGGCGATGGAGCAGATGGCCGATGCCTCCGGCGGCGACACCTCTGCGCCGTGGGCGCGGTTCGTGCGGGAGGCGCGGATCACCGGGATGCTCGAGCACCCGAGCATCGTCCCCGTCTATGAGATCGGCCGCCGCGACGACGGGACGCTCTACTACACGCAGAAGCTCATCCGGGGCCGCACCCTGACCGAGGAGCTGAAGCACTGCGCGACGCCTCAGGAAAGGCTCCGCGTCCTGCCCCACTTCGTCAACCTGTGCCAGGCCATCGCCTACGCGCACCGGCGCGGCGTGATCCACCGCGACATCAAGCCGGACAACGTCATGGTCGGCGAGTTCGGCGAGACGGTGGTGCTGGACTGGGGGCTGGCCAAGCCGAGGGGCCACGCCGACCACGCGCTCCTGCGCAAGATGCAGGAAGAGGAGGTGCAGGAGACGCAGGAAGGCATGGTCCTGGGCACTCCCGCGTACATGAGCCCGGAGCAAGCCTGCGGCGCCATCTCGGACGTCGACGAGAAGAGCGACGTCTGGAGCCTGGGCGCGGTGCTCTACCAGGTCCTCACCGGCCGCCCGCCTTTCGTCGGCAAGACCGCGATGGAGGTGATCCTCAAGGTGAGCTCCGAGCCGGTCGTGCCGGTGCGCGAGGTCAACAAGGAAGCGCCTCGCGAGCTTGCGGCCGTCTGCGAGAAGGCGCTCAAGAAGAAGAAGCAAGAACGCTACGGGGACGCCAGGGCGCTGGCCGCGGAGGTGGTCGCGTGGCAAACCGGCGCGCGCGTGTCGGCCTACGCGTACTCGTCGGTGGAGCTGCTCCGGCGGCTGGTGGCGCGCAACAAGAAGCTCACCGCCGTGGTCGCGCTGGCCGCGGTGCTGGTCACCGTGGCGGCCGTGGTCGCCACGCTCAAGTACCGCGAGGCGACGCGCGAGCTGGCGCGCACCTTCCGTGAGCGCTCGGCCCGGGCGGAAGCCGACCTGCGCTGGGACCGCGCGATGGTGCTCGCCGCTGCTGCACGCCGCGAGCTGGACCTGCCGGAGGTGGACTTCCGCATCGCGCAGGGACCGCCGCGCGAGGTGTGGCCCGCCTTCGCGCTCCCGCAGAACGGGCTCGTCTACGCGCTCGCCCTGTCCCACGACGGCAGGATGCTCGCTGCCGCCCGCCGCGACCGCGCCATCGACGTGCTGCAGGTCCCGGGAGGCAAGAGGCTGGCCCGGCTGGAAGGGAACGAGTCCACCGTCATCTCGATGAGCTGGAATGGCAGCACGCTCGCCTCCGCCGGCCAGGACGGCACGGTGCGCCTGTATCAGGCCGACTCAGGCGAGCAGATCGCCAAGCTCGAGGTCGGCCCACCCCAGCACGCGGTGGCCTTCTCTCCCGACGGCGAGTGGCTCGCCGCCGGCGGCAGCGACGGCAGGCTGCGCCTCTGGGAGGTCCCGGCGCAGGCGCGAGGCGTCGAGATCGGATCGCACGACGACGAGATCAACGCCGTGTCCTTCTCGCCGGACGGCCGGCACCTCGCGACCGCATCGGGCGACGGCACCCTCGGCCTGTGGGACGCGCACACGCGCAGCGCCCTGGGGAAGCTGCGCGGTCACACCGCCGCGGTGACGGGCGCAGGGTTCATCGCCGACGGTTCCCGTCTCGTGTCGGCGAGCCGCGACGGCACCGTCGGGTTCTGGGACACCGCGTCCGGACAGTTGCTGGCGCGCGCCGATCCGGAGCTGGGTCCCCTGCTGGCCCTGGCCCTGTCAGGCGACGGCCGCACCTTCGCGGTCCGCTCCTTGCGCGGACCCGTCGCGCTCGGAGACGTGCAGACGCGTTCGCTGGTGGTGCGGCTCCCCGACCGCCACCCCTTTGCCGCGGTGGCGTTCTCGCCCGACGGCAAGCTGCTCACCGCCTCCGGTCTCGACGGCTCGCTGCGCGTCTGGAACGTCGGATCCGGCAGCCAGAGCTACGAGCTGCCCACCGTGGCGCCGTTCTTCACCGGGGCCTCCGTCGCTTTCTCGCCGGACCGGCGGACGCTCGCGGCGGGATCGACCAGCGGGCCGATCGGCCTCTGGGACGTGCAGACCCGCCAGCTCGTCTCGGTGCTGCCGGGCCACGCGTCCTCGGTCACGGCGC
Organism: Myxococcales bacterium; assembly: GCA_035635335.1. GTDB lineage: Bacteria > Myxococcota > Myxococcia > Myxococcales > 40CM-4-68-19 > VBKO01. The sequence continues at coordinate 26,881 of DASQBG010000123.1, read as the reverse complement.
TGGCCTTCAGCCCGGACGGGAAGCTGTTCGCCTCCGGCGCCTTCGACGGCGGCGTGCTGGTCTGGAGCACGGACGAGGGGCGCATCCGGGCGCGGCTCGACGGGCACGAGTCCACCATCGCCGGCTTGGGATTCGCGCGGGACGGGCGCGCGCTCGCCTCCGCCAGCACCGACCGGACCGTCCGCGTCTGGGACCTGGCCCACGGCGGAGCGCCCATGGTCATCGATGCCGGGTTTCCGGTGGCAGCGCTCGCGGTCTCGCTGGACGGGAAGGTCCTGGCCACCGCCGGGGAGGACCAGCCGATCCGCGTGTGGGACCGGGGCACCGGCAAGCTGGTGCGCGAGCTGGGCGAGAAATCGCAGAGCGCGCTCGCGCTGGCCTTCTCGCCGGACGGGAAGCTGCTGGTCTCCGGATACAAGAACGGCACGGCCGGCCTGTGGACCGCCGAGGGGAAGAAGCGGGGCCTGTTGCGCGGCCACCAGGATCGCGTCTGGTCGGCCGCCTTCTCCCCGGACGGCGAGACCATCGCCACCGCCAGTCTCGACGGCACCGTCCGCCTGTGGGACACCGCCACGCGGCTGCCGGTGGCCACCCTGCCGCGCGCCCTCACCCACGCGGTCGCCTTCTCGCGCGACGGGAAGCTCCTCGCCAGCGCGGGCGCCGACCCAGCGGTGCAGCTGCTCGAGCTGGCGGACCGGCGCAAGCTCCGCCCCGCCCGGTCCGACCTGGAGCTCCTGCAGAAGAAGTACGGACTTCGCCTCGTCGGCGTCGACCTGGTCGAGTTAGAACCGCGGTGAGATGCAGTCCAGGCAGCTCCTCCGCGTCTCGCGCCAGCTCCTCGGCCGTGCCCTGCGCCTGCGCTGCCCGCGCTGCGGCGAGGGGAAGATCTTCCGCCGCCTCCTCACCTACAGCGAGTATACGAGCTGCCCGCGCTGCGGGCTGCGCTACGATCCGCGCGGGGAGTCGCTCGCCTTCATGTACGTGAGCACGGCCTTCCTCACGGGCGTCATGGTCATCGTGATGCTGCTCATGCACCCCGAGAGCATCGCCAGCGGTCGGATGGTGGTGATCCCCATCGCCCTCGCCCTGTACGTCTCGACGCTCCCGGTGCGCAAGGCGCTGGCCATCGCGCTGAACTACCTGAACCACCCCGCGCCGTAGCTATCGCAGCTCGGCGCAGGCCGGCGAGTCCTGCAGATCCGTGCCGCGCAACGACCCCACGAACTTCTCCAGGGCGGCGCGCGACGCTTCGTCCGCCGCGGCGCGAAGCACGGCATAGTAGCCCTTGCCGCCACAGGCCGGAGCGACCGTCACCCGCAGCACCGCTTGCGTGCCCTGTACGTCCCAGGCCCGCTCCTGCGCGGCCCCGCCCAGGAGCGTGGTCCGCTGGGCACCGCGCAGCTTGAGCGACGAACCGCCCACCTGATTCGCGAACGCAGTCGCGGCAGTCTGGAAGAACTCCTCGAGGGTCTCGGGTGCAACCGGCTCCGGCGCGAAGACCAACGAAGCGCGCGCCTCGGAGTGGGGCCTGTGCAGGACGATCTCGGCGGGCGGTTGCTCGAGGTCCGCCTCGAAGCCCGGCGGCACGTCGGCCGCAAGGCCAAGCCGCGGGCTCACGAAGCGCCCGTCGACGACGCGCGCCCGCTCTTCCTGCTGGCCTTCGGGAAGCTCGCCCAAGGGCGGCGCGGCGGCCGGCGGCTTCGCATCGAACCGGGTCGCCGCCGTGGCGGCGGCGCTGAGCATGGCCTGCGGGAACCCTCGCGCCAGCGCTACCTTGGCGCCGTCCACGCGCACTTCCGCGGCCGCCGAGATGGCGTAAGGCTTTCCTCGATTGGCCTCGGCGGCTTCCTGCCAGCAGGGCGACTGCATTCCGAGCAGGGTGCCGAACTGGCGCGCGCCGTCTCCAGACCACGCCGTGCTCCAGACCAGGGAAACCCCATCGAGCGGGCCGCGCACGACCGTGTACGCGTCTCCCGCCCAGTGCTGCGCGATCTCGCGAGCGACCTGCTCGTCCACGCAGACCTGCAGCGCGAGCCGGACACCCAGCTCTCCCATCCGGCCGCTGGTGAGGGCCTGCATCCCAGGCGGCGCCCCCGGGTACGGCACGCGCGCGGGCTGCTCGCCCGAAAGGTACGCCTCGGGGTGCAAAACCTCATGACTGGTCAGCGGCGGGCGCTGGAACATCTTGTCGACCAGCGCGAAACCGCCGCGCCGGTGCACCTCCGCGACCAGCGACAGCCCGGCGACGTACGGCAGCGCCAGCTCCTCGCGCACGACCGCCGGAGCATGCAGCAGCTCGGGCGAGTACCCTCCGGACCGGGCGAGCTGCTCCACCGGCATGCCGCGCGACGCCGCGGCCGCGGTGCCGATCGCGAGCTTCACCGGCCGCCCGGCGCGGTGCGCCCCTACCGCGATCATGGTGGCCATGGCGTCGCCTTCGTAGAGCGCCATGCGCGCCAGCCGCGCGTCGTCGTCCGGCAGCTTCTCCATGTCCGGGAACCCGAAGTGCTGGTCCTGCAGCGCGTGCTCGACCTCGTGCGCGAGCACCAGCTCGAACGCTTCGCCCGCCCCGCCCACCGACGCCGGCGGCTTCTCACGCACGGTGAGCGCCTTGTTGGACGGGTCGTAGAACCCGGCCACTTGCTCGTCCAGGACGCCGAGCAGGACCTTGGCCGGGTCGGCGTCCGGCGGCGCGAGCGCGAAGGCCGCCCATCGGGCACGCTCCGCCGCCACCGCCGCCTTGGTCAGCTCCTTCTGCGCCTTGGCGCGCAGCGCCTTGGAGAACAGCACGTCGTCGAGCAGGAGAATCTGAAGGCTCGTCTTCCGCCACAACCCGCGCACGTCCTCGACGTCCTCCACCACCTGGCGAATGGTCCGGACCAGCGGTGACGATTCGTCCGCCCCGGAGATCTGCGTCGCAGGCCGCACGAAGCGCGGACCAGGCTTGGTCTTCGGCGGGCCGCCGACCGAGCTGGACCCGGAGCTCGGAGTCGGCGTCGCGCTGGCGCTCGCGGTGGACCTCGCCGTCGCTGCCACCGCCGATCTCCGCGTCGCAGTCGGAGTCGCAGTCGGACTCGGTGTCGCAGTCGCCGTCGGTGTCGCTGTCGTAGTCGTTGTCGCTGTCGTAGTCGTTGTCGCTGTCGGTGTCGCTGTCGTAGTCGCTGTCGCTGTCGCTGTCGCTGTCGGTGTCGCCGTCGCCGTCGCAGTCGACCCAGCCCCCTCCATCCCCAGCCCCGCCCGCAACAGCCGCGGCACCTTCTTCTTCGCCTCCCGTTCCAGGTCCGCCAGCGTGAACCCGACCAGCCTCTCCATCCCCTTCCTCTCCCCGTCCTCCGTCCTCACCAGCGTCAGCATGACCGCCAGCGCCCCCTCGAGGCGCACCGCCTTCCCGGTGATCGCGTGCGTCGCGCCCATCTCCGCCGCCGCCGCGACGCTCGCCGGCGCACCCGGTACGACGCCGACGTCCAGCCCGCGCGCCTCGGCGCGCACCGCTTCCTCCAGCGCGGCCGCATCGGCCCGGCCCAGCACTCCCTCGATCGGCGCAACCGCGACCTTGTGCTCCCCGGCGAACGCGGGCGCGGTCGCGAGGCACAGAACGACGAGCCATCTCATGCTCGTCACTGTACTGGAGCCGCGAGAGCACCTCGACAAAAACGATGTAAGGGACGAGGCGACAGGCTATCGCAACGCCTTGCAACCTTTCACCGTGATCCGCTTCACGACGCCATCGATCGCATAGAGGAAGCGCCAGGGACCCACATCGAGGATCAGATTGCTTTGCGCCACGGACGTCCAGAATGGGCTCGTCGCGGGGACCGCTTCGCAGGCTGCGCCGATCTCCTTCAAGCTGAGGCGGAGCTCGTCGAGCATGACAGCCGGGACCGCGGGCATCTGCTCCGCGATGACGACCGTGTACGTTTCTTTGTGTCCGGCCATTTGGCTCACGCGGAGAGCGGGTGAGGAATAGAGCTGCTCGAGAGAGTTTCGATCGAGCATGGCTGTAGTTTTCAAGTGGCCAAGCCACCTACATCCGCCCCTCGAGCGGCTCATCCTGGGAAATTCGATGTCGGGCCGCCTAGCTAGCCAGTCATGTTGTGGAGGAGAGCGCGCGCATCGTCGCGCTCCTTGCTGACCAGCTCGACCTCACGCTGAAGATTCCGGATCGTGGCCAACAATCGAGGAACGCAGAACGAAGCGAAGACGCCGTATCCGTGGTTGTCCTCGGTCAACGTCTTGTGCTGCTCCACGACTCCTTCCAGCTCGTCCAGCTCGGCCTCGCTGAGAGGGTCATTCTCGGTGGCTCTCATGCTTTCGCCTCCACGCTCGCGAAGGGACACGGCCCGCCCAGCTGCCTTTCCTGAAGCGCGTCAGAAGTGAAACGTCAAGTTGGGGTCGCCCGCAACGCACAGCGGGCCGCCGGCGCCCTCGGCGGCAGGGAGACCGTCCCGACGTCAGTTGCGTAGGTGTGGACGATTGCACGGCCGCCAGGTGGCGCGGCCGCGCGCCCTTGCTACGGTGCTCGGTCGGCGGGGAGGGGAGGCGTCCATGGCCAAGGACGAGGGGGCCCGCAACGACTCAAGGCCGCGTACCTCGCCAAGGTCCAAGGGTCGAGTTGAAGGCGCTAGCGGCCGTGCCAGCCGGGGGCGCCGTCGCTGAACACCGTCACGACCAGCTCCGCTCCCTCTCCGTCGGCCAGCTCGACCGAGACCGGGCCGGCGTCCTTCGTTCGCACCAGCTGGACCGCCGGGCCACCGCGCTGTTCGATCAGCACCGGGCCTGCGCCGGGCCGCACGGAGGCGATCATTCGCGTACGGCCGGCGCTCGCGATGTGGCGCACCGAAACCACCTCCACGGGACGGAGGACCGCCGAGTACACAACCGAGGCGGATACGGCGACCTGCCCCGTGCGCGAGGCACGTGCCGAAGATGCGGCGAGGACGGCGATCGAGGCGGCGAGCAGCGCGAGGCGGGTCATGGCGCTGGTCATTTGCAACACGGAGACCATCCTCTGCCCGCACCGGGACCGCGAGTAACCACGCTGGTTTGTAAAACGGCTCGGGCAAACCGGACAGCGGGCACACACTCGCGCGTCGGGATCTTGACGCAGCGGCCGTCAAGGCACTGACCCGAAGATCTGAGGAGGTGGAGCCGACAACCGGACTTGAACCGGCGACCTGCGGTTTACGAACTCGCCCGGGGAGCGGGCGGGTTCGCGCAGAAGCGAGACGTGATCGGTCGACGAGCAGCTCGTGACGCCGCCCGGCGGCCCGTCTCAACTGCCGAGCACAGCATTCAGCGAGCCGGTCTGCGCTGGCGGCGCGGTCCTGCGGAATTGGAGACGCGACCCGCAGCCGCACCGACCGATCCGTCGCCAGCTCGACGCATCCGATCGGGTTTCGGGCTCCGTGTCGACTGCCAACCAAGGAAGCCATTCGACAGCGCCGCCACAGTGCGCGCAAATCTCACACGGCGTTTTGGTCTGCATAGTTACCGCATCGATCGCAGGTCGCGGATCTTGAGCCGCGCGTGTGAGCGTGGGTGGGCTGCCAGGCCAACCGTCGCTCCCTCGTGCCACGACGGCCCGGCACCGCCTCCGGTTCGTTTTGGCCGATTACGAGCGGCGCGCCGATCAGCGTGTGCGCGCACGTCGTGGCGGGTACAATTTGCGGCGACTCGGCTGATTCCGCCACGATGTTGCTCGTGGAACCAGATCGGCGGTGCGGCGATTGCCAGCAAGAAGTCACGTGGTCGAGCTGGCAATTCGCCACGCTGAGGTCCGGTGGTCCACGCAGAGAGGTTCGGAACGGGAGTTGCGGCTGCGAGGGCAAGAACCATCTGCAGACTCGACCGCGTCGAAGCACTGACGGTCCTCAAACCAAGACGGGATCATAGGGTCGTTTTTCGTGACCGAAGCGCGAAACAGAAAGCGCCGCTACGCAGTCGTCCTCGCGGAGCAAATGGCCGAGATACCCGCCGACACGATCCACCAACTGCGACTCAGCCTGCAGGAGATCGGTGAGGCCTGCGAAGTGGTGCCTCCGAGCAGCCCTTTCTGGTTCTCGGTGGCAGGCAGCGATCTAGTCCTCGACGTAGCCGCTTGGCGCTTCGTCTACTCCATCGATCGCGCCGCAAAGAAGATCACCGTGAAAGGCCACAAGCCTTTGCGGTGAGGGACTCGGCACCGCCTCCGTCGGAACGCAGTTCCGTGTCACGGTCCCGGTGCGCGGAATTCCTTGACGGTGATGCGGCCCCGCTGCCGGTCGACGGCGTAAACGAATCGCCAGCCTTCGACCGTCAGCAGCATCGGCGCCGTCTTGAGTGACTCCCACACTAAGTTTTCAGCGGGAATCGAGGAGAGCGTCGCGCCCACTTCCTCGAGGCTCGATAGCAGCCGTTCACGAACGTGTTCCGGTACGTCGGGCATCGGATCGGAGAAGACGACCACGAAGGGCATGGGGGTGATGTGTCTTTTTACACGGAAAAAGATTACCCACCTCCGACATCGTAGCTGAGTGTTCGAATTGCTACAAAGCGCAGGAATTTGCAGGGCCTCTCGGCGAGAATGCCCATTCTCGTGTAGCCCCGGTTAAGTTGCCTGATTTACTAACTGTTCCGTCAGGTCGTCTGCTCCGCGGCCGTGCAACCGAGCCGCACGCATGCGCGGCGGCGAGCCTGTCATGGGGCCCGCGAGGCAGCGGGCCTTCGCTCGCGCGAGTCCGTATCGGAGCGGACGAAACGCGGCACCAGGCTCCGTATGTAAGTCGGATCGGAAAAGGAGCATCGTCATGGCGAAAGGGATTGGTGCGATCGTCGCGGCCGGCGCGCTTGCGATCGCCGGAGTGGCCACGGCGCAGGGCGGCGGCTCGGGTTCGGGCGGGTCGCAGGGGAGCGGCACCCCCGATACCAGCAGCGGTTCGAGCGCCTCCCAGAGCGGCACCGGGTCGAGCGGCTCCAGCGGCACGGCATCGCAATCGAGCGGCTCCGACGCGTCGACGACGTCCGGCACCTCGTCCTCTGACGCGACCGGCGGCTCGGGAACATCCGGCTCGTCGATGACGGGCAGTACCTCCAACTTCGGGCGCCGCAGCGGTGGCTCGGGAACGTCCGGCTCGTCGATGTCGGGCAATACCTCCAACTTCGGGCTCCGCAGCGGATCGACGGATACCAGGTCCACCTCGACGAGCGGGTCCACCTCCGGGTCGGGCTCGTCGAACCCGACCGGCGCGGAGAGGTAGCGGGTCGCGAGGTGGAGCCGACAGCCGGACTTGAACCGGCGACCTGCGGTTTACGAAACCGCTGCTCTACCGACTGAGCTATGTCGGCCCTGAGAGGAGCGTGCTTCTAGCAAGCGCCAGCGGCGGCGGTCAACCCGTGCGATTGACACGTTCCGGCCGGTGAGCAATCTGCCGCGGATGCTCCGGCGCCTGGCAACGCTGCTCCTGGCGACGGCTTGCACCAAGCAGGCGGGCCCACCGCCGTCCGAGGTCCAACTCGCCACCGATCTCCCCGCCGCGGTGATCGACACCGCGCTGCGGGTCATCGCGCAAAGTGGAGGTCCGCGTGCCGAGCGCATCCCCAGCATCCGGGCCGGCGCAGAGGCGCTGGCCGGAGGCGAAGCACCCAGCGAAGGCGCCGAGGTGCGCTGGGACTCGGAGCCGTACGGCGCCATCGCGGCGGCGCAGCGGGGCGAGCTGCTGCCCATCCCCGCGACCGCCAGCGACGTGCCTCCGCTGTGGCGGGACCCGGGCGGCACCTGGGCTGCGGTGGGCGGCCGCGCCGTGGTGCTGCTCGTGGCGACCGACCTGCTGGGCGACCACCCCGTTCCGGCCAGCTACGCGGCGCTGACGCAGCCCTGGCTCAACGGGAAGGTGGCGCTCGCCGCGCCCACGGGAGGCGCCTCGCTGGCGCACTTCGCCGCGCTGTACCAGGCCTGGGGCGAGGCGCGCATGCTGGCCTGGATGAAGCAGCTCCGGGCGAACGGCGTGCAGGTCCTGGATTCGGACGACGCCGTCCGGCAGGCGGTGGTGACGGGGAAGGCCACCATGGGGCTCTTGGCGAGCGACGAGGCCGCCAAAGCGGCGGCCAGCGCCGCGCGCGTCTCGGTCGAGTACCCGAACCAACGCTCGATCGGAACGTTCGTCTGGCCGACGGCGCTGTCGCGCCCGAAGAATGCACGCAACCCGGAGGCCGCGGGGCAGCTCGCCGAGCGGCTCGCCTCGCGCGACATCGAGCAGCTCCTGGTCGCCCGCGTCCCGGGCTACTTGCCGCTGCGCGCCGGGTTCCCGGTCCCTCCCGGAGTGACCTCGGCGGCGAACCTGGTGGTGCTGTCGGTCGATCCGGCGCGCATCGTGGCGGAGATCGCGCTGCGCAAGGCGGAGCTGGCTTCCTGGGCGAAGGAACAGCGGAAGGAGCAGCCCTAGACCTCGGGCTCTGGCGAGCCATGCTCGGCGGGGAGCGGCCGAGGCGCATCTTCGAAGATGGCGCGCGCCGCGCCGGCGCCGATGTCGTCCTCGCGCGGCACCAGGCCGGTAGTGAGAGTGACGATCCGCTCCAGCGCCTGGAAGAAGCGCAAGCGGTGCAGCGGCTCGTTCAGCCAACCAACGGTGATGCAGTAGTACTTCGCGTACGGCGCCGAGTGGTGCACGGCGTGGTGGTCGCGCGGCAGGACCAGGTTCATCCGCTGCAGCAGCAGGACCCAGTGCGGGGGATCGTCGAGGTGCGACCACTTGTGGAACTGGTTGGTGAACAGCACCCACAGGGTGACCGAGAAGATGGTCGTCGCGGCGAACACGTTCAGCGCGTCGATGAGCGGCAGCAGGGCTCCGCCGGCCGCGGGCGCGATCGAGATGAAGCAGTTGTTGCCGTTCGTCTCGATGAAGCCGTGCCTGGTGATCTCCTTCTGGTCGACGTGGTGCTCGCGGAAGGGCCGGATCAGCGCCTGTCCGATGATCGGCAGGTCGGGCGAGCCCCAGGTGTCCGCCAGCCAGTGCACGAGCCCGGAGACGAAATCGGCCAGGACGAAGCCGGACATGAAAGCGCTCGCCATCAGCCAGGGGTAGGTCCCGACTAAAGGGATCAGGCCCCAGAGGAACCACGCCATCACGCAGCAGTACAGGGCGATGCTGGCGATCTCGAATCGGCGCACTGCCGGGCTGTAGCCGTCGCGCAGCGCCTTGCGGTCGCGGTGGCGAATGTCGAGAGCTCGTCGTCGCATTTCCCCGCCTGCCTATTCAGTGTCGCACGGATGTCGGATGCTTCCCAACCCGGCGAGTGTCCGGTCGGCAGGTCACCGCGGCGTCATGCGCTTGCGCGCGGGCGGCCCAGGATCGATACGGACTTCATGATCCGCTGGACTCTCCCCTTGCTCGCTCTCCTCGCCTGCAAGCCGTCGCAGCCGACGCAACCCCTACAGCCCCCTACATCCGGCGGCGCCCCGGTCTACGACGTGTCGGTGACCGCGAAGGGATTCGAGCCCGTGCGCGTCGAGGTTCCGCCGGACCGCGAGGTGGTGCTGCGGTTCACGCGCAAGGTCGCGGACACCTGCGCCGACGCGGTGGTGGTCCAGGGCGACCCGGTCAAGCACATGCTTCCCCAGGACAAGCCCATCGAGGTGCGCCTCACCTCGCCCAGGAGCGGCCAGGTCCGCTTCGCCTGCGGGATGGACATGTACCGGGGGGCCGTGGTGGTCACCGGAGGCTGACGTGGAAGAGGTCCCGCTGCGGTTCGAGGGCCGGCCGGCGCGCTTGCGCGCGGAGGGAGCCCCGGGTCGGACCGTGCTGTTCGCGCATCCCTTCCCGCTCGACGGAACCTGCTGGGACGAGCTGCTGCCCGGCTGCGCGGCCCTGGGCTTTCGCGCGGCGACGGTCGATGCGCCCGGATTCGGCGGCACCCCTCCTTTGGGCAGGCCCTGCACCATGGACGATCTGGCGCGGCTTCTCGCCGCCGCGCTCGATGCCCTCGGCGCGCGAACGGCCGCGCTGGTGGGCTGCTCGATGGGCGGGTACGCGCTGATGGCGTTCTGGCGGCTCTTCCCCGCGCGGATGGAACGCGCCGGGCTCCTCTGCACCCAGCCCGGCGCGGACCCACCCGAGGCGAAGCAGAAGCGCGAGCAGCAGGCGCGGGCGGCCCTGGAGAACGGGCCCGAGGCCGTCACCGCGCCTCTGGCGGAGCGGATGACGGCTCCGGGCTCGCCGCTGGTCGGCCGCGTGCGCGAGCTGTCGCGGAGCGCCACCGCGCAGGGAATCGCCGACGCGCTGCGCGGGATGGCGCTGCGACCCGACTCGACGCCCGATCTGCCCCGCTGGCGCGCCCGCGCGCTGGTGGTCTGCGGCGAGCAGGACCAGCTCATCCCGCGGGCCGCCTGCGACTCGCTCGCCCGGAACATCCCCGGCGCCCGCCAGGCCGTCATCGCGGGCGCCGGCCACCTCGCCTTCCTGGAGAAGCCCGCCGAAGTGCTCGAGGAGCTGCGCTGGCTCCTCTCCTGACGCTTGACCCTCGCCGGCCGGGACGGTACGAGGGGGACTCCCCGGAAAGGCGGAGAGTCAAGTGGCCGCGTCGATCGAGATCCTCTATCTGCGCTTTCCCGTGCACCCGAACATCACGGTGATCCAGATCGGGCCCGGGATCGCGCGGATCGACAAGGAAGGCGACAGCTACTGGGTGGTGGGGACCGAGGACGGCCCGCTGGCGGGCAAGAAGGTGGAGATCCCGGGCGACAACGTCGCCGCAATCCAGTGGGCGCTGGAGGAGGAGGCCAAGGCGGCCCCCAAGAGCGCCGCGACCTCGTAGGACCAAGATGGACCGCACCGAGCGGCTCCTCGACCTGGTCGCGCTGCTGCTCGACGCGCCGGAGCCGGTGTCTTTCTCCGATCTGCGCGAGGCGTTCCCCGACGACTACGGAGGCGGGCGCGAGTCCGCCGAGCGCAAGCTGGAGCGCGACAAGGCGGAGCTCTTGCAGCTGGGCGTGCCGCTCGAGTTCGTGCCGCCCAGCCTGGACGACGGGCGCGAGGTGGGCGGGTACCGGATCGATCGCGGCGCGTTCTTCCTGCCCGACCCGCGCCTCGCCCCCGAAGAGGCAGCGGCCCTCTACGCGGCCGGCGCGGCGGCGCTGGCCGCGCGCGACTTCCCCTTCGCGCAGGACCTGCAACACGCCCTCCGCAAGATCTCCCTGGCGGGTGCCGCGCCCGCCCCTCAGTCCGTCTCGCGCAGCCTGCTGGTAGTGCGCCCCGGCGACACCGAGCGCGCCCCGCGCCTGCGCGAGCTGGCCGGCGCGGTGGCGCGGCGCAAGCGCGTCCACATCCGTTACGACAAGTTCGGCTCGGTGACGGAGCGCGACGTCGATCCGTACGGCCTCGCGTTCCGCGGCGGGACCTGGCGGCTGGTGGGGTACTGCCACCTGCGACAGGCGCAGCGGGTGTTCCTCGTCGATCGCATCGAGGCCCTCGAGGTCAACGAGCAGAAGCCCGGCCAGCCCGACTTCCAGATCCCGGACGGGTTCGACGCAGGCGAGGCGGCGGGGCGCAGGGCGTGGCAATGGACGGGGGCCGAGCCGCTCGAGGTGACCCTCCGGTTCGCCCCAGGGAGCGAGCTCCTCGCGGAGCGCGCCTTCGACGCGCCTCCCGGCGACTCGGCGCAGCTGCGCGTCACCTACCTGGACGGGCTCCTCACGCAGGTCCTCGCGCAAGGCGACCGCGTCTGGATCGAGGCGCCCGGTCAGGCCAGGACACGGGCGCGGCGTGCCTTGATGGTGCTGGTCGACCAGCACTCCGGGGCCTCTTCACCGGTGGAGCCCGCGCCGGTGGCGCCGCCCGCCGAGAAGGCGGCGCAGCCGCCCGGCAAGCGCGCGCGCACGCAGCTCGAGCCGCAGGAGCGGCTGCGCAGGTTGCTCCTGATCGTCCCCGCGGCGCGCCGGCGGCCCGGCATCCCGGTCGACGAGCTGGCCCGGGACCTGGGCCTCTCGCCGGAGGAGTTGATGGAGGACATCGACCTGCTCGGCTTCGTCGGCAGGCCGCCGTTCTCGCCCGACGATCTGATCGACATCAGCGTGGACGAGCGCGGCCGGGTGAGCGTGATGCTGGACCAGTCGTTCTCGCGCCCGCCGCAGCTCACGGCCCTCGAGGCGCTCGCGCTGGCCGGCGCCGCGCAGGAGACGGCGCCGGCGGATCCGGCGGTGGTCTCCGCGCTGCGCAAGCTCACCGACAAGCTGCCCGCCAAGGCACGCGAGCTGTACGCCGCCCTGGCCCGGCGAGTGGCCGCGGCCACCCCTCCTCCGCGCGGCACCGACGACCTGCTGGCCCGGCTGCGCCGCGCCGCGGACCAGAAGCGCGAGGTGGCCCTGGAGTACGACAAGGAGGGCCGCGGCGAGGCCGGTCCGCGTACCGTGCATCCGCGCGCGGTGGTGGAGCACCGCGGCCGCTGGTACGTCTATGCGTACGACCCGGCCCGCCAGGCGGACCGGACGTTCCGGCTCGACCGCGTCCGCGGCGTGCGCGAGACGGGCGCCGCGTTCCCCGATCGCGGTCCCGTCGATCCCGCCCTCTTCCAGCGCTCCGCGCTCTTCTTCCCCACCGGCGCGGAGAAGCCCGTGACGGTGCGGTTCTCCCCGCCGGCCGCCGGTTGGGCGCTCTCGCGTTACGGCGACCGCGCGCGCCGCCTGGCGGGCGGTGGCGTGGAGGTCGCCATCGACACGGCGGGAACGCAGTACGCCGTGTCGCTGGTGCTGTCCTTCGCCGGGGCCGCCGAGATGGTGGAACCTCCGGAAGCTCGCGACGCCGTGCGGGCCGAGGCTGAACGCGCCCTGGAGCGCTACTGATTGCCGGCCGTGAAAACCCTGAAGGAGGATCCCTTGCCCCTCGCCGCGTTCGCGCTCTCGCTCGCCTTGCAGCAAGCCCCTACCGCTCCTCCGGGCCGGATCGCTCCCGGGATCCAGGACCCGAAGGAGCTCTACGAGAAGGCGAAGTGCGTGACCTGCCACGGCGAGGACGGCCGCGGCGACACCGACAAGGGCCGCAAGTTGAAGGTGCCCGACTTCACCAGCGCGAAGTGGTCCGAGGAGACCAGCGACAAGGAGATCCTGCAAACGATCCGCAACGGCACCAAGGACAAGAAGGGAAATGTGCGCATGCCCGGGTACCGGACGAAGCTCACGCCCGGGCAGATCAAGGCGCTCGCCGCGTACGTCCGCGGCTTCGCGAGGAAGTGACGCGCCGCGGATTGACACGCCCCGCCATCCACTCTAGAAACCGGCCCCTTTCGCAGACGGAGGACGATTGACAGCGCGCGTCGCCACCACCGAGCCGACCAGGCAGACCGTCTACACCGAAGCGATGGAGGTCTTCCATCGGGCGGCCGACCTCATCGGGCTCGACCGCCGGGTGCGAATGGAGCTGGAAGAACCGGACTACGAGCACATCTTCTACGTGACGGTGAAGATGCACACGCGGCTGACTCCGCTCGCCGCTGCCGACCAGCCCCGCTACAAGGACCTCCCCGACAGCGAGCTCCTGCCGGACGGCCTGGAGCCGCTGCTCGACGGCAGCTTCGTCTTCAAGCGCCGCGCGCTGATCAACGCGAACGTCTTCATGCGCGACGGCGTGGTGCGGCTCAAGGGCAAGGGGCTCTACAAGGTGGTCCCCGGCCGCCCGGAGCGCTTCAAGGCCTACCGCGTGCAGCACAACCAGGCGCGCGGACCGTACAAAGGCGGCACCCGCTTCCACCAGGACGTCTCGCTCGACCTGTTCAAGGTGCTGGCCGCGGAGATGACCTGGAAGACCGCGATCGCCGACGTGCCCTTCGGCGGCGGCAAGGGCGGGATCAAGGTCGACCCCAAGACGCTCAGCTCCGAGGAGCTGGAGGCGCTCACGCTCCGCTACATGTACCGGTTGAAGCCGCTCATCGGCCCCAACCTGGACATCCCCGCGCCCGACGTCGGCACCGACGGCACCATCATGGGGCTGCTCCTGCGCCAGTTCACCGACGGCGAGCGCGAGCGCCATTCCCTGCGCGGAGTGGTGACCGGCAAGGACACGCGCATCGGCGGCTCCGAGGGTCGCGTGAAGGCCACCGGCCAGGGCCTCGCGTACTGCATCCAGGAGTGGTACGCGGACCGGGGCTCGGTTCCAGCGGGCTCCAGCTTCCTCCTGCAGGGTTTCGGGAACGTGGGCTCCAACGCGGCGGAGATCCTCGCCGGCATGGGCTCCAAGCTGCTGGCGGTGAACGACGCCGGCGGCACCATCTTCAACCCGGCCGGCATCGACGTCCCCGACCTCATCTCGTACGTCTACGACAACCCTTCCAACCTGCGCCGGACCGTCGCCGGCTACCCCAAAGCGCAGCAGATCTCGAAGAACGATCTGTGGGACGTCGAGGCGGACATCCTGATCCCCGCGGCGCTCGGCGGCGAGATCAACGGTCCGATCGCCGAGCGCATCAAGGTCAAGCTCCTCGCCGAAGGCGCCAACGGCCCCACCACGCCGGAGGGCGACCGGGTGCTCGCCAAGCGCGGCATCGAGCTGATCCCGGACATCATCGGCAACGCGGGCGGCGTGACCGTGTCGTACTACGAGTGGATCCAGAACAAGCGCATGGAGCACTGGAGCGAGACCGAGGTGAACGGCCGCCTGGAGCAGGCGATCAAGTCCAACTACCGCATCATCCGGGACATCTCCCGCAGCGCTCCGCGCCGGACCGCCACCCACAACTCCCAGCGCTACTGCATCGGGCGCGAGATGGACATGCGCACGGCGGCGATGGTGCTGGCGCTCAAGCGCATCGAGGCGCACTACCAGCTGGAAGGCTTCAGCCAGTAGCCGCTTCAGTGGACGATCAGCACCGGCTTCTTGCAGATATGCACGAGCCGGTGCGAGGTGCCGCCCAGCAGCATGCTGCCGACCAGCGTGCGGCCCCGGCTGCCCACCGCCACGAAGTCGACGTCCTGTGGCTGGGCCGCTTCGGCGAGGACCTCGGCGGCGGGCCCGGAGAGCAGCTGCGTGTCGACCTGCACGCCGGCCGCGCGCCCGTCGGCGGCGAGCTTCTCCAGCAGGGTCCTCCCCGCCTCGTAGACGCGGCGCTCCAACTCGGCGATGTCCAGCACGACGGCCGGCTCGGAGAACACGGGCGGCGGCGGCAGGACGTGCATCAGGATGACGGATTCGCCAAGGCGCTTGGCGAAATCGAAGGCGCGGCGCGCGGCCCGCTGCGCCGGTTCCGAGCCATCCACTCCGACCAGGATGCGCACGTCCGCGAAAGCCTAGCGCAGCGCGCGACGGAGGGACAGCCCCACCCCCGAGCCGGTACAGTTCGGGGTGCGTGCGAGAACCGACTGCGACTACGACAGCGACTGCGATGCCGACAGCGACTGCGACGGTGATTCCGACCGCCGTTTCGTGGACGGATGCCGCCCATCCTCTCTGGCCGGTCCTCCTCTTGGGCTGCGCGGTGGCCAACGTCGCGGCGCTCTGGTCCGCGCCCTACCTGCCCTTCACGGACCTGCCCCAGCACGCGGCCGCGATCGCCACCCTGCGGCACTGGGGCGATCCGCAGTGGAAAGGCCAGGAGTACTTCGCGCTCGCGCTGGGACGCTCGCAGTACCTGCTCTACTACCTGGCCGGCGCGCTGCTCGCCTTCCCGCTGGGCACCGCGGAGCGCGCGAACCTGGTGCTCCTCTCCGCGACCGCCCTGGCCTTCCCGCTTGCACTGCGCTCGCTCCTGCGCGCCGTGCGGGCCGACGAGCGGCTGGCGCTCTTCGCGGCGCCGCTCTTCTGGTCGCAGTCGCTCCTGATCGGGTTCTTCAACTACCTGGCCGCGCTGCCTCTCCTCTTGTGGGGACTCTCGCTCGCGGTGCGGGATGCCCAGGATCCGCGACCGCGGCGCACCGCGCTGCTGGCCGCCGTGGCCGTCGCTCTGTTCTACCTCCACCTGTCCGCGTTCCTCCTCTTCGCTCCGGCGGCGCTGGTCGCCTGGCTCGCGCTCGGGCGCGGGCCGCGCGCGCTCCTCTGGATCGTCCCCGCTGCGGCGCTGGCGCTCGCCTTCCTCGCGACGAGCCCCGTGGTGCACCCGGCGACGGTCGGCTGGACGCAGCCGATGAGCGTCCTCTTCGAGCCCCCTGGCAACGCCCTCCGCAACCTGCCAGGCGCGCTGCTCGACATCTGGCCCGGGTCCTACGACGAGATCGTGCTGCTCGCGCTCCTGGCGGCGGCCGCGCTCCTGGCCTGGCCGCAGACCCGCGACCCCGACGCGCGCCCCCTCCTGCGCGGCGTCGCCGCAGCGTGGTGCGCGCTGGCAGCGCTGCTCTACCTCGCCTTCCCGGTCTCCATCGGGTGGCTGTGGCAGCTCAACGAGCGGTACGCGATCGCCTTTGCGCTCCTCGCCGCGCTGCTACTGCGGCCGGCGCGCGGGCTGCGCGGAGCGCTCCCGCT
Source organism: Myxococcales bacterium (assembly GCA_035635335.1). Lineage (GTDB taxonomy): Bacteria > Myxococcota > Myxococcia > Myxococcales > 40CM-4-68-19 > VBKO01. The sequence goes on along the minus strand of DASQBG010000123.1, from coordinate 10,466 downwards.
CCTGCTCGTCGCTGCTGCATCGCTCTTCTCCGCCGGCCTCGCTGCCGGGCAGATCCGCGGCTTCACGCGCGAGGTGGACGGCTTCGACGCGGTGCTCGAGGCCGCCGCTCCCGGCCGGCGGCTGGTCTCGCTCGTCTACGATCACGACTCGGCCTGGGCGAAATTCAGCCCGTACCTCCATTTCGGCAGCTATTACCGCGCGCGCAAGGGAGGGGTCGCCTCGTTCTCCTTCGCCGAGCTGCCGCAATCTCCGCTGCTCTACCGGCCGGAGACCGTCCCTCCGCGGAAGCCGCCGCACTGGGAATGGGAGCCCTGGAGGTTCCGCAACGACGTCGACGGACTCTACTACGACTACATCCTCGTGCGCGGCTCCCTCGATCCGCTCGCGCGCGCCGGCGCCGGCCCCACCTGGCACATCCTCTCCCTCTCGGGGCGCTGGACCCTCTACGCAAAGTGATGCCCACAAGCTGAAGTTCTTGGTCTTGATCGGCGGACCGTAAACCGTTTCCGGGCGAGCGCGGCGGAACTAGGCGAGGGCGCGGCGGGCGGGACGGGGGCCGAGGTGCGGGATGAAGTTCGGGTTGCGCAGGGGAGTCCGGTGCTCCTCGCGAGGAGGCTTCTGATCGGGAGTGCGCCCCTCGCGCTCGGCGGGCGAGACCTTCCGGGCCGGCGGCGTCGGCGTCCACGGGATGCCCGCCCGGCCGCCCGGCGCCGAGTACCGGTTGCTCGGCGAGGCGGGCGTGTTTGCGTTGGCGGTCACCGACGAGGGCTGAGGCGTTTGCGCCAGCACGGCGGCCTGCAAGAGCGCGAGGGCGAACGCGAGCGCGACGAGCCCCGATGTGAGCAGTCCACCCACCGTCCGACCCTTCATAACCACCATCCCGGGGCTTCTGCGACGCTTGCCCACATACAATTTAGGACGTTCGGCGCCCGAGCGCGATACCCCCTCCCACCCGGAGTCCTTTCCTTGACGGCCGAGCAGCCGACTCCTACGGTGGGGCGCACGACTCCCGAAAGGCCGTCCAAGCATGTCCAGCCGCGTCGATCCCCCCAAGGTCCCGCAGCATGCGCCCGAGCGCCGTCCACCCGCGGGCAGGCTCGACAAGGCGTTCCCGGTCTTCCTGGAAGGAGATCGCGGGGTGGCCGCCGGAATTGGCCGGAACATCAGCGATTCCGGGATGTTCGTCGAGACCCGGGAGCCGTTCCCGCTGGGCAGCCGGGTCCGGGTGACCTTCACCTCGCCCTCGGGCGGCGCGGAGATGGTCCTGGAGGGCGAGGTCCGCTACCAGTGCTTCATCAACTTCACCCGGGCCGACGCGGTCCGGGCCGGGATGCGCGGCATCGGGCTCAAGTTCGTCAGCCCGAAAGGGGACCCGGGCGCCTCCAGGGGCACCATCCACTGAAGCCTCATCCACTGAATGGCTCTCACCGGATTTTGGCCGGCACGTACTGGACGGCCTGCCCGCTGCGCACGCGCAGCAGCACCGTGTCGCCCTTCTTGAGCTTGGAGACGACCTTCCTGTAGTCGGCGACCGAGGTCACCGGCTGCCGGTTGATCTCGAGGATCACGTCGCCCGGATCCAGGCCGGCCTGCGAGGCGGGCGAGTCCGGGATCACGTCGGTGACCACCACGCCCTTGGTGCCTGGTTCGACGCGGGCTCGCTGGGCCAGTTCCGGCGTCAGGTCCTGGACCCGCACGCCGAGGAGGTCGCCGGTCGACTTGTCCGCGTCGCCGCCCTGCCCGCCCGCGCGGGCGGTGGTCTCCTTCTCGTCGGGACGCTCACCCAGCTTGATCTCCACCTGTCGCGGCTTGCCATCGCGGATGATCTCGAGCTTCACCGTCTGGCCGGGGGGGATGGCCCCGACGTCGCGGGTGAGCTGGTTCGCGTCGGTCACCGGTCTCCCGTTCAGCGAGACGACCGCGTCGCCCGGCTTGACGCCGGCCTTGTCCGCCGGGCCGCCCTTCACCACGTCGGCGATGAGCGCCCCTTGCGTCGACTTGAGGCCCAGCGAGTCGACCATGTCCTGGGTGATGGGCTGCGGCTGCACACCGAGGAAGCCGCGCACCACGCGCCCGGTCTTCTCGAGCTGGGGAAGGATCTGCTTCACCACGGCGATGGGGATGGCGAACCCGATGGTGTTCGCGCCCCCGATGATGGCCGTGTTGATGCCGATCACCTCGCCGCGCAGGTTGAACAGAGGTCCGCCGGAGTTGCCCGGATTGATCGAGGCGTCCGTCTGCAGGAAGTCGCTGTAGACCGAGCCGGGGCCGAGCGCGCGCTCCTTCGCGCTGATGATGCCCGCGGTCACCGTCGCCTGCAGGCCGAACGGCTCGCCGATGGCGATCACGTAGTCGCCCACCTGCAGCGCGTCGCTGTCGCCCAGCACGGCGCCTTTGAGCTCGCCCACGTGCTCGCCCTCGAGCTTGAGGAGCGCGATGTCCGATTTCGGATCGTTGCCGATCACCTTGCCCACGTACTCGCGCGCGCCGGCCGGCGAGGTCTCGTCGGTGACGACCTTGATGTCATCCATGGGGCGGAACTTGTTGGAGCCCGGATCCTGGATCTCGACCACGTGGTTGTTGGTCAGGACCATGCCGTTGCCGATCAGCAAGCCGGAGCCGAGCCCGTGCCTCTCCTGATCGTCGGGCGTGGGCTGTCCACCGAAGAAGCGGAAGAAGCGCTCCATCGGGTCCTGCTGCTCGCCGTCCTCGCCGTCCTCGCCGGGGCCCTGGTCGAACGGGGTGCGGGGACGCGCCTGCGGCATCCCCCGGCGCGCGGTCGGCCGGCGCGGCTTGAAGCGCGAATTGATGTTCACCACCACCGGCCGCAGCTGCTTCACCAGCGGCGCGAGCGAGGGGAGCGGCGTCAGCTGTCCCTGCCCGCTCTGCACGGCGGGCGGCGTCGCGTTGGCGGGCGCCGCCGGCTGCGTCGCGTTGGCGGGTGCGGCGGGAGCGGGCAACGGGGATGCCTGAGCGTCGGGCGCGAGGTCCTGCTGGTGGTCGCGCCCGGAGAGGGCGATCGGCAGCGCCACCACGGTGGCGAGCGACCCCAGGGCAAATGCGCAGAGCAAGGTGATGCGAGAACGTTGCATGGAAGTGCCTCCGAGCGGTCGAGCGGCCGGCCAGTCCCCTAGAACAGCCGGCCTCGTCCGGTATTTCGATCCTGGGCGCAGGCTACAGCCGCGAACCCTGCTGCGCAGCAGGATCTCTGGCCCAGTAACCAGATCGCAACGGTAACCTGGCAGAATGACGCATCCGCGGGAGGGCCCCATGGGCCGCGTGCGGCTGGCCGATCTGACGCTGCAAGTACGCGACGAGGGCCAGGGACCGCCGGCGCTCCTCCTGCACGGGTTCCCCACCAACAACCGGATCTGGGACGGCGTCATCCCGGTGCTCCGCGACGCCGGGCTGCGGTGCATCGCTCCCGACCTGGCCGGCTACGGTCTGTCGGAGTCTCCCGGCGGCGAGCCGGGCATGGAGCGCCAGGCGGGATGGCTCGCCGAGCTCCTCGACGCGCTCGGCGTGGAAGCCGCGCTCATCGTCGCCCACGACGTGGGGTCGGCGGCGGCGCAGATCCTGGTGGCCACCGACCCGCGCCGGGCGCGGGGGCTGATCGTCGCTGACGGCGTGTACGCGGGCGAGTGGGCGATGGAGGGGGTGGAGAGCATCCAACGCTGGGAACCGCGCAACTCGGCCCGGCTGGCCCCGGTGCTCGCGCGGAAGATGAGGAGTCCGGGGCTGTCGGACGAATCGATCCGCGCGATGCTCGAGCCCTACCAGGGAGAGGAAGGCGGGTTGCGACTCATCCGGGCTGCGCGCGCGCTCGATCCGCGCGAGACCGCCTCGCGCCTCGACGCCATTCGTGCGGCGGGCGTACCCGCGCTGGTGCTGTGGGGCGAATCGGACCGCTACCTGCCCATCGAGACCGTCGCCCGGCCCCTCGCGCAGCTCCTACGCGCCGAGCTGCGCCTGCTTCCGGGCGGACACTTCCTCCCCGCGGAAGCCCCGCACGCTTTCGCCGCCCGGGTCATCGAGTTCGCGAAGTCGCTCTAGTGCTGCTGGTCCATCTCGGCGTCGCCCTGCGGGACCTGCGGCCGCTCGGCCAGGTCGAGCGAGTTGCCTTCGCCGTCCCGCACCTCCACCCGCGCTGCTTTGAGCGAGTAGAAGAGTAGCCAGCGCTCGGCATCGGTCAGGCTGCCGGGGGGCAGCGCCTCGTCGATTTCCTGGATCAAGAGATATCCGCGGCGGATACCCCGGGCGAAGAGCGCTTTGCGCGCCTTGTGCGAGCGCCCGATCTTCAGAGTCGACATGCGCCTCCCCGCCCCCGGGACCCCGCGAGTTCTAACACCGCGAAAACACGGCGCTACGTCCCTGCATGCCGCTCCGCTTGCTCGCCCGCCTCGACCTCGGGCTCGAGGACCGGTCCGCGCTTCTCCGGCACCGTGGCGCCCGCCTCGCTGAGGATCCGGCGCAGCTCGTCGCCCTCGATTACCTCGACGGCGAGCAGGCGCGCGGCGACCTTGCCGAGCGCGTCGCGGTGGGTGCGGACCAGGTCGCGCGCGCGGTTCATCGCCTCGTCCAGCAGGCGGCTGACCTCGGCGTCGATCTTGCGCTGCATGCGCTCGCTATAGATGCGCTCCGGGATGCCGCCCAGCCCGTTCGGTCCGGCCAGGAAAGGCGAGCGGCTGCGCTCGGCGAGCGACACCGGACCGATCGCGTCGGACATGCCATACTCGGTGACCATCATGCGGGCGATCTCGGTCGCCTGCTTCAGGTCGTTCGAGGCGCCGGTGGAGATGCTCCCCACCATGATCTCCTCGGCGGCCCGCCCGCCCATCAGGCCGGCCAGCTTGTCGTACAGCTCCTCGCGGGACATCAAGTAGCGATCCTCGAGCGGGAGCTGGAGCGTGTAGCCCAGGGCGGCCAGCCCGCGCGGGATGATGGAGATCTTGTGCACCGGCTCCGAGTACCGGCACAGGGTGGAGACCAGCGCGTGGCCCGACTCGTGGTAGGCGACGATCTCCTTCTCCTTCTCGTTCATGCGGCGGTTCTTCTTCTCCAGGCCAGCGACCACGCGCTCGATGGCCTCCATGAAGTCCGCCATCACGACCTTGTCGCGGTCCTTGCGCGCGGCCAAGAGCGCCGCCTCGTTCACCACGTTGGCGAGGTCGGCGCCGGCGAACCCGGGCGTGCGCGTCGCCACCTCGCGCAGGTCGACGTCCGCGCCGAGCTTCACCTCGCGGGCGTGGATGCGGAGGATCTGCTCGCGCCCGCGGCGGTCGGGCCGATCGACCAGCACCTGGCGGTCGAAGCGGCCGGGCCGCATCAGCGCCGGATCGAGGATCTCGGGCCGGTTGGTGGCGGCGACGACGATCAGCGCCGTGCGCGCGTCGAAGCCGTCCATCTCGGCGAGCATCTGGTTGAGCGTCTGCTCGCGCTCGTCGTGGCCGCCGAAGACGCCAGCGTTGCGGCTCTTGCCGATCGCGTCCAGCTCGTCGATGAAGATGATGGACGGCGCTTTCGAGGCCGCCTGCTGGAAGAGGTCGCGCACCCGCGCGGCGCCGACGCCGACGAACATCTCGACGAACTCGGAGCCCGAGAGGCTGAAGAACGGCACACCCGCCTCGCCCGCCACGGCCCGCGCGAGCAAGGTCTTTCCGGTCCCCGGGGGACCGACCAACAGCACGCCCTTGGGGATGCGCCCGCCCAAGCGGCGGAACTTGGCGGGGGTCTTGAGGAACTCGACGATCTCCTTCAGCTCGTCGACCGCCTCGTCGATGCCCGCGACGTCCTTGAAGGTGACGCCGGTGGTCGCCTCCATATAGATGCGCGCCTTGGTCTTGCCGAAGCTCATCACGCCAGGAGGACCGCCCGGCATGCCGCCGCTCATGCGCCGCGTGAGCCAGCTCACGAAGAGCAGCCCCAGGCCGATGGGCACGGCCAGCATCCAGATCATGTCGGTGGTGGAGGATTCGGCCACCGCCTCGTATTCGATGTGCTTGGACTCGAGCATCGGGATGAGCGAGGTGTCGCCCTGCACGCGCACCGCGAACCAGGGCAGCTCGCCGCGCGAGCCGGAACCCTCCGCGCCCTTGGGGTAGCATTTCACCCAGTCCTGGCTGAGCACGACCTTGGCGCAGCCGTCGCTCTGGATCCGGTCCAGCAGCCGGCTATACGGGACGCGCTGGAACCCGGCGTCCTGGAACAGGGTACGCAGCAGCAGGAACGCGACCAGCACCAGGAGCACGTAGGCCAGCGGCGAACCGAACCGCGGCCCAGTGCCGCCCTGCTTGTCGATCTTCTTGCCGCGCGGATTGGGCTTCCCGATCATCCTGTGGCTCCCCTCCCGGAGACGTGCCTCCCCCGTGGGTGAAGGTAAGACCCGCCGGGAGAGTCGCAAGCAAAACGGATTTTTCGCCCTAATGGGTGAGATCGAGCAGCTGAGCGACCGTCTTCTCGTCCGCTGCGGGGAACTCGTATTTGTTGAGGTCTTGCGGGGCCACCCAGCGGTGATCGTGGACGCGGTGGTGGGCGATCCGGCCCGCCAGGAGCTTGCAGCTGTAGACGCAGAAGTCGATGTCGTAGTTGGGGTACGAGTGCTGCACGTGGATCACGCGATCCCGCACCTCGACCTCGATCCCCATCTCCTCCTTCAACTCGCGCGCCAGGGCCGCCTCGTCGGTCTCGCCTTCCTCGACGCGGCCACCGGGGAATTCCCACAGGAGGGGGAGGGTTGCGGTGGGGCGTCGCTGGGTGATCAGGTACTTGCCGTCGTTCTCCAGCATGGCGGCCACGACGCGGATCTTGGAAGGCATGGCGCGGCACGATAGACCCCGGTCCGAGGTGGGGCAAGGTGGCCGGACGAGCGTTCGCCCGCTCCTTTGCAGCACGGGGGCGGCAGGATAGCTTCCTTGGGAGGAGGCGAGGGCATGATCGTATTGCTGGCAGCGCTCGTCGTCGCCGCGCCGGCGGCCCCCGCGAAATCGCGCGCGAGGAAGCCTCCCGCCGCACCCCCTGCCGCCGTCGCGCCGCAGAAGGCGCCGCTGTGCGAGGCCGACTACGCCGACGCGGTGCCTGCCGCGGCCGCCTCGCAGGTGCTCGACGGCGTGCGCGAGCAGTTCGTCTTCGCCATCCGCAACACCGCGACCTACGAGCACGTCTACTATGGGCGGGACGGGAAGCTGCGCCGAGGCTACGTGCGCTCGGTCGTGCACGGCACCGGCTTCGCCTACAGGGTCCGCGAGGGCGAGACGCTGATCGTCACCAACCAGCACGTGGCCGAGCGGCCCGAGGTCACCGACGACGAGCACGCCGTCGACGGCGTGCCGACCGGCAGCAAGAAGGTCCGCGAGCAGCTCAAGATCGTGCGCAGCGAGGACGACGACTACGAGCCGGGGCACGTCGTTCTGGCCAGGGTGCTCTCTGACGCGCCGGCGGACATCGCCATCGTCAAGGCGCACAAGCTCCTGCCCGTGATGCCGTTCCGCTTCGGCCGATCGAGCGCCCTGCGGCCGGGGAACCTGGTCCAGGTGCGCGGCTTCCCGCTCGGGGCCTTCTCCGCGGTCAGCGCGGGCAAGGTGGTGAACCCCTATACCGAAGACACGGAGAAGGGCTGGAGCCACAGCGACTTCGTCATCGACGCGCTCCTCAGCGCCGGGAACAGCGGCAGCCCGGTGTTCGCGGTCTCCTGCCGCACGTCGGAGCCGGAGCTGGTGGGCGTGTTCCACGCCGGCTACGCCGACGCCGCCGCGCTCAACGTGGTGGTCGGCATCGACCAGCTGCGCGAGGAGCTCGACACGTTGAAGGTCCCGCGCCGCGACGGTGGGCTGCGCTCCGAGATCACCGCGCAGGACCGCGACCGGGTGGTGAAGGAGCTGTTCGCGGAGCAGTCGCACTCGCTCACCTTCCCCTTCGGCGGGCGCGCGGTGCTGGCCCAGCTGGCCGACCCCGGCACGCTGCGCTTCACCGTGCTGGACGAGGACTTCCCCATGGTCACGCGCGAGTCGCTCGCGCTGGTCGATCGGTCGCAGAGCGGATTCGGCACCCTGGACACCGTCGTGGTGCTGGTCGACGGAGCGCTCGCCGAGGTGCCGGGCTCGGCGCTGGAGCCCGAGATGCGGGACCATTTCGAGAAGCTCTACGACGCCCTCTGGCACCAGCTGCTGGGCGTCGTCGACTACCGGGCGCGGCTCTCGGGGGGCCGGAAGAGCGCCGATGCCTTCGCCCAGGCGCAGCAGGCCCGGGCGCGGTTGCGCAAGAAGGTCCCCGACCAGAAGGAGCAACTCGGCCTGGCGATGTTCGAGGTCGACCGCGTCGGCACCGTGGCCAAGGCGGTCGCGGCCTCGCCCTCCTCGGGGCCGACCACGGCCGCCGCCCTCTCCTCGCCCGACCAATAGCTTCAGGCGAAAGCGTTTCACGCAGAGCGCGCCGAGACCGCAGAGAGATTTCTGGGCTGCGTCGATTCGGGCGTCGGTGCACCAGTCGGGCGATGAAACCAGTGCCTCTGCGTCCTCTGCGCGCTCTGCGTGAAACGTTCCTGGTTAGGAAGTACTGTGGCGGGATGTTCATCGGGCATTTCGCGTTGGCGTTCGGCGCGAAGAGGGTGGTCCCGCGAACCTCGGTGGCGACGCTGATGGTGGCGGCGCAGCTGCTCGACCTGATCTGGCCGATCCTGGTGCTGCTGGGCATCGAGACCGTCCGCATCGACCCCGCGGCGCCGAGCCCTTTCCTCAAGCTGCGCTTCGTGCACTACCCGTGGACGCACAGTCTCCTCATGGCGGTGGTGTGGGGCGTCGCGTTCGGGCTCGCCTACCGCGCAAAGACCGGCTACGCGCGCGGCGCGCTCGCCGTCTCCGCCCTGGTCGTCTCGCACTGGGTACTCGATTGGATCACGCACCGGCCCGACCTGCAGCTGGCTCCGGGCGTGGACACCCGCGTCGGACTCGGACTGTGGACCTCGCCGGTTGCGACCGTGCTCGTCGAAGCCGCGCTCTTCGTGGCGGGCGTCGCCATCTACGCGCGCGCCACCCGCCCGCGCGACCGGGCCGGCACCTGGGGCTTGTGGGGATTCGTCGGCTTCCTCGTGGTCGCGTATGCATCGAGCCTCGCCGGCGGGGCGCCTCCCAGCCCGCGAGTGGTCGCGGCGACCGCGCTCATCGGATGGGCGATGATCCCCTGGATCGCCTGGTTCGATCGGCATCGGGAAGCCGTCGCGCCGGACTGATGGCGACCCTGACCTTCCTCGGCGCAGCCGGCACGGTGACCGGGTCGCGACACCTGCTCACCACGGCCGGTGGAGCTCGCGTGCTCATCGACGCCGGCCTGTTCCAAGGCCGCCGCGAGCTGCGCGATCGCAACTGGGCCGCGTGGACCGCCGGGAAGCTCGACGCGGTGATCCTCACCCACGCGCACATCGATCACACCGGGTACCTGCCCAGGCTGGTCGGTCAGGACCTGGTGGGACGCATCCTTTGCACGGAGGGCACGCGCGACCTGGCCGCCCTGCTCCTCCCGGACAGCGCGCACTTGCAAGAGGAGGACGCGCGCCTCGCCAACGAGCGGGGCTACAGCAAGCACCGCCCGGCCCTGCCGCTCTACACGTCGGCGCAGGCGCAAGAGACGGTGGCACGGCTCGAGGCGTTCCCCTTCGATCTGCCGGTGGAAGCGGCGCCCGGGGTGACCGTCACCTTCCGCCGCGCCGGCCACATCGTGGGGAGCGCCTTCCTCGACGTTCGCGCGGACGGCAAGCGGATCCTGTTCTCGGGCGACCTGGGCCGCTACGGGACGCCGCTGCTCGCCGACCCCGACGCGCCGTCCCCGGCGGACGCCTTGCTGCTGGAGTGCACCTACGGGGACCGGCGCCACCCGGACGAGCCGGCCGCCGAGGAGCTGGCGCGGGAGATCCACCAGGCGATCGCGCGAGGCGGGCCACTCCTGGTCCCGGCGTTTGCGATCGGGCGCACGCAGGAGCTGCTCTTCCTCTGGCGCAAGCTGGAGCACGAGCGTCGGATCCCCGAGGTGCCGCTGTTCGTGGACAGCCCGATGGCCACCGACGCGACGCCCGTCTACCTCCGGTATCCCGAGGACCAGTCGGAGGCGGTGCGCGATCTTCTCGCCCGGCAGGTGCGCCCGCTGCACCCGCGGCTGCTCCAGTTCGTGCGCGGCGCGGGAGATTCGGCGCGCCTGCTCGACCGGCGTGGCTTCTTCACCGTCATCGCGGCGAGCGGCATGGCGACCGGAGGGCGCATCCTGGCCCACCTCGAGCGCCAGCTCCCACGGGCGACCACCACCGTCCTCCTGGTGGGCTACCAGGCCGAGGAGACGCGCGGCCGCAGGCTCCTCGACGGCGCCCGGGAGCTGAAGATGCGCGGCCGCATGGTGCCGGTGCGCGCCAAGGTCGTGCAGATGACCGGCTTCTCCGCTCACGCCGACTGGTCCGAGGAGGAGCGGTGGCTGTCTGCCCTGC
>DASQBG010000122.1:0-3244 GCA_035635335.1 Myxococcales bacterium | reverse complement strand
AGGCGCGACCGGCGATGGACGCTCTCGCCAGGGCCCTGGTCGGGGCGGGCCACCTGCCGGCTGGTTCGCTGTCCGCGGTCTACGAGGAGAGCGAGGCCGGCGGCCTGCGCCGCCTTGCGCAACAGGACGCCGCCCTGCTCCTGGCCTCGCTGCCGTTCTTCCTCGAACACGAGAAGGAACTGCGGCTGGTCGCGCGTCTCTCGGCAGTGCCGCAGGGCGGCGAGGCGCTGGAGCGCTGGACGCTGGTGGCAGGCAAGGACCATCCCGCCTCGCTCGAGGGCTACGAGGTGCAGTCGAGCGCGGGCTATTCGAAGCGCTTCGTGCGTGCCGCGGCCCCAGGGCTGCCGAGGCAAGTAGACATCCTGGCCGGCAGCGCGGTGCTCTCCGCTCTGCGGCGGGCCGCGGAGGGCGACAGGGTCGCGGTGCTGCTGGACGGTGCACAAGCGGCGGCGCTCGGGAAGCTGCCGTTTGCGTCCTCGCTCGCCGTGATCGGGACGTCTACGCCGATGCCGGTGGCGGTGCTGGCCACGGTCGCGAAGCGGATGGACGAGAGGGGGTGGAAGGCGCTCGAGCCCGCGTTCAGGCGACTCGCGGATGACCCGGGGGCGCGCGAGGCGCTGGACGGCGTGCGGTTGGCGGGCTTCGTGCCACTGGATCAGGCGGCCCTGGCCAAGGCGCGGGCGGCCTGGCGGCGCGCGCAGTGAAGCGCGCGGCCCTCCTCCTCTGCACCGCCTGCGCGAGCGCGCTTCACAAGCCGCCGCCGATCGAGTCGATCGCCGGGCCCCCGCGTGCCGCGGCCACCCAGCTCCTCGCCGAAGCCGATGCCGCCTGGGCGCGGCGGGCCGAGGCGGGACAAGCCGCCGCTGCCGAAGAGCTGTATCTGCAGGCGGCGCGCGCCGACCCCCACCGCCCCGAGCCGTTTGCCGGCGCCATCCGCGCCAAGGCGTTCCGGCTCGGACGCGAGAAGGACGGCGCCGAGCGGCTCCGGCTGGCGGAGGGTGCGGTGGTGGTCGGTCAGCTCTGCCAGGAAAACGCGCCCGGGGCGGCGCCCTGCGATTACTGGCTCGCCGCCGCTCTGGGTCTGCAGGCCCGGGAGCGGAGCGCCACGGCCAAGGACGCGTTGCCGCGCATGACGGATCTATTGGTGCGCGCCGCCCGCGCCGATCCGTCGCTCGACAACGCCGGCCCGCACCGCTTGCTCGCCACGGTCCTTCTGCGCGCACCGACCTGGCCGCTGGGTCCCGGCGATCCCCAGGCGGCGCTGCCCGAGGCGCAGGCGGCGGTTCGGATCGCGCCGGACTTCGCCCCCAACCAGCTCGCGCTGGGCGAGGCCTTGCGGAAGAACGAGCGCGCCGCCGAGGCGCGCAGCGCTTATTCGAAGGCGCTTCGCCTGGCGATGGATGGAGCGGCGCAGGACGATCCGGACGCTGCCGGCTGGGCCGACGAGGCTCGGGCGGCCTTGCGCGAGCTGGGCATCCGCCACCAGACGAGCAGCGCCACCGTCACCCCCGCGTAGCCAATCCCGAGCAGCACGTCGATGACGTAATGGTGCTGGAGGTAGACCGCGCTCAGGCACATGAGGAGGAAGAAGAGGACCGCCGGCGCCCGCGTCCAGCGCAGCTCCGGGGTGCGGAAAACCATCCACACCGCGATCAGCGGATAGGCGACGTGGAGGGAGGGAAACGCGCCGTAGACGTCCACCCCACGCCCGTACATCCCCTCGAAGAAATGGGTCCCGAGCAACTGATCGAACCGGCTGGCTGCGGCCGCGGCGGGGTGGATGTCCATGCGGGCCGGCCCGAACCCGTACTGCGTCACGTACCAAGGGGGCGCCACCGGGTAGATGAAATAGGTGGCGAAGCCGAGCAGGTTGACGAGCAGGAAGCAGAGCGCGAACGTGCGCAGGGCGTCGAGACGGCGCCGGAAGAAGAGCAGGAACGCCACCGCCAGGTACTCGCCGATGTAGACGAGGTACGCGAAGCCACAGGCCAGATCGAGGCCCGCCGTGTGGTGCGCGTCGAGCCACTCGTTGGGAGTCCGGCCGCCGATGCCGAACCAGTCACGTTCGAGCAGGTAGGGTCCCGCCACGTGGACACGGCCGTCGATCGCCGGCCAGTAGACATAGCGCATCGAGTCGAAGATCGCGCCTGTGGCGATGAACGGGAAGAACTGTGCCAGGAAGAGCCGCGTCTTTTCGTTGTAGAGGTCGAGCAGCCCGAGGAGCCCGATGAAGACATGGTCGGGGCGGAGTCCGCCGAGGACGGCGATCACGGCGATATAGGCGAGGCCGATGGCCGGCGGCACGAGGCGCCGCTTCATCGCCCGCGACGGAAGCAGCCACTCCCGGGCGAGCATGGGCCACCAGGCCCGGGGGGCCGGCGGCAACTCGGCGAACACGCGCACGCACTTGCGATGCAGAACAGGCGCACGCGGTGCAAAACCAGAACGGAATGCAAGTGGAGTTGCAATCCGGCCACGCCGGCCATAAGGCGGCGGGGATGCCGACCGCGGGCGAGGCCGGATGAGTCGCCTGTGGTTCACCGCGCTGATCGGTTGGCTACTCTCCGGTCCGGCCGCCGCCGCGACTGGCTCTCCGGACGCGCCCGGCGCCGGGTGCCCGGCCGGGGTGGAAACGCGAATCATCCCGTTGCCGGTGTATGCGACCCTTCCCAACGAGGGAAACACGTTCGGCGTCATGCCCGTCTTCTTGCGGGTGTGCGACGCGAACCGGAGGACCGAGTCGATCATCGCGCCGGGCGTCACCTGGAACGACGTCATCCACGCGACGGCGACGTTCCGCTGGTTCCACTACCCGACGGACGACCAGACGCTCACCTTCGTCGCCTCGGTGAGCACCCGCATCAACTCCAACGTGCTGCTCCTCTGGCGGGACCTTCCCCGCAGCCGGGGCGCCTCCACGACCGAGATCGAGCTACGCTGGCAGCGGAGCGCCTTCTATCGCTTCTTCGGCCTGGGCCCCGACACTCCAGCCGAGGCCGAGAGCAGCTACACGCGGGTTCGCGGACACGCGGCCGCCCGTCGTGGCCTGAACCTCGGCGGCAACTGGAACGTGGGAGTCACCGTCTTCTTCGATCGCGACCTGGTCCAGGACCTGGGCGTCCCGGGGCTGCCGCTCAGCCGCCGCGCGTTCCCGGCCGTGCCGGGGATGGGGGGGTCGACCCGGCTGGCGCAGACGATCGATGCCCGCTTCGATACCCGCGAGCGCGGCGAGAACTCCGAGCGG
>DASQBG010000121.1:0-1978 GCA_035635335.1 Myxococcales bacterium | reverse complement strand
CAGGCCCTGATCGCGGCCGGCATCGCGGCGGCGAATCAGCCGGTGATCTCGTTCGTCACCTGGCTGGCGCACAGCGTGCTGCCCAAGGTCCTCGTCGACGCGTTCGACGCCAAGCAAGTCATGCTGAACTCGATCTTCGCGGCCCATCTGGGTCCCATGCTCGCGACCGTCGTGACGGCGGCCCCGATCGCCGAGGAGCTCTTCTTTCGCGGCTTCGCCCTGCCCGCCATGGCGCGGAGCTGGGGGCCGGTGGCCGCGGTGATCGTCTCCGGCGCGCTGTTCTCCGGGCTTCACGGAGACCCGGTCGGTTTCGTGGGCCTGATGGAGATCGGAATCGTGCTCGCAGCGCTGCGCCTGTGGAGCGGTTCGCTCTGGGCGGCGGTGATCGGACACGCCGTGAACAACGGCATCGCCGGGATGGCGTTCGTGCTCGGCTGGCAGGATCCGGCCGTCCCGCCCCACCCGGTGGTGCTGGTGCTCGGCGCGCTGCTGTCGATCGTGGGAATCTGGGTCCTGGCGCGCGTTCTTCGTTCACCGCCGCGCCACGCCCTGATCGACGAACAGCGCGTGTCGCCCCAGTACGCGCTGGCGGCCCTGCTGGCTTTCGTCTGGCTGGTGGCGTTCTTCCGCGGCGCTTCCCAGATGCTGCCGCAGGGTTAAATCTTGCGCAGCTTCTGCACCCGGAGCTGGGGGCCGGACATCCCGATCCCGAAGCCTTCGTCGAGCGAGCCTTCGACCTCCACCCGCGCGCCCTTCGCCGACTTGAGCTCGTTCCTGGCGCCGACGAGCGTGTACCGCTTGCCGTCGTCGCCGTTCAGCCGCCACAGGCCTCCCTCCAGATCGACGAGCTCGACGGTGCCCGTGATCTTCATCGCAGTGGCTCCCGCGCGAACAGCCCGCGTCCGACCGCCCACGCGACCACGGCGCCGGCCAGGAGCCAGAACGGCATCAGCAGCGCCGGCATCCAGGGAAGCGCAACCGTCCGCCAGAGCGCCGCGTGCAGCAGCACGCCCGCCCATCCGAACGCGAGGCCCGCCACCAGCCCGCCAAAGGCGCTCCGCAACGGCCGGCTCGAGAGCCGCGCCGGAAACGCGAGCGCGAACGGCACCAGCGCGCTCCAGCCCAGGTATCCAGCCACCGGCGGGAGGAAGCGCTGCGGCCAGGCGGCCGGAGGCAGGGCAAGAAACGAGAGCAGCGGGATCCGTTCGGCGCCGATGGGCGCAAGCAGCGCCAGCGCGCCGGCGCCGATGCCGAGCCCCGCCCAGAAGAGCCCACCGGGCTTCTCGCCGGCTCGGAGCTGCCCGATGCTCCGCGCATGCTGGATGGCGAACCAGGCGCCGAACAGTGCGAAGGCGAGCCGCCACAAGCCCCACCAGAGCGTGACTTTCCGCACCGCCGCCGCCGCGTCGAGGAGGCCTGCGCCGTACCTCTCGGCGCTGTTCTCGGGTGCATCCTTGGCCGTGCTGGTCAAGAGACCTTCAACGGCGGAGGGCGCGGACACTCCCAGCGACATCACCAGCGCCGCCGCTCCCGCGACGTGCGGCGTGGCCATGCTGGTCCCCTGGAACCAACGGAAGGCCGCTTCCGTGGTGCTGCCGTCCGCGAGCGTTTGCTGCAGCACCCCGGCCTCTTCGCCCTGCGATTTGTCTCCGCCTGGCGCCGCGATGGCGACCTCCGGCCCGAATGAGCTGTAGGGCGCGAGCCGCCCCTGCGGTCCGACCGCGCTGACCGCGAACGCGTCCCGATACGCCGCGGGATACGACACCCCGCGCGAACCCGAGTTCCCGGCGGCGCAAACGACGACGGCGCCGCGCCTCCGCGCATAGGCGACCGCCGATTCCATGGCCAGCGATCGACCACCGCCGCCCAGCGAAAGATTGAGCACCCGCGCGCCGTGATCGACGGCAAAGCGGATGCCCTCGGCGATGTCGTGGGACGTCCCGCTGCCGGAGGCGGACAGTACCTTGATGGGCATCAG
>DASQBG010000120.1:0-2774 GCA_035635335.1 Myxococcales bacterium | reverse complement strand
GGAGGACATCCTCCACGACCTGGGCGCGATCAGCATGATGTCCAGCGACAGCCAGGCGATGGGGCGGGTGGGCGAGGTGATCACGCGCACCTGGCAGACGGCGCACAAGATGCGCGAGCAGCGCGGGCGGCTGCCGGAGGAGCGCGGAGAGAACGACAACTCGCGGATTCGCCGGTACGTGGCGAAGTACACCATCAACCCGGCCATCGCGCACGGCTTCGGCGACGTCGTCGGCTCGGTGGAGGCAGGGAAGCTGGCGGACCTGGTGCTGTGGAAGCCGGGCTTCTTCGGCATCCGGCCGGAGTTGGTGATCAAGGGCGGATTCATCGCCTGGGCGCAGATGGGTGACGCGGGCGCCTCGATTCCCACGCCGCAGCCGCTGCTCATGCGGCCGATGTTCGGGGCGCGCGCGCCGGGACCGGTCAGCCTCGCGTTCGTTTCCCGGCGTGCCCTGTCGGAGGGGACCGTGGCGCCGCTCGGGTTGCGCAAGCCGCTGCACGCGGTGCGCGGGTGCCGCACGCTGGGCAAGCGGGACATGAAGCTCAACGACGCACTGCCGGAGCTGGAGGTCGATCCCGAGACGTACGAGGTCCGCGCCGATGGCGTCGTGCTGCGCTGCGAGCCGGCGGCAAGGCTGCCGCTGGCACAGCGGTACTCGCTGTTCTGAGAGGCGCGCATGTGGACCTTGCTCCAGCTCGCCGATTCCGCGTTTCCTACCGGAGGGTTTGCCCATTCCTCCGGCCTGGAGGCGGCGGCGCAGGCAGGAGAGATCCAGGGAGCCGAGGATGTGGCGCGGTTCGCGCGCGACGCCATCTGGCAAGCGGGCTGGGGCGCGCTGCCGCTGGTGCGCGGGGCGTTCGACGACCCCTCCTCGCTGCCGCGGCTCGACGACCGGGCGGACGCATTCCTCGCCAACCACGTGGCGAACCGGGCAAGCCGGACGCAGGGCCGCGCCTTTCTCGCCACGGCGGCGCGCGTCTTCCCGGAGAGAATCGCCCCGCTGCAGGCGCGGGCTTCGGGCCTCAAGCTGCACCTGGCGCCGATCTGGGGCGCGGCGATGAGCGCGCTCGATCTGCGCCTCGCCGACGTCCAGCGCGTGCTGCTCTGGAGCACCGCGCGCAACGTGCTCTCCGCCGCGGTCCGCCTTGGCCTGGCCGGCACGCACGAAGCGCAGGCGATGCTGGCGGGCCTGGGGCCTTTGCTGGACGAGGCGCACGCCGCATGCGGCGAGCTGCGGCCGGAAGCGCTCGCCCAGCCCGCGCCGCTCGCCGACTTGCTTCAGGGCACGCACGACCGGCTCTACTCGCGGCTGTTCCAGTCCTGACGGAGGCACGCATGGGCCATGAAGGCGACCACGAGCACGCCGATCACCCAGGACACTTTCACGAGCGGGACGTCCCCCGGCACCGCGACTTCCGTTCCCGCGCATTCACCGTCGGAGTCGGCGGTCCGGTCGGCAGCGGCAAGACCGCGCTGGTGCTCGCGCTCTGCCGCGCCCTGCGCGACCGGATCAGCCTCGGGGTGGTGACCAACGACATCTTCACCCGCGAGGACGCCGAGTTCCTGGCGCGCAACGAAGCGCTTCCCCGAGAGAGGATCCGGGCGGTGGAAACCGGCGGGTGCCCGCATGCCGCGATCCGGGAGGACATCAGCCACAACCTGCTGGCGCTGGAGCAGCTGATGGAGGAGGTGCGGCCCGAGCTGCTGTTCGTGGAGAGCGGGGGCGACAATCTCGCCGCGCAGTACAGCCGGGAGCTGGCGGACTACACCATCTACGTAATCGACGTGGCGGGCGGCGACAAGGTGCCGCGCAAAGGCGGGCCGGGGATCACGCAGTCGGATTTGCTGGTGATCAACAAGACCGACCTGGCGCCCCACGTCGGCGCCGACCTCTCGATCATGGACCGCGACGCGCGCAGGATGCGCGGCGAGGGACCGACGGTGTTCGCGCAGGTGACGAAAGGGACAGGGGTGGACGCAATCGCCTCGCATGTGGTGCAGGCCTGGCGACGCGCTACGGACGCGTGACGTCGAAAACCAGGTTCTCCGGTGCCGGGCCGAAGGAGGCCCATGTCACCACGCTTGTCTGGTTCACGCCGGGCCGGGACCAGTCGCAGACGCCGCCGGGGAAGATCGCCTGCAACCGCTGCAGCTCGGCTGCAGTGAACGACACCGCGTAGTCGCGGAGGTCGATGGACTTGAGCCGGCACTTCAGGACGTTCTCGTCCAGAGGACCACCGGCGACCTTGCGCGGGAATGAGAACGATGGCCAGAGGCGGTTGCACTGCGAGTCGGGCTGGCTGCTCCAGGTCTGCGGTTCGGCAATGAACTGTGGAGTCACGCTATAGGTCCAGCATCCGTCGACGGCATCGCCCGGCTTGTTCCGGATCACCTTCGTGCGCTGTGGAGCAGCAGAGTGGTCGCTTTTGACCGCCTCGACCCACCGGATGAATACGCCCCAGCTCCGCGTAGCCACGGCCGCGTTGAGGGCAGCCCCGGCCGGCGTGGGGGTGCCAAGCAGCTCGAAGATGTTCAGGCCGCCCCGCCACATCACATGGTTGCCGGTGTTTCCGTTCGCCTTGCGCATCCTCTCGCGCACCGCGAAGTGGTGGTGCTGATAGTGGTAGAGTTGATCGTCGTCGAACAGGGCAGAGGTGTCGAACACCGGGATCGAGGCGAGCCCGCCGCCTCCGCCCAGGGTGATCCCGCTCTGGTAGGCGCGCCGGATTGCTCCCAGGTCGCCGATCGTGCGCGCCGCGACGAAGTTGGCGTCG
>DASQBG010000119.1:0-8033 GCA_035635335.1 Myxococcales bacterium | reverse complement strand
CCGCGAGGACCGCCTCGGACGCAGCCGCTTTCTTCACCTTCTTGGGCCCGGCGCGCCGGGGAAGCGAGCTCTCCCAGTGGGCGGAGCTGAAAGCGGCTGCGTCCGAGGCGGTCCTCGCGGCCGGCGGCACCATCACGCACCACCACGCGGTCGGCCGCACGCACCGTCCCTGGTACGACCGCGAGCGTCCCGAACCGTTCGCCGCCGCGCTCCGCGCCGCCAAGCGCGCGGTCGACCCGGCCGGCATCCTCAATCCGGGCGTCCTGATCGATTGATCACCGCCGTATGCTGCGCACCGGTTGAACCTCGAGTGTCAGAGCGGGCTGCTAGCATCGTCGCGTGAACGAAGCGCACACTTTGCCGACGACCGCCTCGAGGGCGCTCGCGGCGGCAGCACTATCTTCGAGTGACCGCTGTCACGCGAGACGCAGATGTCCGCGCGGAGGCGGGAGCGCAGATGTCCGCGCGGAGGCGGGAGCGCAGATGTCCGCGCGGAGGCGGGAGCGCAGATGTCCGCGCGGAAGGAGGTTCGCTCGGCACGCGCCCGCTCGTCGATCACGCTAAGCCGTG
The DNA here is from genome assembly GCA_035635335.1 of Myxococcales bacterium. Taxonomy (GTDB): domain Bacteria; phylum Myxococcota; class Myxococcia; order Myxococcales; family 40CM-4-68-19; genus VBKO01. The sequence goes on along the minus strand of DASQBG010000119.1, from coordinate 7,463 downwards.
AACCGCGGGGCCTGGTCCTTCTTGCGGAAGATGCGCGCCCCGATGACGCCCAGCTCGTAGCAGAGCACCATCGGGATGGCCATCAGCGCCAGGTTCACCGGGTCACCCGTGGGCGTGATGATCGCCGCCAGGATGACGTTCAGCACGATGGCGTGGCGGCGATACTTGCCGAGGAACTTGTGGTCGACGATGCCGATCATCGCGAGGAAGGTCAGCACCAGCGGCAGCTCGAAGATGATCCCGAACGCGAGCAGGAGCGTCATCACCAGGCTGAGCTGCGTGTCCATCATCAGCACCGGCTTGATGTCGGGGCCGGCGCTGTTGATGAGGAAATCGAAGGCCGGCTGCAGGATGACGAGGTAGCAGAACGCCGCCCCGGAGACGAAGAAGAGGGTCGCTGCCGCCACGAACGGCAGGATGGTGCGCCGCTCTTTCCGATACAGGCCCGGCGCCACGAACGCCCACACCTGCCAGAGGATCGCCGGCAGCGCGAGGAACAACCCCGAGTAGAGGCCGACCTTCAGGTAGATGAAGAACGGCTCGACGCTGCTGGAGAAGTGGAGGGATTTTTCCCCCTCGGGCAGCGCGGCGAGCACCGGCCGCATGAGGAAATGGAAGATCGGGATCGACCAGTGGTACGAGGCGGCGAACCCGATCCCCAGGAAGAGCACCGCCCACTTCAAGCGCTTGCGCAGCTCGAGCAGATGCTCGCGCAGCGTGAGGTGGATGTCGTCCTCGGGGCCTTCACCCGGCGCGAGCGGCTTGGGCAGCGCTGCCGGCATCACTTCGCGTCCTTGACGCTTTCAGCGGGCTCGGCCGCGGCCTGCCCGGGCACCTCCGCCGTCGCGGGAGGCTCTACGAGATCGTTCGCCTCAAGCTTGGCGGCCTCGCGCGCGACGACGCCGCCGGGCGGAACCAGACGGAGAGCCGGAGAATCACCGGCCGGCGGCGAATCGGCCGTGGCTGCCGCGCTGGCGTCAGTCCCGAGCGGATCGGGTCCGGCGGCCGCACGCCTCGCGGCCGCGCGGGCTGACGCCGGGTCTGCGGGCATGGAAGCGGCCGACCGTGCGGCCGCCTTGGCCGCAGCGGGGTCCGAGACCGGCTGCAGCATGCGCTGCGGCTCGGGCTCGTCCAGGCGGACCATCTCCTGGTCGAAGGTGCTCTTCAGATCGTCCGTCGCCTTGCGGATTTCCCGCATGCCCTTACCGAGCGTCTTGGCGATGGACGGCAGCTGGTCCGGCCCCAGGAGCAACAGGGCCAGCCCGAGGATGATGACGACCTCGGTCATCGACAGCCCGAACATGCCGCCGTTCTAACAGACGAATGCGCCAGTGCACAGGCGCAATTTCCGCCGGCGGGGGGCTCCGACCCGCGTTCTACAGACCCTTGATCAGGGCTTCCTGCGCCGCCGTGGTGGAGGGCGTCGGCTGGCCGGTCTGCGCCGGCTGCGTCTCGTCCGGCGGCTCGGCGCCCTTCAAGTAGGCCTCCAGGACCGGCTGCCGCGTCTGATCGTTGGCGCGCTTGCCGGTCTCCGGATCCACGCTGACCCACACGATGTTCTCGGTGGGAGGATCGAACTGCGGCTGCGGCACGCTCTTGAGCGCGCGCTGCATGTAGTCGAGCCAGATGGGCAGCGCGGTGTGACCGCCCGTCTCGTACTTGTCCATCGGCACTTCGTAGGTGTCGTAGCCGACCCACACGCCCGTCACCAGGTCCTTCGTGTACCCGAGGAACCACGCGTCGAAGAGGTCGTTGGTGGTGCCGGTCTTTCCCGCGATCGGCTTGCCGAGCGCCATGGCGCGCCCGCCCGTCCCCGGCGGCTTGCACACCTCCTCCATCAGGTGGTGCATGAGGAAGGCGGTCTCGGGCTGGATGACCTGCTCCACCGGCTCGAACAGCTTCGCGTAGCCGGAAGCGATGCGGTCCGGCAGGGTGGTCCAGGGGTCGTAGAACGAGCTGTGGTCCTCGAGGATGCGCCCTTCGCGGTCGAGCACGCGCCGCGTGAAGATGGGCTTCGGCCTCTGCCCCATCCGGTTGAAGAGCGTGAACACCTGCGTCAGGTCCCACAGGTACACGCACGAGGAGCCCAGCGCCATGGAGAGGTCCTCGTTGATCTTGGTGGTGATCCCCAGCTTGTGCGCCCACGCTCCCGCGGCCTTGACGCCCACCTGGGTGAGCGTGCGGATGGCCGGCGTGTTGAGCGAGTGGATCAGCGCCTTGCGCACCGGCACCTCGCCCTGGAACGTCTCCTCGTAGTTGTTGGGCTTCCAGCGCCGGCCGGTCGACTCGTCGTCGGTCACCATCGGCGCGTCGAGCAGGATGGTCGAGGCGGTGAAGCCGCGCTGCTCGATGGCGGCGCTGTAGATCACCGGCTTGAACGCGGACCCCGGCTGCCGGCACGCCTGGAAGGCCCGGTTGAACTCGCTCTTCTCGAAGTCGTACCCGCCGATCATCGCCAGCACGTACCCGCTGTTCGGATCGACGGAGATGAGCGCGCCCTGCAGCTTGGGCTCCTGCTCCAGCAGGTACTCGCCCTTGGTCTCGCTGGCGCGCACCAGCACCACGTCGCCGGGAGTCACCACGCCCTTGAGGGTGGCGATCTTGGAGTACTCCGAGTTGAGCTCGGAGTTGGGCTTGCGCGCCCAGGTGGTGGTGGCGAGCTGGACGATGCCCTTCGCCTCGCCCACCGTGACGGAGATCTGTTCCTTGTCCACCTTGGTGACCAGCGCCGCGACCACCTCGTCGCGCTTCCCGTCCCCGCGCAGGAACTTCTCCTCTTTCTGCACGAAGTCGGCCCAGTCCTTCTCGGGCAGGTGCATCAATGCACCGCGGAACCCCTGCCGCTTGTCCACCTCCAGGATGCCCTTCAGGGTGGCGGCGATGGCGTCGTGCTCGCGCTCCAGGTCGACGGTGGTGAAGATCTGCAAGCCGTCCTGCAGCATGCGCTGGTTGCCATAGCGGGCCACCACGTCGCGGCGCACGTGCTCGGTCACGTAGGGCGCCGTCTCGCGGAAGATGTCCTGGACCGGGTAGACCTCGATCGGCGACGCGTCCGCGGCGTCGCGCTGCCGGGCACCGATCATCCCCTCCTCGAACATGCGCCGCAGGACGTAGCCGCGCCGCGCCTTCGCCCTGTCGGGGTGCGCGAAGGGAGAGTACGCGCTGGGCGCCTGCGGCAGGCCGGCGATGAGCGCCATCTCGGGCAGCGACAGCTCCCAGACGTTCTTGCGGAAGTAGTTCTCCGCCGCGGCCTGGACGCCATACGAATGGTGCCCGAGGTACACCTCGTTCAGATAGAGGTGGAGGATCTGCTCCTTGGTGAAGTTGCTCTCCAGGCGCCGCGTCAAGATGAACTCGCGCACCTTGCGCCGCACGCCGGCCCAGCCGCTGCGCACGCGCACCGCCTTGGCCCCCTCGGCCGAGGCGATGATCGCCTTGGCGGTCTGCTGCGAGAGCGTCGACCCGCCCACGATGCGCGTCCGCTTCACGTACGTCTGGTAGAGGCCGCGCACCAGGCCCGTGAAGCTCACCCCGCCGTGATCGAAGAAGCCGGCGTCCTCGCTGGCGATGAACGCCTGGACCAGCTTCTTGGGGATCCGGTCGTAGGGCACCACCACGCGGCGCTCGTCGTAGAACTCGCCGATCAGCTGCTGGTCGCCGCTCACCACGTTGGTGACGATCGGCGGGCGGTACCGGCTTGCCCAGTCGATCGAGGGGAGGCCCTTGGCGAAGGCCGCATAGATGCCGACCAGTGCGACCAGGCCGACGAACGCCAACGCGCCGGCGGGGATGGCGAGGAGCACCCAGAGCCGCTTCTTCCCCGGACCGCGATCCGCCATCAGGCGGGTCCAGACGCGGCGCCAGAGCGGCGGCTCGAGCTTGGGCGGCGGCGACGGGGTGGTGGTGTTCATGGCCAGGGCGCGCTGACAATAGGTACAAACGCGCCGGAACGCATCATCCTTCCTCCGGGTGCGCCCGTGTGGTCGGCCATGCCACGCCGGCCTTGGGAAGGACCTCCACCAGATCGCCCGGAAGCGGCGCGTTGAAGACGAGCCGCTTGCCGGTGACGGGATGCGCCAGCGCCAGCCTGGAAGAATGCAGGAACATGCGCTTCGCGCCCCAAGAGCCCCGCGCCCTTCGGTTGAAGGCGAAGTCGCCGTACTTCGCGTCTCCGACGATCGGATGTCCGATGGCAGCCAGATGGCGCCGGATCTGGTGCGTGCGGCCCGTCTCGATCGCGACCTCCAGGAGCGTCGCCTCCGCGCCGCCCGAGAGTTTCGTCCAGTGGGTGACGGCTTCCTGGAGGTTCACGCCCCGCTGCTGCTTGCTCGCCTGCGTCTGCTGGTGCTCGGGGAGGAGCAGGTCGACGGTGCCGCGGTCGCGCTGGAAGCGGCCCTTCGCCAGCGCCAGGTACGTCTTCTTCGGCTCGCCCGCGGTGAACATCTCGGTAAGCCGCACCATCGCCTGGCGCGTCTTGGCGACCACCACCACGCCGCTCGTCTCGCGGTCGAGCCGGTGCGCGGGGCTGGGCTTGAACTCGCCCTCGGGCACGGTGAGCCCCTGGCGCGCGAGGTAGGCGCGCGCCTGATCGACCAGCGTGTCCGAGGTGATCCCCGACCCGGCGTGGATGGCGAGCCCGGCGGGCTTGTCGCAGACGAGGATGTGCGCGTCCTCGTAGAGCACGGCGAAATCCTGCCGCACAGCGCTGGGCGGCCGGGGCGCCGCAGGGGCCGGCGCCGCATCCGGGTTCGCCTCCCGCGCGCCGTGCACCACCACGACGTCGCCCGGCTGAAGGAGCTGCGCGATGTCCGCGCGCGCGCCGTTCACGCGCACCTTCTTGGTGCGCACCATCTTGTAGAGATGCGAGAGCGGCATCTCCGCCAGCCGCCGGCGGAGGAACTTGTCCAGCCGCTGCCCGGCCGCGTCCTGCGAGATCGTGTACTCGAGCTTCATCGGGAAGGCTGCGTCTCATGGAAGCGCACCACGCGCCAGGTGCCGTCGGCCTGCCGGGCGAGCGTCAGGTGCGCCTCGCGCTGCAGCTCGCCGCCGCCCTGGGGGCGGATGTCCAGCTTGTAGTCCGCGGTCCGCTCGACGTCGCTGCCGCCCAGCACCGACCGCGTGTAGTAGACGCGCACCTGGCGCGACGGGAACGGGTTGCCGGGACGGCGCGCTTCCGCGCTGAGCCGCAGCTCGTCTTGCAGCTGCAGGGTCGCCACTCCCGAGGTGAACTGCAGCGCGCCCTGCTGGTCCGACTCGACGTAATAGCGGTCGACGAACTTGTCGGCGACCGAGCCGGGGTCCTTCATGCCGCCGCAGGCGGCGACGATCGCGAGCGCGGCCGCGGCGCGGGTCATGGCTCGAGCAGGTCCAGCGCGCGTTTCCACAGCGCCTCCTCGGCGGCGGCGCAGGCGCGCGCACGGTCCGGTGCGAGCCGCTGGGCCAGCGCGCTGAACGCGTCCGCCGAGCGCACGCACAGCGCGGACAGCTGGGGCAACCCCGCCTCTTCCAGGAAGAGCGCGTACATGCGCCGGAAGAGCCCGCCGCCGGTGCCCCGCTGCTCGATCACCTGAGCGGCCAGGCGAAAACAGCGGTCCGCGTCGGGGCGCCCCTTCCACTCGGGCAGCTCCTCGGCGAGCGCGCGCAAGCCCGGCACGCCGGTGCGCGGAGCAGCTTCCTCGGTGAGCCGCACCGCCTGGAGCAGCACCGCCTCCCGAGCGCGCTTCGGCGCAGCCGCATCGACGTCGCCGAGAGAAAGCACCGAGATCTCGTCCAGGGGAACGGGCGCGGGTCCGCCGAGGGCGCGTTGGAGCGCGGCGATCGGGACGCCGACCGGCTCGGGCCGCTCGTTGTCGGCGATCACGGCCTCGTCGCCCTCGTGCCCGATCACCGCGACCAGGTGCCCGTACCAATGGTTGCGCGCGCCGAGGTACGGAAGCTCGAACAGGTCGGTGTAGACCAGCGCCGGCTTCCCCTGCGCGACCAACTCGCAGCAGCGCGCCCAGGCAGCGGCCGGCCGGTCGTACTGCTCGACGGAAAGCTCGGCGCCCAGCGAGGCGCACAGGTCCTCCTCGAAGCTCGGGCTGCGCCCGACGAAGAAGCGCGACGCCTGCTGCGGCGGCTCCCCTTCGTGCAGCGCGAATCCGAGGCCGGCGCCCAGCCCGAAGACCATCGGCTCGGAGAGCGCGAGGCCCCGGTGCGCCAGCGCGGAGGCGAGCGTCCCCGAGCCGCAGTGCACGGCCTTTCGGTGCGGGTAAGCGGGGATGCGCATCGTTGCTCGATCCTAGCAGCGCGCAGTAGGGTGCGCGATACTCGCCGCCGATAAGGCGGCGGTACGCTTTTCACACCGCGGACCTTATGGACGCATTCCGGCGATGAGCAAGATCTATACGCGGCGCGGGGACGACGGATCGACCGGCCTGTTCGGCGGCCCGCGCGTGCGCAAGGACGACCTGCGCGTCGCCGCGTACGGCGAGGTGGACGAGCTGAACAGCTCGCTCGCGGTTGCCCGCGAGGAGCTGCTCGACCCTTCGCAGAAGGACGTCCTCGGCATCGCCGACGCGCTGCAGAGCGAGCTGTTCACGCTCGGAGCCGAGTTGGCCACGCCGCGGGCGGACAAGGCTCCGCGCGAGGTGCCGCGCATCCGCGCCGACATGATCGCGCGGATGGAGAAGGACATCGACCGCTTCACCGGCGAGCTGCCCGAAATGCGCCAGTTCATCCTGCCGGGCGGCTCGCGGCCCGGCGCCGCGCTGCACCTCTGCCGCACCGTGTGCCGCCGCGCCGAGCGGAAGGCAGTGCAGCTCGCCCGCGAGGAGACGGTCTCGCCGCAGGTGCTCGCCTACCTGAACCGGCTCTCCGATCTGCTCTTCGTGCTCGCGCGCGCGGCCAACCTTCGCGCCGGCGGGCGTGAGATCCCCTGGGTCGCGCCCAAGCCGTGACCAAGCTGTTCGATCTGCGCGACCTGCCGCCGGGTGGCTCGATCCGCTTTCCCCTCCCGCCGCTTCGCGGCCGGTTCGGACCTCTCTCCGTGGAAGGGTTTGCGCACCGTGCTCCGGACGGCGCGGTGCGCGCCTGGGTCAACCTCTGCCCCCACCGCGCCCAGCCGGTCGACGTCGGCGACGGCCGCCTCTTCAACTCCCTCGGCGAGATCGAGTGCCACGCCCACGGCGCCCGCTTCGATCCGTCCACCGGATCCTGCACCGGCGGCCCCTGCCCCGGCACCTCCCTCCAACCCCTCCACGTGCACAAGCAAGAGGGCGCCATGTGGCTGGACTAGAAACGTTTCACGCGAAGCGCGGAAGGCACGGAAGCGCGGAAGGTTGTTTCCGCTACTCGCACCCGCGCCCGAGCATGCACGAACCCCTAATACCTTCCGCGCTTCCCAATCTTCCGCGCTTCGCGTGAAACGCTCCTAGTCCCCCGGCGGGGTCAGGCGCGGGATTTGGGGGAGGGGCGGTGGGAGC
>DASQBG010000118.1:0-4069 GCA_035635335.1 Myxococcales bacterium | reverse complement strand
CGCTTCGGCCTCGTCCGCTTCCGCGAGAACGCCGAGGGGGTGGCGCTCTACCACGGCGAGGCCGACGAGCTTCGCGGCTTCCGCGCGCGGTTCGGGGCGGTGGTGCGGAACTTCTGGCAGATCATGCGCCGGCAGAAGCGGTTGACGTGGTTCACGTCCGGCTATGCCCAGGCGGCGGTCATCTTCCCCTTCCTCGTGGCGGCCCCGCGTTACTTCCGGGGCGCCATCCATCTGGGCGGGCTCGTGCAGACGGCCACGGCTTTCGGCCAGGTGCAGGACTCTTTGAGCTTCATCATTTCGTCGTACACGGACATCGCGGCGTGGCGCTCGGTGATCGAGCGGCTCTTGGGCTTCGATCGCGCCCTCGAGCACGTGCGCAGCCGGGCAGCGGCCGGCGGCATCGCGTTCGCCGACGGTGACGCCGCGCACCTGGCCCTCGAGGACCTGGAGGTCGATCTCCCCGGCGGCCAACGGCTCATCGCGGGCGTGAACCTCTCGGTCGGGCGCGGGGACTCGGCGCTTCTGGAGGGACCCTCGGGGGCGGGCAAGAGCACGCTCATCCGCGCCATCGCGGGAATCTGGCCGTTCGGCCGGGGCGAAATTCGCGTCCCGCGCGGCGCCCGCGTCCTGGTTCTCCCTCAGAAACCGTATCTGCCGATCGGCAGCCTCCGGGACGTCGTGAGCTATCCGAGGCCGGCGGGCGGCGTGGGCGACGCAACGCTGCGGGAGGCGCTCGAGGTGGTGGGGCTCTCCGGCCTGGCCGGTCGACTCGACGAGGAGGGCCACTGGGCGCTGCAGCTCTCCCCTGGCGAGCAGCAGCGCATCGCCTTCGCGCGCGCCCTCGTCCAGAAGCCCGACTGGCTCTTGCTCGACGAGGCGACCTCTGCCGTAGACGAGGCGACCGAAGCGCGCCTCTATCGCACCGTGCGTGCGCGGCTTCCCGGTACCGCCCTGTTCAGCGTCGGCCACCGGGGAACGCTTCGTCCCTTGCACGCCCGCGAGCTCGTCGTGCGACCCGACGGGAGCGGACCCGCCTCCATCGTGGAGGTCACCGCCGGCGCGTCGCAGCGGATGGGCTGACGTTCGCCGCTATACCAACGGATCATGTCCTCGGCGCGTTTCTCGTTAGATCAAGCGCCATGGCCACGATGGTCTTCCCTGAAGGAGATGAGAAATGAAGACCGCCTTGAAGATCGGTGCGCTCGGTGCATCATTACTCTGCGCAGCCGCAACCACCGCGAGCGCCGCGCCGGTGAAGAACATCGTGCTCGTGCACGGCGCCTTCCTCGACGGCTCCGGCTGGCGGCCCGTCTACGACATCCTCGTTCGGGACGGTTACAACGTGTCGGTGGTCCAGCAGCCGCTCACCGGCCTGGATGATGATGTGGCCGCGACGAAGCGCATCCTGGAGCGGCAGAATGGGCCCTGCATCCTCGTTGCTCATAGCTATGGCGGAGCCATCATCACCGAGGCGGGCGTCGACCCGCACGTGGCCGCGCTCGTCTACATCGCCGCCCATGCGCCGGACGAGGGCGAGACCGAGACGGGGAACGGCAAGCGGTACCCCGCGGCGGGTCGAGACGCGATCCAGAAGACGCCGGACGGGTACACCTATGTGGATCCCGCGCGGTTTCATGCAGATTTCGCCGCCGACGTGCCCACCGACGAAGCCGCGTTCGAAGCGCGCTCGCAGGTGTTCACCGCGGCGAAAGTGTTCACCACTCCGATCACCAACCCGGCGTGGAAGCTCAAGCCGAGCTGGTACATGGTCGCCAGGTCCGACCGAATCATCAGTCCTGATCTCGAGCGAATGTACGCCGCCCGGGCGCACAGCCATGCGGTGGAGATCCGCGGCGCAAGCCACTCCGTCTATCGGTCCCACCCGAAAGAGGTCGCTGCGCTGATCGAACAAGCCGCGCTGCACGCAGCGGAGCGGCCCTGACCGACCAGGCGGACGCTGAGGCATACTGCGGCGCGCCACCCGTGGGCGAGGTGCATCCGTGCCTCTGTTCGAGCTCGTCATCGCGCTCCTCCTCGCCGGCGCGGTCCTCTCCGCGTGGGCGCGGCGCATCAGCGTCCCGTATCCAGCGCTTCTCGCGCTCGCCGGGGCCGGGCTCGCGCTCCTCCCCAACGTGCCGAGCGTTACGCTCGACCCGGAGCTCGCGCTCGCCCTGTTCCTGGCACCGGTCCTGCTCGACGCGGCATTCGACTCGTCGCCGCGCGATTTGATGAGGGACTGGCGCCCGGTGGTGGGCCTCGCCGTCGCCGCGGTGGCGGTGACGATCGGCGCTGTGGCCGTCGTCGCCCGACTCTGCGTTCCCGGACTGCCCTGGCCCGCGGCCATCGCGCTCGGCGCGATCGTCGCCCCGCCCGACGCCGCGGCCGCGACCGCCGTTCTCAAGCAGATGCGCCCGCCGCATCGCTTGCTCGTCATCCTCGAGGGCGAAAGCCTCTTCAACGACGCGAGCGCGCTGCTCGTCTACCGCCTCGCCGTCACCGCCGCGGCGGCTGGAAGCTTCTCTCCGTGGTCGGCGCTGCCGCTGCTCGTGGTCGTCTCGGTGGGCAGCGTGCTCCTCGCGGCCGTCTTGTCGCGCCTCACTCTCCTCATCGTCGGCCGGGTGCGCGACGTGGCGACTTCGGTCATCATCCAGTTCCTCACGACCTTCGCCGTCTGGATCCTCGCCGAGCGGCTCCGGCTCTCCGGGATCATCACCATCGTGACGTACGCCATCCTCACCGCCCGCAGCGCGCCGGAGCGCATGCCGGCTCGGCTGCGCATTCCCTCGTACGCTGTCTGGGAGGTCGTGGTCTTCGTCTTGAACGTCCTCGCCTTCATCCTGGTCGGCCTGCAGCTCAGGCCCATCCTGCAGCGGCTCGATCGACCTCAGCTGCTCGCTTACCTGGCCACCGCCGCGGCGGTCTGCGCGGCAGTGATCGTCGTGCGCATGCTCTGGGCGCTCGCGTATGAGCTCGTGGGGCGCTGGGCGCGCCCTGGCGATCCACGCGACCCGCAGCTCGCCTCGCGCGGTTCCCTCCGCTCCGCCATCGCCATCGGGTGGAGTGGGATGCGCGGAATCGTGACCCTCGCCGCGGGGCTGGCCCTGCCTTCGGCGTTCCCGGGGCGCGACCTCATCCTCTTCACCGCCTTCTCGGTGGTGCTCGTCACGCTCGTCCTGCAGGGCGGGACGCTTGCGCCGCTCATGCGGCTCCTCCGCCTCGAGGACGACGGCACGGTCGAAGGTGAGATCCGGCGCGCCCGGGCCGAAACGGCGCGCGCGGGGCTCGCGGCACTGCAAGGCACAGGAGAGAACGGGATGACGGTGCTGCTCACCCGGAAGTACGAAGCCCGTCTGCGCCGCGCCGACGGAACCGGGCCAGCCGCAGCGGAGGAGGTGGAGGACCTGCCTCGCTATGCGGAGGCGCTGCGCCGCGCGCAGGAGGCGGAGCGCCGCAAGCTCCTCGATCTGCGCGCCCGCGGCGTGATCGGAGACGACGCGTTCCACCGTGTGGAGGAGGAGCTCGACTGGGCCGACCTGCACGCGGAGGCCCAGCGCGGCGCGGTGTAGCAGACGAGGGGATCCGGCTGTCGCACCCGGGCGTTGGTGAATACTCAGCGCGCGCCGTAGAAATCATAGTTCGCCGAATACTCCACGTGCGCTTCCGCGCCTGCATGTGCCGCGTCGCAGCCCCCGGACGGCGCGAGGCCGCCGGCGGTGTCGACACGCTGGATGTACTTCACGCTCGCAAGCGTGCCGGCGCCTTGGTTCGATGTCGCGCGCAATAGCAGCCACGGCACCGCGCCCTGCACCGGCGAGCTCTGCATCACCTCGCCGACGACGCGACTACCGTCGGTGCTCTCCCAAGTGGGGCCGGCATAGTGTCGGCCGATCTTCGCGCCGCTCTGATCGAACAACTCCGCGTCGGGCGCCTTGAGCACCCACTCGAATGCCGCCGGCTCCGCTGCTTTTACCTTGCACGTGTAGATCTGGGCGCCGCGCGCGGCCGCGTGGAGGAGCAGCGACTGGCCGTCCGGTACTCGGAGATTTTCCGGAACCGCCGCCGGCTGCGG
>DASQBG010000117.1:0-3664 GCA_035635335.1 Myxococcales bacterium | reverse complement strand
GGGGGATCGCGGCGGAGGTCGAGGATGACCTGGCCGCGGCGGAGGACGAGGCGGGCGTGGTCGACGCCCGCGTGGTAGGGCAGGTGGGCCGCGTCGCGAGTGGCGTGCAGGACCAGGTCGGCGCGCAGCCCCGGGGCGAGGCGACCCCGATCGTCCATGTGCAGCGCCCGGGCGGCGCCCACGGTGCAGGCCCACAGCGCCTGCGCCGGAGAGAGCCCGCTGAACAGGCACCCCGCCGCGAGCAGCAGCGAGAACCCTTCCATGCGCTGGCTGCCCGGATTGAGGTTCGACCCCAGCGCCACCGGGACGCCGGCGGCGAGGAAGGGCCCGGCTTGCGCGGGCTTCGAGTCGCGCAGGAACCACGCCGCCAGCGGCAGCAGCACGGCCGCGGTGCCGGCGCGGGCCATCGCCTCGACGCCCGCCGCTCCGGTCCGCTCGAGGTGGTCCGCGCTGCAGCAGCCGATCACCGCGGCGAGCGCCGCGCCCGCGGTGTTCGTGAGCTGGTCGGCGTGCAGGTGGGCGACCAGCCCCGCGCGCACGCCCGCTTCCAGCACCGTGCGGCACTCGTCGGTGGTGAACGCGCCCTTGTCGCAGAACGCGTCGCAGCCGTGCGCGAGCCCCTCCTTCGCGGCCTCGGAGGTGAGCTCGGTCGCCACCACCTTCACCCACGCGTGCCGGTCCATCTCCGGCGGGACCGCGTGCAGGCCGAGCAGCGTGGGCACCACGTCGCAGCTCGCGCCCTGGCCGGCCCTCCGGATGAGGCGCAGCAGCCGCAGCTCCTGCTCGATGGAAGCTCCGTAGCCGCTCTTCACCTCGACGGTGGTGACCCCGCCGCGCACCAGGCGCGCGAGGCGCTGCCTCGCTCCTTCCACCAGCTGCTCGTCCGACGCCGCCCGGGTCGACTGCACGGTGGAGATGATTCCCCCGCCGGTCTGCGCGATCTCCGAGTTGGTGGCGCCCGAGAGCCGCTGCGCGAACTCGGCGGAGCGATCGCCCGCGAAGAGCAGGTGCGTGTGCGGATCGACGAATCCGGGGGTGACCAGCGCCCCGGCCGCGTCGATCTCCATTGCGCCCGGTGCGCGCGAGAGCTCGCCGGCCGCGATCTTCTCCGCCAGCTCGTGGTCGGGTCCGACGTAGGCGATGCGCTCGCCGTCGATCGCGACGGCGCCGTCCTCGACCAACGCGAGCGGGCCGTCCAGGGGCGCCGCCTGCGCGCCCTCCATCGTCGCCAGCCGGGCATGGCGGATCACCAGTGAGATCATTGCGTCAGCCCCGGAATCCGCACGCCGCGTTCGCGAGCCACCTGGATGGCCTCCTCGTATCCGGCGTCCGCGTGGCGCAGGATGCCCATCGCCGGATCGCCCGTCAGCACCCGCTCGAGCCGCCGCGCCGCCGCGTCGGTGCCGTCCGCGACGATCACCTGCCCCGCGTGCAGCGAGTAGCCGATGCCGACGCCTCCGCCGTGGTGGAACGACACCCAGGAGGCGCCGTTCACCGCATTGACCAGCGCGTTCAGGATGGGCCAGTCGGCGATCGCGTCGGAGCCGTCCTTCATCGCTTCGGTCTCCCGGTTCGGAGAGGCGACCGAGCCGCAGTCGAGGTGGTCGCGCCCGATCACCAGCGGGGCCTTGACGCGCCCGCTGCGCACCAGCTCGTTGAACACGAGGCCGGCGCGGGCGCGCTCGCCGTAGCCCAGCCAGCAGATGCGCGCCGGCAGGCCCTGGAACTGGACGCGCTCGCGCGCCAGCCGCAGCCAGCGGTGCAGGGCAGGCTTGTCGGGGAACTCGGCCATCAGCGCATCGTCGGTGGCGCGAATGTCGGCCGGATCGCCGGAAAGCGCGATCCAGCGGAAAGGGCCTGCGCCCTGGCAGAACAGCGGCCGGATGTAGGCAGGCACGAATCCAGGGTACGCGAATGCGTCGGCAGCGCCACCTTCTTGCGCCTCGGCCCGCAGGTTGTTGCCGTAGTCGAAGACGTGGGCGCCGCGGCGGCGCAGCTCCAGCATGGCGCGGACGTGCTCGGCCATGCTGGCCCGGGCGCGGCGGACGTACTCGTGCTCGTCGCGGGCGCGCAGCTCGGCGGCTTCTTCCACCGACAGTCCCGCCGGGACGTACCCGTTCAGCGGATCGTGGGCAGACGTCTGATCCGTGACCAGGTCGGGGACCACTCCGCGCCGCACCAGCTCGGGCAAGGCATCGGCGGCGTTCATGACCACCCCGATGGAGACCGCCTCGCCCCGATCCCGCGCCTGCGTGGCCCGCCGCAGCGCCGCCTCCAGCGTGGGCGCCTCCTCGTCCAGGTATCGCTGCGAGAGCCTGCGGCGCAGGCGCCGCGGATCGACCTCGAACCCGAGGAACACGGCGCCGGCCATGGTCGCGGCGAGGGGCTGCGCGCCGCCCATGCCGCCCAGGCCGGCGCTGACCACCAGCCGGCCGGAGAGATCCTCGCTGCCGAAGTGCCGCCTCCCGGCGGCGACGAACGTCTCGTAAGTGCCTTGGAGGATCCCCTGGGTGCCGATGTAGATCCACGAGCCCGCGGTCATCTGGCCGTACATCGTCAGGCCCGCTCGCTCCAGCTCGCGGAACTTCTCCCAGGTGGCCCACTTGGGGACCAGATTCGAGTTGGCGATGAGCACCCGCGGCGCGTCCGGATGCGTGCGCAGGACGCCCACCGGCTTGCCGCTCTGCACGAGCAACGTCTCGTCGCCTTCCAGCGACCGCAGCGACGCGCAGATGCGCTCGTACGAGGGCCAGTCGCGGGCCGCCTTGCCGCTTCCGCCGTAGACGATCAGCTCGTCCGGCTTCTCCGCGACCTCCGGGTCCAGGTTGTTCTGCAGCATGCGCAGCGCGGCTTCCTGCACCCAGCCCTTGCAGGACAGGGTGGGACCCCGCGGAGCTCGGACGGCGTGCGGCATTCGCACCTCCTGGCGAGCCGGATTACCATGCCCGCATGGACGAGTGGCGCCGCAACCTGATCGAGGACGACGAGGATCGCATCACCGGGCTGCTCAAGAGCGCGCGACGCGTGGCGGTGCTCGGGATCAAGACCGGGGCACAGAGCGGGCAGCCGGCCTTCTACGTGCCGGCGGCGCTGCAGAAGATGGGCCTCTCGATCGTGCCCGTGCCGGTCTATTTCCCGGCCGTGCAGGAGATCCTGGGCGAGAAGGTGTACCGCAAGGTCAGCGAGGTGCCGGGCGAGGTGGACATCGTGGACGTCTTCCGCCGCTCCGCGGACGTGGCCCAGCACCTCCCCGACCTGCTCGCCAAGCGCCCCCGCGCCGTCTGGCTGCAGAGCGGCATCCGCGACGACCGCACTGCCGAAGCCCTGGCCCGCTCCGGCATCCTCGTCATCCAGGACCGCTGCCTCATGGTCGACTACCGCTCCCTCCAGCGCTAAGGCACGGCCATTCAGGGCGAACAGCGGTTCACGCAGAGATCGCAGAGCCCGCAGAGCTCTTGTTCTCAAAAAAAAGAATCCTCTGCGCCCTCTGCGTGCTCTGCGTGAACAAACAGTCAGAGTTCGGCGGAGGTTCCGGGGGAGGGGACTTCGACGGGCCAGCCTTTGGTGGAGAGGCGGAGGCGTTGGGCTTCGAGGGAGGCGGGTTCGCCGTGGACGAGGAAGGTGCGGGAAGGAGGGCGGGGCAGGCCGGAAAGCCAGCGTTCCT
>DASQBG010000116.1:0-25038 GCA_035635335.1 Myxococcales bacterium | reverse complement strand
GCCGCACGTAGCGGCCGAAGACGTCGTCCAGAAGAGCGTTCACCACCTCACGTTGCTCGCTCGACATGTCCCTGCGGGTGAAGAGGTCCGGCGCGTTCTTGTAGGCGCCGACGCGGACGAACTCCGCTTTCACACCGAGCTTGTCGAGGCCCGCGGCGGCGAAGAGCGCCGTCGCGGAGAAACCGTTGACCGCCAAGACTGCCTGCGGGGCCGCATAGACCCTGTCGGCCGCAGAAGCGACACTATAGTCGAGGTCTCCGGCCGATTCCAAGTAAAAGGCGACCTTCTTCCCGGCGGCGCGC
This sequence comes from Myxococcales bacterium, assembly GCA_035635335.1. GTDB lineage: Bacteria > Myxococcota > Myxococcia > Myxococcales > 40CM-4-68-19 > VBKO01. Next base: position 24,736 of record DASQBG010000116.1, on the reverse strand, counting down.
AACTCCTCGATTCCGCTCTGGAGTTCCTCGCTTCGCCCCGCGCCGAGCGGGAGCCCGCCTGACCGCAGGACGACCGCTTTCACGTCGGGGTCGTGGGCCAGCCGGTGCAGCTCCTCGATGGTCAGGGCGAGGGGGTCCCGGTGGGTCTCGCCGAGCAGCACGCCGACCACTCCGGACGTTGGCCGGCGGAGCGTTCGGTCCAGGTCCAGCTCCACGGCGCGGCGCCGCGGGATGCGCAACCCCGGGTATTCGGAGGACGACAGGCGGAGCACGGTGAGCTGGCTGCCGGTCGCGCCCGCGCCGGGGAGGCTCGCTGCGCTCCGCACCCCGAACCGGGCCAGGTCGAGCTGCACCCCGACCTGTCCGGAGAAGATCCCGCCGTCCGAAAGGCCTACCTGGCCGACGAGCTGCAGGCCTTGGACGAGGCGAACCTCGCCGGTGAACACCCAGTCCGGATGCTCGGCCCCGCACGGCCGCCCGTCGCCGGTGCACGAGCGGAAGGTGGCGTCGGCCGCCAGCGTGAGCTGCTCGCGCAGCGGGCGGACCGCCATCGCCGCCACATGTCGGCGCGGGAGCCGGACGGTGCCCAGCCGCGGGGCGTTCAGGTCGACCGCGGTGTACCCCAGGGAGAGCCAGCGCAGCGGCCGGGCCAGCGCCCCCAGGTCCCAGGAACCGAGCTGGTCCAGGTCGGCGCTCTCGCTGCTGGAAAAGCCATGGTGCGCGGCTCCGACGGAGAGGAACCTCCCGCGGAGCGCGCCGCCCAGGGTGAACCTTCGCGAGCACGGCGTCACCGGAGTGCACTCCGACCCGGCGTGCAGCCATTCGAGCGAGGCGCCGATCGCGGCGCCCGCCGGCGCGTACGCGTCGTTCGTGCCGCCCCCGCCGCCCACCGACAAGTACCCGCCGTCCGCGCGCGGCATGCCGTCGCGGTAGCCCCGTTCGTTGGCGTACTCCAGCAGGACCCCCCGGGCGAACCCGAGGCCGGCCGGGTTCCTGGCCAGCGCGGTGGCGTCGTCGGTGAGCGCGAAGCTCCCGGACGGCAGCGGGATCCCCGAGGTGGGGGAGCGCTCCTGGGCCGCGGCCGAGGAGGCGCATACCAGCGCGAGCGCCGCAACGCGAACAGGTCTCATGGGTCCTCCGTACCAGTGGCCGCCGCCAGTCGCTGGCCCCCGGGGCGGCGCTGTGCCCTCGGAGGCCGGTGAGGCGGCGCTGTGCTTTTCAGAGAGGGGGCGTTGTGGGATGGATCCTAGCGTAGAGGCCTACCCGGAGACTCCCATGCTCGATCCGAAGCAGATTCGCAACGTGGCGGTGATTGCGCACGACGGGGCTGGAAAGACGGCCCTCACGGAAGCCCTGCTCCGGCACGACGCTCCCGCGAGGGCCAGCAAGGACGGGTCGACCAGCCACCTCGACGCGGAGCCCGAGGAGGCCAAGCGGAACTTCACCGTGGCGACGCACGTCACCTACGCCGAGCACGAGGGGGTGCTGCTCAACCTGCTCGACACCGCCGGGTTCTCGGATTTCCTCACCGACACCGACCGATCCCTGGCCGTCGTCGAGGGAGGCCTGCTGCTCGTCTCCGCGGTGAGCGGCGTGAAGCACCAGACGGAAGCGCACTGGGAAATGGCGGCGGAGCGTTCGCTACCGCTCATCGCCTGCGTGAACAAGCTCGACAAGGACCGGGCCAGCTTCCTCCGCGCCCTGGACGACATCGAGAAGACGCTCAAGGCCAAGCCCATCGCGCTGCAGCTGCCGATCGGGCTGGGCGACTCCTTCGGCGGGGTCGTCGACCTCGTCACCATGCGCGCCCACACCTACGCGCGCCGGCAGGACGGGAAATTCGGCGGGTACATCGAGGAGGACATCCCCGAGCAGCTCGTGGGTGACGCGAAGAAGCTGCGCACCCGCCTGGTGGAGGCGGTGGCGGAGACCGACGACCTGCTCCTGGAGAAGTACCTGGACGGGCAGGAGCCCGGCGAGGAGCAGATCCAGGAAGCCCTCGCGCACGCGGTGCTGGGCAGGCGGTTCCTGCCGGTGCTGGCCTGCGCGGCGCGGCCCGGAGTGGGCGTGCGGGACCTGGCCAGCGCCATCGTGCGATACCTGCCCGACCCCACCTCGCGGCGCGAGATCAAGGGCAAGGACGGGCACGGAAAAGAAATGGTGCGGGCGGCGCGCGCCGACCAGGCGCCGACGCTGCTCGCCTTCCGCAACACGGTCGACCATTTCGTCGGGCGGCTCAGCGCGTGCCGCGTCTTCTCGGGGCAGGTGAAGACCGGGCAAAAGCTCTACAACCCGCGCACCAACACCGAGGAGATCCTCGCCCACCTCTATCGCATCGACGGGAACCGCACCGCGGAGATCCCCACCGCGTCTGCGGGCGAGATCATCGGCCTGATGAAGCTGCGCGACGTGCACGTGGGCGACACCCTGACCGCGGCCGACGCGCCGATGCGCCTGGAGCTGATCGGCAAGCCGCAGCGGGTCATCTCCTATGCGCTCAAGATCGACCGCGATCAGGAGGAGAAGGCCGGGGTGGCGTTGCACAAGCTGCTCGAGGAGGACCCCTCCCTCGAGCTGACGCGCGACCCCGAGACCAACGAGACGCTGCTCAAGGGCATGGGGCAGGTGCACATCGAGGTGGCGGTCGAGAAGCTGAAGCGGAAGTTCGAAGTGGACGTTCACCTCGAGCTGCCGCACCCCGCCTACCACGAGACGGTGCTGATCCGCGCCAAGGCCCAAGGGAAGTACAAGCGGCAAAGCGGCGGGCGCGGGCAGTACGGGGACTGCCACATCGAGTTGGAGCCGCTGCCCCGCGGATCCGGGGTGCAGTTCGAGGACGGGATCGTGGGCGGGGTCATCCCCCGGCAGTTCATTCCCTCGGTCGAGCACGGCGTCCGCGACGCGGCGAAGGAAGGGCCGCTGGGTGGCTTCCCGCTGGTCGACTTCAGGGTACGGCTGGTGGACGGATCGTTCCACACGGTGGACTCCTCCGACATGGCGTTCCGCATCGCCGGATCCATGGCGCTCAAGAACGCGCTCGCCGCGGCCAAGCCTGTCCTGCTCGAGCCGATGATGCGGCTGGAGATCGTCGTCCCCGACGACATGCTGGGCGAGGTGATCGCGGACGTGACCTCGCGGCGGGGGAAGATCCTGGGGATGGAGCCGACCTCGAAGGGAACGCTCATCCATGCCCAGGCGCCCCACGCGGAGCTGCGCACCTACGCGCCCGAGCTGCGGTCCCTGACCAAGGGGATGGGCTACTTCACCATGGAGTTCGATCACTACGACGAGGTTCCCACCCACGAGGCGCACAAGGTGCTGGAGCAGCGCCGGGCCGAGCAGGGCAAGGGTGAGCCGGTCCCCAACCATCCGAAGGGCCGCGCCTAGGGCGAAGCCGGGCCTGGCTGCGCGACAGTGAGTGACTAGCTTCGTCTGGTGCTGGCCGTGTTGGTTGCCGTGGCCGTCAGTGGACCGAAGCCGGTGGCCCAGCCGCCGATGGATGCGGTGAAGCCGGCTCCGCAGGTGGTGGTCCGGGCAGCCGACAAGCTAGAGAATTCGCGTCCCCTCGACCGGCTGCTGCAGGGGTGGCCGGTTGCCGACACGGTGCCGCTGGTGCTCAAGCCCGATTTCCGTGGCGGCAGCCCCTGTGCGGCGATCGCCTTGAAATTCTGAACCGCATCTCCGAACGTGATCGTCTCCTGGGCCGGCGGGTCCTTGCATCGGATTGGGCATTCGGCTCCAATCCTCGCGCCGTACTTTCAATCGGGGGGTTCCGACATGTCGATGCGTTCTCTCGCCACGCTGGGCGCGGCTGCGCTCGCGTGCGCTTGCAGTGGCTCCGAACAGAAGATGCTCCAGGTTTCCGAGGCGCGGGTGGACGCTCTCTTCAGTACGCCCACCGGTGTCGCCTGCATCCAGCTCGTCGCGTCGGCGCCGTCGCGCACCGCGACGAAGACGTTCAGCGTATCGCCGGGCCAGGGCACCGCGGCGCTGGTCATGAACGGCGTACCCACGGGCGCCGTGCTGTTCTCGGGAATGGCCTTCGACGTCCCGTGCGGCTTCGTCGTCGTGGGCACCGAGCCGACCTGGATCGCCGACGACAACACCCTCCAGGTCAGCCCCGGGCCGCCCGTCTCCGTGCAGCTCAACTTCCACGCGAGGACGACCGCCGTCGTCGGCGCCAACTTCAGGGGCGATGCGTACACCGTCAGCACCATCGCCGGCGTGGGTGGCGTTGCGGGCACCGCGGACGGCATCGGGGCAGCGGCTCGTTTCGCGGGTCCCAACAGCGCGGCGCTGAGTGCCGACAGGACCAAGCTCTTCGTCGGCGACCGGAATCTGGGCACGGTCGGCGCGACGCAGGGCATCGCCATCCGCCTCGTCGATCTCGCCACCGGCGCGGTCAGCACCATCGCCGGCTCGCTGACCGCGACCGGCACCGCGGACGGGCCGGGCGCGACGGCGCGCTTCAGCCGAACCTTCGCGGTCGCGCTCTTTGGCAACAACCTGCTCATCGCCGACCGGTGCGCGATCCGGTCGATGAGCACCACCCCGCCGTTCAACGTGACGACGCTGGTCGGCACCCGCCTGGCCACGGATCCCAGCCGGTGGGACTGCCGGCCGGGCGTCAGCACGCTGGGGGACCAGGACCTGGATCTCGTCGTGCGCGGGACCGACGTGTACGCGGCCGACTCCACCCACTTCGCGGTGTGGAAGGTCGCGCTCGCCTCTTCCCCGCCGGTGATCAGCCTGGTGGTGGGCGTCCCGGACTCGCCGGGCACCGATGACGGCACGGTGGCCGGCGCCCACCTGGCCGGGCCGAACGGCTTGGTGTTCCCCTTCGTCGGGGACGACCTCTTCTACCTGGTAGACACGAACATCTTCGTCGGCTACGGGCTCATCCGGCGGATCTCGCTTCTGGAGGATTCGGTCCTCACCGTCGCGGGCGCGCCGCAGGTCGGGTTCGTCAGCACCGACGGCCTGGGCAGGCAGGCGCTGTTCGCCCAGCCGCGGCGCGCGGTGAGCGACGGGACAAGCCTCTTCATCGGTGACGTGTTCTCGGTGCGCCGGATGGACCTGGCCACCAACGCCGTGGTCACCATCGCGGGGGACATGACGACGGCGGGCTTCGCCGACGGCGTCGCCGGCGCGGCGCGCTTCAGCGCGGCCTTCGGGATCACGCGCGACGGCCGGAACGGGGTCCTCTACGTCGCGGACCAGGGCAACTTCGCCATCCGCAAGCTGACGCCGCCCTGACGGGGCGATCGCGGAAAAATAATTTTTTTTCTGTGGGTCGGGGCGAGGTGGCTGCCGCCGGCGCGGCAGCCCTCGCCCGCCGGGAAGTCCCGCGAATTCCGGAGCTTGGGCGCGCTCATGGCGCGGCGTTCCGCTCTCGCGCGCGGGACTGAAAACTTGTTCCGGGCCGATCCCGCTGCTACGAAGCCCGAGCGATGAAGAGAGCGACGGCGCGCAAGGCGCGGCAGGAGGAGCTCGACTTTGCGGGGGGCGACAAGCCGCCGCCGCGGAGGCGCCGGGGCGCGCCCGAAGGCGGAGGTGGCGGGGGCGGGGACGCGGTGCCCGCGGCGCTGCACGAGGAGGCGCGCCGGCGGTACCTGAACTACGCCCTCTCGGTCATCACCAGCCGCGCATTGCCGGACGTGCGCGACGGCCTGAAACCGGTGCAGCGCCGCATCGTGTTCGGGATGTACAACGACCACCGGCTCACCCACGAGGCGAAGTACCAGAAGTGCGCCAAGGTGGTCGGCACCATCATGGGCCAGTACCACCCGCACGGCGACGTCGCCATCTACGACGCGCTCGTCCGGATGGCGCAGGACTTCTCGCTGCGCTACCCGCTGGTCGATGGGCACGGGAACTTCGGGTCGCTGGACGGCGATGGCGCGGCTGCGATGCGCTACACCGAATGCCGCCTGGCGCCGCTGGCTTCCGAGCTGCTCACCGAGCTGAGCAAGCGCACCATCGATTACCGGCCGAACTACGACGGCACGATGTTCGAGCCGATCGTCGTTCCGGCCCGCCTGCCCCAGCTCCTGATGAACGGCACCACCGGCATCGCGGTGGGCATGGCGACCAACATTCCGCCGCACAACGTGCAGGAGCTGTGCGACGCGCTGGTCGAGCTGATCGCCCACCCGAAGCTGGAGACCAAGGACCTCCTCAAGTTCATCAAGGGGCCGGACTTCCCCACCGGCGCGCAGCTGCTCAACTCCCGCGCCGAGCTGCGCCAGATCTACGAGTCCGGCCAGGGGTCGCTGCGCATCCGCGGGGAGTGGAAGCTGGAGGAGCTGCCACGGGGTGGCCAGCAGATCGTGGTCACCAGCATCCCGTACACGGTGAACAAGTCTTCCATGGTGGCCAAGTTCGGCGACCTGGTCCGCGAGCGGAAGCTGCCCCCGCTGGTCGACGTGCGCGACGAGTCCACCAAGGACGTCCGCGTCGTGCTGGAGCTGAAGCGCGACGCCGATCCAGACCTGGTCATGGCGTACCTCTACAAGCACACCTCGTTGGAGATGAGCTTCAACGTGAACCTCACCTGCCTGGTGCCCAGCAAGAACCCCGAGGTGGGCACCCCCCAGCGGCTCGGGCTCAAGGAGATCCTCCGCTACTTCCTCGATTTCCGCTTCCAGGTCGTCACCAGGCGATTCCAGTTCGACCTGCAGGAAGTACAGAAGCGGCTGCACATCCTGGAAGGGTTCGAGAAGGTCTACGACGCGCTCGACGAGATGATCAAGATCATCCGCAAGAGCGACGGCAAGGAGGACGCGGCGGCGAAGCTGATGAAGCGCTTCGGGCTGGACGAGATCCAGACCGACGCCATCCTCGACATGCGGCTCTACAAGCTGGCCCGCCTGGAGATCCTGGTGGTCCAGAAGGAGACGAAGGAGAAGCGCGCCGAGCAGAAGGAGCTGAAGGCGCTGCTCGCCTCCGACAAGGCCCGCTGGGGCGTGGTCCGCGACGAGATCAAGGAGATCTCCGCTCAGTACAAGGACGAGCGGCGCACCCGAATCGGCGGCGGACGCGAGGAGGTCGAGTACACCGAGGAAGCCTTCATCGCCGACGAGGACGCGCACGTGGTGCTCACCCGCGACGGGTGGCTCAAGCGCGTGCGCGAGATGAAGGACCCCTCCTCGACCCGGCTGCGCGAGGGCGACGAGGTGCTGGCCGTTCTGGCCGGGTCGCTCAAGTCCAACCTGGTGCTGTTCTCGAACTTCGGCACCGCCTACGTGACCCGGTTCAACGACATCCCCGCCTCGACCGGGTACGGCGACCCGGTGCAGAAGCTGTTCAAGTTCGACGATCAGGAGCGCGTGGTGGGCGGGCTGTCCTTGGACCCTCGCCTGGCCCGGCCCGAGAAGCTGGTCGGCGTCTCGAGGCGCGGGTACGGCCTGCGCTTCCCGCTCGCCCCGCATGCCGAGCTGTCCACGCGCGCGGGCCGCCGCTACGCCAAGCCAGGGAAGGACGACGAGCTGATCGGCGTGGTCCCCGCCGAGGACCGGGATCTGCTCGCGGTGGTCACCGAGTCGAGCCACGCGCTGGTCTGCAAGGTGAAGGAGGTCAACGAGCTGGCCGGGCCGGGCCGCGGCGTCACGGTCATCAAGGTGCCGGCCGGAGACCAGGTCATCGCGTTCCTCTGCACGACCGACAAGGAGCAGCGGATCGAGCTGGAGAGCAGCAAGGGCAAGAAGGTCTCGCTGGGCGTCAAGACCTACGAGCTGGCCGCGCGCGGCGGCAAGGGCCGCGAGATGGTCAAGAAGGACAAGGTCAAGGTGGCGCAGCGGCAGATCGCGTTCGTCCCGCTTCCCGAGCCGAAAGAGGAGAAGTGATGGCGGCGCGGAAGACCAGCTACACCGCGCAGGACATCCAGGTGCTGGAGGGGCTGGAGCCCGTCCGCAAGCGGCCCGCCATGTACATCGGCGGCACCGATACGACCGGCTACCACCACCTGCTCTGGGAGATCCTCGACAACTCGGTCGACGAGGTGATCAACGGGTTCGCCACCCGCATCGAGGTGACCCTCGAAAAGGATGGCCGCACGGTGACGGTGACCGACGACGGGCGGGGCATCCCCGTCGACGTCATGCCCAAGTACAAGAAGCCTGCCATCGAGGTGATCCTCACCACGCTCCACTCGGGCGGGAAGTTCGACCAGGGGAACTACATCCACTCGGGGGGCCTGCACGGCGTCGGGTCCAGCGTGGTCAACGCGCTCAGCTCCAAGCTGGTCGCCGAGGTGAAGCGCGACGGCAAGCGCTGGGTGCAGACCTACGCGAAGGGACACGCGCTCTCGAAGCTCAAGGCCGAGGGGAAGGCGAAGGGGACCGGGACCAGCGTCACCTTCGAGCCCGACGCCGAGATCTTCGGGCTCAAGCTGAAGTTCGACCCGGCAATGATCCGCGATCGGCTCGAGGCCCGCAGCTACCTGCACCGCGGGATGGAGGTGGTCTTCCGCGATCAGACCGCGGACCCGCCCGCCGAGGTGACCTTCAAGCACGACGGCGGCATCGCGGAATTCCTCGCCAAGGTGGTCGCCGAGCACGGCAAGCCGACCGTCCCTCCGCAGAACGGCGCCAGCCCGCAGTTCTACCGCTCCTCGGAAGGCGACTCACGGATGGAGGTCGCCCTGCTCTGGACCGAGGCGACCGACGAGCACGTCCGCAGCTACGTGAACGGCATCCCTACCGCGCAGGGTGGCACCCACGAGGCCGGCCTGCGGAGCGGCGTGGTGAAGGCGGTGCGCAACTACATCGAGACGCACGACCTGACGCCCAAGGGCGTGACGCTCACCGCGGAGGACATCCGCGAGGGCATGGTCGGGATCCTCTCCGTCTACGTGATCGAGCCCCAGTTCCAGGGCCAGACCAAAGGCAGGCTCAACAACCCCGAGACCAGCGCCCAGGTGGACGGAGTGGTGCGTCCCGCCCTGGAGAAGTGGCTGAACGACAACCGCACGGTGGCCGAGGCGGTGGTGGCGCGCATCACCCTGGCGGCGCGTGCGCGCGAGGCGTCGCGGGCCGCTTCCCAGGCGGTGCAGCGCAAGACGGCGGTCTCGCACCGGCTGAACCTTCCCGGGAAGCTGGCCGACTGCGCCTCCACCAACCCCTCGGAGAGCGAGCTGTTCATCGTCGAGGGCGACAGCGCCGGCGGCTCGGCCAAGCAGGGGCGCGACCGGCGCACGCAGGCCATTCTGCCGCTCCGCGGGAAGGTGCTCAACGCGGAGCAGGCCTCGACCGACAAGGTAGCCCAAAACAAGGAGCTGCAGGACATCGTCAGCGCGCTCGGCTGCGGCATCGGAGCGGACTTCGACGTACGGAAGCTGCGCTACGGGCGCATCTTCCTCTTGATGGACGCGGATTCAGACGGGCACCACATCGCTACGCTGCTCCTGACGTTCTTCTACCGGCACCTGCTCGAGCTGATCAAAGCCGGCGCGGTGTACATCGCCCAGCCTCCGCTGTACCGGATCGACATCGGCAAGGAGACGTGGTGGGCGCTCGACGAGGCCGACCGGGACCGCATCCTGAAGGAGAAGGTCAAGGGGAACGCCAAGCCGCAGATCATGCGGTTCAAGGGCCTGGGCGAGATGACCGCCGACGAGCTGAAGAGCACCACCCTGGACCCGAAGAAGCGCATCAGCCTGCGCGTGACGGTCGCGCCAAAAGACGAGCAGGAGACCAACCAGGTCATCAACGACCTGCTGGGCAAGGATGTCTCGGCCCGCTTCAAGTTCATCATGGAGCGCGCCGGCGAAGTGCAGGAGCTGGACGTCTAGCCGGCGGCCGGACCTGCCTCGAGGAGAATCGTGGCGGTGGTGCCGCGGCCCCGTTCGCTCTCGATGCGCAGGTCGCCGCCGATGCTGCGGAGCAGGGCCAAAGAGACCGCGAGCGAGAGGCCGGTGCCCTTGCCCACGGGCCCGGTGGTGAAGAAGGGCTCGAAGAGGCGCGCCACGGTCGCCTCGTCCATGCCGATACCGTCGTCGCGTACCCGGACCAGCACCTTGGTCGCTTCCTTCACCGCGGAGATGCGCACGGAACCGGCGCGGCCCTCCGGGATCGCGTCCACGCCGTTCTTCGCCAGGTCGACCAGGACCTGCTCGACCAGCGCCGCGCTGCCGAGCGCCGACAGCTGCGCGGGCGGCTCGACGACGAGCTCGACCTCGCGCCTCAAACCGGCGCGTGCGCGGTCCGCCGCGGCGGCCACGGCCCCGGCGACGGGGAATCCCTTCGCGTCCTCCTGCCGGGCAGCCTTGGTCCCGGCCAGCAGCTTGCGGACGATGTCCACGATGCGGCGGACTCCGTCGCGGGCGTCCGTCAGCGCCTCGGCCGCATCGTCGGGCAGCTCACCCCCGCGCGCCCGCCATTCCAGCACGTACTCGAGGTTGCCCGAGACCGCCGCGGCGGGATTGTTGATGTCGTGCGCCACTCCGGACGCGAGGCGGCCGACGGTGGCGAGCCTCTCGGTGCGAGAGAGGGCGCGCATCGCCTGCTCCAGCTCCAGGGAGCGCTGCTCGAGGCGCGCCTCCAGCCGGGCGGAGAGGGCCGAGAGGGCCCTCCAGCGGCGCATCAGCACCAGGGATGCGCCCGTGAAGAGCGCGAGCAGCGCGGACAAGGCCGAGACGAACGCGGGGACGGTCAGCGGCACCTCCGCCGAATCGGCACGCCGGGCGTGAAGTTGAGCCGATCAGGCGGACTGCAGGCGGGCCGCGTCCAGCTGCTTGATGACGCGTGCCGGGTTCCCGGCGACCACGGTGTGCGGAGGTACGTCCTTGGTCACCACCGCGTGCGCGCCCACGACCGCGCCGTCGCCGACGGTGATCCCACCCAGGAGGGTGGCGCCTTCAGCGACCCACACGTCGTCGCCGATGACCATCTGGCCCAGGTCCGCCTTGGGCGCCGCCTCGGTGCGGCGTGCCACCGGATCGAGCGGGTGCCCGGGATCGGAGGACAGGACGACGTTGGCGGCGATGGTCACGTGCCGGCCCACGCGGATCCCCAGGCCGGCCCGCACCACCACGCGGGAGCCCAGATAGGCCGTGTCGCCGATCTCGATGCGCGCCTTGCCCGGAGCGTTGCGTGCCCCCTGGAAGGCGGTGCGAGCACTGATGCGCCAGCCGGAGCCGAGCACCAGCGCGCAATTGTCCACGAACGGAAGCTTCGACTCCGGCGCCAGCTCCAGGCGACCGCCTTCTCCCGTTCGCTCGCACTGCAGCTCGAACAAGGGCTGGTAGTAGAGCAGGCGCGACAGCTCGTCCCAGGCGACCCTCCGCAGCGACCGTTCGGCCAGGAGCAGGCCGTGGAGACGAGTCGGGGGGAGTCGCGCGTGCAGGACGCCTCGCACCGCGTCCCGCAGGCGTCGGTCGCGGCGCAGGCGGGCCCGGAGCAGCGCGATGGGATCCACGCCGTCCAGATAGGCATTCGCCCGTCCGGCGGCAGGCTTGCAGCGAGCCCCGCGGTGTGGTTGTGAACGCGTCATGTACGTCCGCCAGCTGAAGCTCGGGCCGATGGACAACTTCGTGTACCTGGTCGGCGCGGAGGGCTCGCGCGAGACGGCCATCGTCGATGCCGCCTGGGACGTGGATGCGGCGCTGCGCGCGGCCGAAGAGGACGGCCGCACCGTCACGCACGCGCTGGTCAGCCACCATCACTTCGACCACGTCAACGGGCTGCCGGCGCTCCTGGCCGCCCGGGGCATCCGTGTCCACGCGCACGCCGCGGACGTGCCCAGGCTGCCCGCCGAGCTGCAAGGGGAGGTGACCGCCCTGCGCGGAGGCGACGCGGTGGAGGTCGGGCCGATGCGCATCCGGGCACTGCACACGCCCGGGCACACGCCGGGCTCGACGTGCTGGCAAGTGGAGGGCGCGGAAGGCGGCCTGTTCTCGGGCGACACGGTGTTCGTCAACGCCTGCGGGCGCTGCGACCTCTCCGGAGGCGATCCGGAGCAGATGTACGAGAGCCTCAAGCGGATCTCGGAGCTCGATCCGACCCTCAAGCTCTACCCGGGCCACGACTACGGGGACCTGCCGGTCTCGAGCATCGCGAGGGAGCGGGAGAAGAACCCCTACTTCGCGCGTCTGGGGTCGTTGCCGCAGTTCGTCGGGTACCGCATGCGTCCCCCGAAATGAGCCGCTAAAGCTCCTCGGCGGCGCGGCGCAGGACGGCGGGTGCGTCGTCCTCCACCAGGCCGCCATGGCACGGGACCAGGCGTTTGAGGCCGGGCCGCCCCGAGAGGCGCAGCAGGTGCTCGCGGAACACGCCGCGGTCGCCGACGATGAACCAGCGCGCGATAGGGGTGACGCGCGCCCGCCCGGACGAGCCGAGCAGGCGGAAGAGGAGCCCGCCCAGCCCCGGCTTGTGCGGAAGGTTCATCAGTGCGTCGCCGAAGAAGCACAGCGACACGCGCCCCCCGCTGCGCACCGAGACCACCCCCTCGTCCACCTTGGTGCCGCCCAGCGATTCCACCGACACGTCGAGATCGCGGGGAGCGTCGTTCCAGCTGCCGTCGACCGGGACCTTCTCCTCGACTCGCTTCCGGGACCCCTCTCCCGCCAGCACGCGCAGCTGTGGATAGCGCTGCTTGTAGGCGGCGATGTCCAGCCGGTGGTAGCCGTTCGGGACCAGCAGGAAGGCGGGCTTGCCGAATGCCTCCACCTCGCGCATCGCCTCGTCGCGAAGCGGTACGCCGTTCATCAGGAGCAGCCGCCCGTCGCCCAGGCGCGCGATGCACATGCGGCGCGACAGCTCCCCGGCGGGCATCTTGATGGTGCCCTCGACGGCCCAGAGGTTCGGCTCCAGCTTCTCCAGGGGGCCGTGGGGAAGGACGGTCCAAGGGCGCGCCATCGAGCTGTCTTACCATTCCGTAGGCCCGGTCGCCGCCGGTTCCGGCGGCGGTGCGCTGTCGGAATGCTCCGAGGCTCCCGAAGTCTCCGCAGCCAGGGCACCCCCGGGCGGTCCCCAGGCGAGGATGTGGCGAAGCGTCAGCGCGACGAGCCCCAGCGACAAAAGGCCCCATCCGACCCCCCACACGATCGCGGGGATGAACGTGACGCGCGCCAGCGCCGAGGCGTCGCTCGGTCCACGGGACGCGAGGTGCAGCAGGTCGTCCTTGATGTCGTAGAGAGCGTACGACACGCTGAAGGTGGCCAGGAACACCAGCAGCGCGCGGCGCAGCAGGGAGGGACCGTAGCGCGCCACCATGCCGAGCGCGAACGCCGCGCCGCCCACGAAGAGCAGGGTGAAGCCGTCGCGGACCCAGAGGATCGCCACCAGTCCGGTCCACGCGGCCAGCGCAAGCAGAGGCCAGCGCCCCGTGCGCGAGCGCGCAGCGAGCCAGAGCAGCACGCAACCCGAGACGGTGGATCCGACGTATCCGGCGCTGGAGACGACGATCTGCCGCCACATCGACGGCACGATGCGGCCGAGCGTCACGCCGGCCTCGTCCGGTCTCACCTGGATGCGCTCGACGGAGCCGCCCACCAGCAGCGTCGCCGCCGCGTGCCCGCTCTCGTGCATCAGGACGACCAGCAGCCGGAAGGGCCACAGGGGCCAGGCGGTCCAGAAGACGAGCCCCGCGACGAAGCTCACCGCGAGCGCGACCAGGAGCGGCGTGTCGAGGTGATGGCCCGCGCGGTCCATGGATCGAGCATAACGCGAGGAGCCCGCCGCGAGGGCCAAAACAATGACACCACGGAGCGCACGGAGCTCACGGAGGACAGGGTTTTTCGCGACCGAATCTCCGTGCCCTCCGTGTGCTCCGTGGTGCAGTCTCTTTGTCCGCTTGACGCCGCCCGTCCGTCGCTCTACAGCCCGGGGATGCACGACGAGTTGCTCGTCGTCGGCACCCTGCACACGCAGGATCCGACGCGGCCCCGCGCGCAGGCGGCATTGATCCGGGGCGGCCGATTCGCGTGCGTGGGCACCCGCGACGAGTGCGAGCAGCGCGCCTCGTCGTCGGTGCGCTTCATCGAGCTGGGCGCTGGCTGTGCCACGCCCGGCCTGATCGACGCGCACGGCCACGTGCAGTTCTTCGGCCGGTCGCTGGGCGAGGTGAACTGTTCCGGCGCCGCCAGCGAGGCCGAGTGCGCCGCGCGCGCCGCCCGGGCTGCCGCGGGAGTGCCGCCGGGCACCTGGATCCGCGGCGTGGGATGGAAGCAGGACGAATGGCGCGAGCCGCGGCTGCCGACCTCCGCCTCCCTCGGCGCGGCGGTGCCCGGCCATCCCGTGGCGCTGGCGCGCGGCGATTCGCATGCGCTGTGGGTCAACGACCTGGCGCTGCGGCACGCCGGAATTAGCCGCGAGACGCCCGACCCGGAGGGTGGCCTGATCGTACGCGATGCGGCGGGCAATCCGACCGGCGTCCTGGTCGACAACGCCATGCGCGCCGTCTTCCAGGCGATGCCGCGGCCCGCGCCCGCCGACGTCGAAGCGCTGATCTTCCGCGGGCTCAAGGCCCTGGCGGCGGTCGGGCTCACCTCGGTGCACGACGCCGGGGTGGATCGCGACTCTCTCGAGGTCTACCGGAAGATGGCCGAGGAGGATCGGCTGCCCGTGCGCGTGTACGCCATGCTCGACGGGCAGCAGCCGATGGAGAAGCTCGCCGCCCAGATGGAGCTGTGGCGGCGCACTCCCCAGATCGGCCGGCTGACGGTGCGGTCGGTGAAGATGTTCGCCGACGGCGCGCTGGGCAGCCGCGGGGCGAAGCTGTTCGAGCCGTACCAGGACGACCCGGGCAACTCCGGCCTTTGGCTGACCGAGCCGGGCGAGCTGCGGCGGCGGATCGCCGCGGTGGCGGCCGCCGGGTTCCAGCCGTGCGTGCACGCCATCGGCGACCAGGCCTGCGCGGAGGTGCTCTCGGCGTACGCAGCACGGCCCGAGCTGCGGCCGCTCCGGCCGCGCGTCGAGCACCTGCAGCTCCTGCGGCCGCGCGACGCGCAGCTCTTGCGCGCCTCGGGCGCGGTCGCATCGATGCAGCCGACCCATGCGACCAGCGATGCCCCGTGGGCCGAGTCGCGGCTCGGACGCGGGACGGAGCGGCAGAGAGGCGCGTACGCCTGGCGGCAGGCCGTGGACTCCGGCGCGCCGCTCGCCTTCGGGTCGGACTTTCCCATCGAGAGCATCGATCCGCGACCGGGCCTGCGCAGCGCGGTCGCCCGACGCACCTCGGGCGGCCAGGCCTGGATGCCGGAGCAGCGGCTGACGCGAGACGAGGCCCTGCGGGCGTTCACCGCCGGCGCGGCGTACGCGGAGCACGCGGACGGGCGGCGCGGCATGATCCGCGAGGGCTACGACGCGGACCTGACCGTGTTCGAGCGCGACGTGCTCGAGGTGGCGGTCGACGAGCTGCCGGAGGTCCCCATCGCCGCGACCGTGGTCGGAGGCGTGGTCGAGTACGCCGGTCCTTGACGCAAGGCCGGATCGCGGGCGATCTCGGCCTGCGTGGAGCCGGTGACGCAGAGGCCAGTGCCGCCGCGGGCGGATTGCCCCGACGTGGAGGACTGCGTCGCGGACCCGAGCGAGATCGGGCGCGTCTGCGTCTACGGGCCGATCTGCGGGACCTGCGCGGTGTACCGGGTGATCGAGACCGAACGCGGCCTCCTGCTCGGCACCTGCCGCATCCGCGTCGATCGCGGCGAGTTCCCCTGCACGGCGCCGATCTGCGACGCATACGTCCCGCGCGCGGGCGCTCCGGATGCCAAGGGGCGCCCGACGGATGCTCCGGTCGCGCTGCAGTTCGCGAGGAAGGCGGCCGCGCCCCTCCGCCGGGAGCCCCAACCGCAGGTGAGGACCAGGGTCCCGGACGGACCCGTTGGAGTCGTCGAGATGACCCGAGAAGAGCTGAAGGACTTGATTCGCGAAGCGATGGACGAGGAGCGCGGCGGGGGCGTCGCGCCGCTCGCGCCGAGGTGGGAAGGGGGGGTGGCGGTGCTCAAGCCGGGGGACCCCGCGCTGCAGCAGAAGGAGCTGCCGCTCGAGTCGCTGTTCCACAAGGTGGTGATGATCCGGGACCGCCTGCGCGTGCTCGAGCAGAAGATCAACGCCAACCCCAAGCTGACCGACGCGGAGAAGCTCGATCTGCAGGCGTACATCACCGGCTGCTACGGGTCGCTCACTACCTTCAACGTGCTGTTCCGAGACCGGGAAGACGGGTTCGCGGGGACGGGCGGGAAGGAGAAATGAGCGCGCTCTTCGTCGCGGCGATGATCGCGCAGGCGACGACGACTCCGACCGCGACCCCGATCCCGACCGCAACCCCGCCCGCGAGCGCGCCCGCCGCGCCGGCAGGCCTGGCGCCCGAGCAGCTCGCGCGCATCCAGGCGGCGCTGCAGCAGCAGAAGCTCGAGGGCTGGCTCTTCTACGATTTCCGCGGCTCGGACCCGATCGCCTACCGCGTGCTGGGCCTCGACCCGCGCGGCATCCGCACCCGGCGCTGGTACTGCTTCGTGCCCGCGCGCGGGCAGCCGCAGAAGCTGGTGCACGCGATCGAGCCGCACGCGCTCGACGGAGTGCCGGGGCCGGCCGCCACCTACGCGTCGTGGCGGGTGCGCGACCGCGAGCTGGGACGCATCCTGCGCGGGGCGCGCCGCGTGGCCATGCAGTACTCGCCGCGCAACGAGATCCCCACCGTGTCGCGCGTCGACGCGGGCGCGGTCGAGCTGGTCCGCGCGATGGGCCCGGAGGTGGTCTCCAGCGCCGAGCTGGTGGCGCAGATCGGGAGCGTGCTGACCTCCGAGGAGCTCGCCTCGCAGGCGATCGCCGCCGAGCTACTGGCCCAGGCGCAGGAGGCGACCGCGCAGGAAGCGGCGCGCCGGCTGCGCGCGGGCCAGCCGGCGACCGAGCGCGAGCTGGGCGAGTTCGCCCGCCAGCGCATGGCGGAGCAGGGCCTCGCC
Source organism: Myxococcales bacterium (assembly GCA_035635335.1). Lineage (GTDB taxonomy): Bacteria > Myxococcota > Myxococcia > Myxococcales > 40CM-4-68-19 > VBKO01. The sequence goes on along the minus strand of DASQBG010000116.1, from coordinate 7,836 downwards.
GAGGCGGGGGCGATCGTCGCCGTCGACGCGCATTCAGCCGATCCGCACTCGGAGGCGCAGGACGGGATCGCCGGCCGGAACAGCCTGCTCCTGCTCGATTTCACCGGCCGGCTCGGCACCGGTCCGCACGCCATCCAGGGCGATCTGACGCGCGTGTACTTCCTGGGAGAGCGCGTGCCGGACGAGATCCAGCGGGTGGCCGCCGTCGTGTTCCAGGCGCGGGACGCGGCCCTCGATCTGCTGCGGCAGCGCTGGCCCGCGACGCGCCCGGTGACCGGCGCGGACGTCGATCGCGCTGCTCGCGAGGTGATCGAGCGGGCCGGGTTCGGCGAGCAGATCCTGCACCGCACCGGGCACAGCATCGACGTGCGCGTCCACGGCGACGGCGTGAACAACGACGACTTCGAGACGCGCGACAGCCGCCGCCATCTGGCCGGCACCTGCTCGTCGGTCGAGCCGGGCATCTACCTCGGCAACCGCTTCGGCATCCGCAGCGAGGTCGATGTGTGCCTGCTGGAAGGCGGAAGAGTAGAGGTCCGCGGCGGCGAGCCCCAGCGCTCCGTCCCGGCGCTGCTGGCGCCACCGCCTTGAGCGTTCCTACCTACCGGCGCCTTTCAATGCCGCTGCGTGGCCCGCCTCCTCAGCCATTCGGCGACGAGGCGCACCCCGGCTCCCGTGCCTCCCCGAGGGTTGTAGCCCTTCTCCTTGTCCAGCGAGCTCGGTCCGGCGATGTCGAGGTGCGCCCACGGCGTCTTGCCCACGAAATGCTGCAGGAAGAGCGCGGCATTGATCGAGCCGCCGTACCGGCCGCCGGTGTTCTTGAGGTCGGCCACCGGGCTCTTGATCAGCTCTTCCATCTCGGGCGGCAGCGGCATGCGCCACACCGATTCTCCGGCGGCCGTGGCGGCGGCCTGCACCTCGCCGGCGAGCCCTTCGTCGTTGGAGAAGAGGCCAGCCGTCCACGGTCCGAGCGCGACCAGGATGGCGCCCGTGAGCGTGGCGAGATCGACGATGGCCGCCGGCTGGTCCTCCGCCGCCCAGGCGAGGACGTCGCCGAGCACCAGACGGCCCTCGGCATCGGTGTTGAGCACCTCGACGGACACGCCGTTGCGTCCCACCAGCACGTCGCCCGGCTTGTACGCGGTACCGCTGGGCAGGTTCTCGCAGGCGCCGAAATAGCCGTGCACCGGGAACGGCGGCGCGATCTCGGGCACCAGGGACATGGCGGCGATCACGGCGGCGGCGCCGGCCATGTCGGTCTTCATGTCCTCCATGCCCTGCGCGGTCTTGAGCGACAGGCCGCCGGAGTCGAAGGTGATCGCCTTGCCCACCAGCGCGACCGGCTTCCCGGCTGCCTTGCCGCGCGGGACGTAGCTCAGGCGGACCAGCCGCGGCTCCTCGGCGCTGCCCTGGGCGACGCCGAGGAAGAGGTTCATCTTCAGCTTCCGGATCTGCGGCGGGCCGAGCACCTCTATCTGGAGCCCGCTCGCGCGCGCCACCTCTCGCGCGGTCGCGGCCAGCTCGCCCGGCGTCACGCGCCCGGCCGGCTCGTTGACCAGGTCCCGGGCGAGGCAGGTCGCCTCCGCGATGCGCGAGCCCAGCCGGGCTGCCGCGGAGAGCCCGGCGCGCGCCTTGGCTTCGCCTCCGCGCCGGGCGGCGCGCTCGTCGCGGGCCAGGATTTGCACCCGCGCGAGCTTGAGCGGCTTCTTCTCGCGCTTGTACTTGTCGAAGGAGTACCCCCCCAGCGAGGCGCCCTCGGCCAGCGCCTGCACGTCTCGCTCGACGCCGTCATGACCTTCCGCCTTCTCCGACCGGACCGCCTCGCCGTGCGGCCAGACGAGGCCGAGCGTCCGAGCGCCGGCAAGGCGCGCGGCCTTCACCGCCCGCGCGGCGGCGGCGCGGAGGGCGTCGCGCGCCCGGTCGGGATCGCCGTGCTTCCCGATGCCCAGGACCAGGAGGCGCTGCGCGGCCACCTTGGCGTGGGTGTGCAGCGCGAGCTGCTGGCCTTCCTTGCCGGTGAACTCCTCCTGCGCGGCGACCGCGCCGAGGAGGCCCCCCAGGGCGCGGTCCAGATCGCCCAGGTGCGCGTCGGAGATCTTCCCATCCGACACCGCGCCCTCGCGCACCAGGACGGCGAGGAGATCGCAGGGGTGGGAGATCGGCTTGGCGGAGACGACTTGCGTGTCGAGGGGCATCGCTTTCCTTGTCGGCGGAACGGGGACTTATAGAACGAAAATCGCGGCGCCGCCCTGGCCGCTACGGCGGTTGCATTCCGGCAGGTGCGCGGATACGGTCCGCAGCCCTCTGGAGCGGATGGCCGGGCCGTGGACGACAAGCTGCAAGAAATCGAGCACACATTTGAGCGCCTGGAAGCCGATCTGGGCGACCCGGGCGTGCTCTCCGATCAGGCGCGATACCGCCAGACTACCAAGGAGCGTTCCCAACTCGAGCCGCTGGTGAAGGCATTTCGCGAGCTGAAGCTCCTCCGCGCGGAGATCGCCGACTACCAGGCCGCGCTGAACGACGCGGAAGCCGAGATGCGCCAGATGGCGAAGGACGAGCTTCCCGGCCTCCGTGCCCGCGCGGAGCAACTTGAGGCGAAGCTCAAGATCCTGCTCCTCCCCAAGGACCCCAACGACGAGCGGGACGTGATCCTAGAGGTACGCGCGGGCGCCGGAGGCGACGAGGCCGGGCTGTTCGCCGCCCAGGTGGTGCGGATGTATCTGCGCTACGCCGAGCGGAAGGGCTGGCGGGCGACGGTGGTGGACTCGAGCGAGAACGCCGCGGGGGGCCTCAAGGACGCGACCGTCACCGTCTCCGGCGAGGGCATCTACTCCAGCCTCAAGTACGAATCGGGCGTGCACCGGGTGCAGCGCGTCCCCGCCACGGAAGCGCAGGGGCGTATCCACACCAGCACCGTCACCGTCTCCGTGATGCCGGAAGCGAAGGACGTGGACGTCCAGATCAACCCCGCCGACATCCAGATGGACGTGATGCGCTCGACCGGCGCGGGCGGCCAGAGCGTGAACACCACCGACAGCGCGGTCCGGCTCACCCACAAGCCCAGCGGCGTGGTGGTGAAGTGCCAGCAGGAGAAATCGCAGATCAAGAACCGCGCCATGGCGCTGAACATGCTGCGCACCAAGCTGTACGAGATGGAGCTGGAGAAGCAGACGCAGGCGCGCGACGCCGCGCGCCGCAGCCAGGTGGGCACCGGCGACCGCAGCGAGAAGATCCGCACCTACAATTTCCCGCAGGATCGCCTGACCGACCATCGCATCGGGCTCACCCGGCACAACCTCCAGGCGGTGATGGACGGCGACATCGACGACGTGATCGTCGCCTGCCGGACGTATTTCCAGGCGGAGGCGCTGCGGCAGCAGATGCAAGGCGGGGCGCAGGCGGCCGCCACGTGAGCTTGCCCACGGTCGCCGAGCTGCTCGACGCAACCACGGAGCGCATGCGCGCCCCGGAGCTGCTCAGCGAGGACCCGGCGCAGGAGGCGCGCGAGCTCCTGGCCCATGCGCTGGGCGTGTTGCCCGCCCAGCTCCGGGAGATGGCGCGGGAGCGGCTAGACGCCCGCGGACACGGCGCCTTCTTGCGGCTCCTGCAGCGCCGCCTGTCCCTGGAGCCGACCGGGTACCTGGTGGGCGCGGTGGAGATCCTCGGGGTGCGCTTCAAGGTGGACGGCCGCGGGTTCATCCCCCGGCTCGACCTGCCGGTGCTGATCGGCGCAGGGCTCGCGCGCGTGCGCGAGGACGCCCAGGGGTTTGCGCTGGACCTCGCCTGCGGCATCGGAGCCGCCGGCATCTGCGTGGCCAAGGCGCGGCCGGGGTTGCAGGTCGATCTCGCCGACGTGTCCGAGGAGGCGATCGAGCTGGCGCGCGAGAACGTCGAGCGGCTCGTCCCGGGGCGCGGGCGTTGCTTCGCGGGCGACCTGTTCACGCCGCTGCCTCCCGAGCGGCGCGGCAAGTACGCGCTGATCACCGCCAACCCGCCCTGGGTGCCGGACGGGACGAAGCTCCCGCAGGAGGTCATCGACCACGAGCCGCACGTGTCGTTCTTCGGCGGTCCCGACGGGCTGGACGTGGTGAGGCGCCTCATCGAAGAGTTGCCCGGCTGGCTGCGGCCGGGAGGCGCGTACGCCCAGGAATGCGACCCCTCGCAGGTCGCCGCGGTGGCGGCGCTGCTCGAGCGCACCGGCATGCGCGAGTGCCGCGCGCACCGGGACGCGGAGGGAGTGGAGCGCGTCGTCTCGGCGCGCAAGCCGTGATGGCGGAGAGCTGGACGGTGCGCGCCCTGCTGACCTGGGCGCGGGAATGGCTGGCGCAGAGGGGAGTCGAGTCGCCGCGCCTGGACGCCGAGCTGCTCCTCGCGCACGCGCTGTCCTGCTCGCGCACCCGGCTGTACGTCGATTTCGACAAGCCGCTCTCGGCCGAGGAGCTGGCTCGCGTGAAGCCTCTCTTGCGACGTCGCGGGAAGCGGGAGCCGGTCGCGTACATCCTCGGCGCGCGCGAGTTCTACGGTCGTCGGTTCCGCGTGCGGCCCGGCGTGTTCATCCCCCGGCCAGAGACCGAGCTGCTCGTGCAGCTCGCGATCGAAGCGCTCCCGGCGGACGGGCGCGCGCTGGACCTGTGCGCGGGCTCGGGCGCCGTGGGCGTCTCCATCGCCGCGGAGCTGCCGGGGGCGGGTGCCGACCTGGTCGAGAGGTCGCCGGAAGCGGCGGCGGCGGCGCGCGAGAACGCCGAGGCGCTGGCGCCCGGGCGCGTGCGCGTCTTCGAGGGCGATCTGTTCGCCGCGCTCCCCGCCCGCGAGCGATACCAGGCGGTGGTGGCCAATCCGCCCTATGTCCCGGAGCACGACCGGGCGCGCCTCGCGCCGGAGATCGTCGACCATGAGCCGGCCGAGGCGATCTTCGCCCCGGAAGGGGGCCTGGCGGTGATCCGCCGCATCGTCGCCGGCGCCGGCGACTGGCTTTTGCCCGGCGGTCTGTTCGGCGTGGAGATCGATCCCCCGCTCGCGGCGAAGGTGTGCGATCTGTGCACCCAGGCCGGCTTCACCGGCGTCCGCGCGGTGAAGGACCTCGCCGGACTCGACCGTCACGTGGTGGCGAGCAAGCCATAGGAGCCCGGATGGATGCGATCGAGATCGAGGGTGGAGTTCCGCTGAAGGGGGAGGTGGAGGTGAGCGGGTCGAAGAACGCCACGCTGCCGCAGATCGCGGCGGCGCTGCTCGCGCCGGGGCGCAGCGTCTTCCGCAACGTCCCCGAGCTGGCGGACATCCGCACCATGGGGCGCCTCCTGTCGCACCTGGGCGCCAAGGTCGCGCGGGAGGCCGGGACCGGCGGGCACACGCTGGAAGTGGACGCGACGGACCTGCCCCGTCCGGAGGCGCCCTACGAGCTGGTCAAGACGATGCGCGCGTCGGTGCTGGTCCTGGGGCCGCTGGTGGCCCGCCTCGGGCGCGCGCGCGTCTCGTTGCCGGGAGGCTGCGCGATCGGCGCGCGGCCCATCGATCAGCACCTCAAGGGGCTCGCGGCGCTGGGAGCGCACATCGAGCTGGCGCACGGCTACGTCGAGGCGATCGCGAAGAGGCTGCGCGGCGCCCAGGTCGTCTTCGACCTTCCGACGGTGACCGGGACCGAGAATCTGATGATGGCGGCGGCGCTCGCCGAGGGGCGGACCGTGCTGGAAAACTGCGCGCGCGAGCCCGAGGTGACCGCGCTGGCGTCCGTGCTCACCCGGATGGGCGCCCGCATCGAGGGCGCCGGCACCTCGATGATCGCGGTGGAGGGAGTGCGCGAGCTGCGGCCCGTCGAGATCGAGGTGATCCCCGACCGCATCGAGGCGGGCACGCTGCTCGCGGCCGCGCTCATCACCGGCGGCGACGTGCTGGTCCGGCGGGCCCGCGCCGAGGACATGGACGCGCTGCTGGTCAAGATGCGCGAGGCGGGCGCCGCCATCGTGCCCGAGCGCGACGGGCTCCGGCTGCGGGCTCCGGCGACTCCGGAGGCGGTCGACTTCGTGACGGGGCCGTTCCCGGGGTTCCCCACCGACCTGCAAGCCCAGCTCATGGCGTGCATGACGGTCGCGCGCGGCGCGGCGCGCGTGGTGGAGACCGTTTTCGAGAACCGCTTCATGCACGTGCAGGAGCTGTCGCGCATGGGCGCCGAGATCCACGTGGACGGACACACCGCGGTGGTCAAGGGGGTTCCGAAGCTGTCCGGGGCGCCGGTGATGGCCACCGACCTGCGCGCCTCCGCCTCGCTGGTGCTGGCCGGCCTGCGGGCCGAGGGAGTGACGACCGTGCACCGGGTCTACCACCTGGACCGCGGGTACGAGGCGCTGGAGAGCAAGCTGCGGTCGCTGGGCGCCCGGGTGCGTCGCGTGCAAGCGAGGGGCCCGTGAGGTCGCGCGGCGGTAGCAGGCGCGCGGCGCCGCTCGGGTAGCCTGCCGGGCACGGGGCCTGCTAGACTCCCGGAATCCCCAAGATCGGAGCCAGAGCACCATGGAATGCCCGCGAGACAGCGTCGAGATGGTCGAGCTCACCGAGGGAGGGGACCGTGTCCTCTTCCGCTGCGGAGAGTGCGGCGGTCTCTGGCTCGACGTCGCGGACCTGAACCGGATCCTCCTCCACGCCGGCCTGCCCACGCTGGAGGGCATGAGCGGGCGCGCGAATCCCGACTCCGACACCGGCGAGTGTCCGGTCGACAACGTCGGTCTGCTCGCCATCGAGAGCCAGCACAAGCGCAACCCGCTGGTGTACGAGACGTGCGAGAGCTGCGGCGGGATCTGGCTCGAGTCTGCGGACTTCGCCACCGACGGCGACTCGGCGAAGGAGATGATCGCCGGCATCGTCGGGTTCTTCCGCGAGTTCTCCTCGCGCCAGGCCGGAGCGGGCGCATCGCATCGGTAGCTTGGCGCGGCGCCGCTCCCGCACGAGTGGCGGCGCGCAGCCTGCTCGCCGCCGCCTCGTTGCTCTTTGCGTGCACCAGGTCCGAGCCGCCGCCGCCCGCTCCCCCTCCCGGCCCACCCCCGCCGGAGGAAGTCGCCGAGCACGAGCCGAACGACTACCTGCACGCGCAGCAGCTTCCGGACCGCGCCGTCGTGACGGGCAGCTTCGCGCCGCCGCGGCCGCGGTCGGCCGACGACGACTGGTATCGCGTCGCGCCCGGCCCGGGCCGCACGCTCGCGCTGCGGGTGGAGCTTTCGCCACCCCACGCGGCCGAGCTGGAAGTGCTCGACCGGGACCGCAACCGGATGCTCAAGCTGCGCACGGACGGCGAGCCGCTGCTGGTGCCCGCGATCGCCTGCATGGAGTCCTGCTTCGTGCGCGCCTCGAGCGCGGAGGCGGGACCTTACAAGCTGAGCGTGGTGGGCACCGCGCCGGTCGAGGGCCACGAGCTGGAGCCGAACGATCGGGCCGTCGACGCGACCGCGGTCGCGGTGGGGAAGCCGGTCTTCGGGACGTACGGGTGGGCGGAGGACGAGGACTGGTATCGCGTCGAGGTGCGCGACGCGAAGCCGGGACAGTTCCTGCGGGTCGAGGTGAGCGGGGTGGCGGGAGTGAAGCCGGAGATGGAGGTCCGCGCCCTGCAGGACGGGGCGCTGCTGGCGACCGTACGGGCGCAGACCGAGGGCGACGGGGTGTTCCTGCGGGACCTCACCCTGGCGCTTGGGGGACGTGCGACAGCGACAGCGGGACCGACAGCGACAGCGACTGCGACAGCGACACCGACTGTGACAGCGACGCCGAGTGCGACAGCGACGCCGACTGCGACAGCGACACCGACTACGACAGCGACGCCGACAGCGACTGCGACACCGACTGTGACAG